>NCFI01000084.1 GCA_002281095.1 Thiotrichales bacterium 35-46-9 | reverse complement strand
CCAATTAGCGTTCATTTAAGTGACGTTTAATACTCATGATCAGATAAGCCAAGGCGCCAGCGAATAGGATGAGTCCCCATTCCATCCAGCCAATTGCTGCAGTACCAAATGCTGTTTGTAGCAGCGGTACATAGGTGATGAGCAGCTGACAACTCATCACCAATAGAACGGTTACCCACAAGGCTGGTGTCGCCATAAACGTTTGGCGAGTGAGGGTTGAACCATAGAGGTTACGACTAAAAAACAGATAATAAACCTCAAGTAATACCAGCATATTCATGGCAATAGTACTGGCTTGCGCATGACTGTAATCATATGCCACGGCTAAAGAATAGCTTCCATAAACCAGTGTAAAGAACAAGCCACCGACGAACGCCATTTGCCAAGCTAATGCACCAGAAATTAAGGATTCGAAACGGTCGCGTGGTGGTCGTTGCATGGCATTCGCTTCTAAGGGTTCGTAGAGCAGAGCAATACCGAGCGTTACCGCGGTGACCAGATTAATCCATAAAATCTGTACAGGAGAAATGGGTAAGGTTAGTCCCCATAGTAGGGCCACTAAAATGGTTAAGGCTTCAGCGGTATTCGTGGGCAAGGTCCAGCGGATCACCTTGCGGATGTTGTCATAGGCACGCCGACCCTCTTGTACCGCTGCCACGATTGAGGCGAAGTTGTCATCTGCCAGTACCAAGTCTGCAGCCTCTTTGGCCACTTCACTGCCTTTGTTACCCATAGCAATGCCCACATCAGCGCGTTTTAAGGCGGGGGCATCATTAACGCCGTCACCCGTCATGGCAACCGTTAAGCCTAAAGACTGAAATGCCATCACCAAGCGCAGTTTATGCTCTGGGCTGGTGCGAGCAAAAATATCGGTATGCGGGATTTTTTCAAGCAAGGCTTCGTCACTGAGTTGCTCAATTTCCTGTCCCGTCATCACGATACTCGTGTTGGCTAGTCCCATTTGACGACCAATCGCTTGTGCTGTATCAGCGTGATCACCAGTAATCATTTTCACCGCAATGCCTGCTTTATAGGCAATTTGGATGGCTTCTATCGCTTCAGGTCTTGGTGGATCGCTCAGTCCGACCAAGCCAATAAGGATTAACTCATGAGTCAGATCATCGTGCGATAAAATCGTTTGTTGGGCTTGCACCGACTTGTAAGCAAAGGCCAGCACTCTTTGTCCCTGTTGCGTTAAACTGGCGAGTTGTTGCTGCCAATAGGCATGATCAATCGCCACGCTAGCATTGGCTTCATTAACTTGCCATTGACAGAGCGACAGCAGAGCTTCAGGGGCACCCTTCACTAAAATCACGCCATGATGTTCATGGTCATGGTTGAGGGTGGCCATATAACGATGGCGTGAATCAAATGGAATGACATCAGTTCGTGTCCATTGTTTGCGCTCTGCCATGCTGTCAGCATCTATTTTCATCGCCAAGGTGAGCAACGCAACTTCCATTGGATCGCCTGCAGACTGCCATAAGCCTTCATGGCTTTGGAAGAGTTCAGCATCGTTACACTGACAAGCTATTTGTGCGAGCAGTTTAAGCTGATTCGGATTGTGTTTACCGTCAGTTAAGGCAGTGACTTCACCGATAGGTTCATAACCTATTCCATCGACTCGATAGGCTGTTGAACTGGTAATTACCTGATTAACCAACATTTCATTGCGTGTTAAGGTACCTGTTTTATCGGTACAAATGACTGAAACAGAACCAATGGTTTCAATCGCGGGTAAACGACGCACAATCGCTTGTCGCCGCGCCATGGCTTGCACACCAAAGGCAAGACTAATGGTCAAAATGGCGGGTAATCCGGCAGGAATAGCTGATACAGAAAAAGCCACTACCGATAAAAATAACTGTTCAAAAGCGATTTGATAAACCCAATAACCCAGCACAAGAGTGGCAAGCGCAATGATTAAAATGAGTCCAGTTAGCTGTTTCGCAAACACAGCAATCTGTAGTGTCAGTGGTGTGTGTAGGGTGGTTACTTGACTCAGTAAGCCGCTGATTTTACCCAGTTCGGTTGATTGTCCGGTATGAACGACCACCCCCATACCTTGGCCGCTGGTAATAAAGGTTCCACTAAATAGCATAGACTGACGATCAGCTAATGGCGCATCGCTTGCCACGGCTTGAGCACGTTTTTCTACCGCTAGGGATTCACCGGTGAGCGTCGATTCTTGCGCACTTAAGGCATGACTTTGCAGCACACGTAAATCAGCCGGTACCTTATCTCCTGCCTCTAACAGCAAAATATCGCCTAGTACTAACTGCTCAGAGTCGATTATTTTTTGATGACCATCGCGCATGACTCGTGCTTGTAATGAGAGCAAATGACGAATGGCATCAATAGACGCTTCGGCACGTCCTTCTTGAATAAAACCAATGATGGCATTAATAACCACTACTGCCAGAATGACAATGGTATCGATCCAATGCCCCAGTAACCCCGCAATGACACCAGCAACAATGAGAACATAAACAAGCACATTATGAAATTGTTGTAAAAAACGTAACCAAGCTGAAGTTTTATGAGGGGCAGGTAGCCGATTAGCACCATAAGTTTGCAAGCGATCTTGCGCCATAGAGTCACTTAACCCGCTGCGCTGGCTGGCGAGCTTATTTAATACTTCGCTTTCTGACTGGCTATGCCAAGAGGTATGTTCGTTTTGCATCACTTGAGTCCCCGTCATTTTCTTTAGTGTAACCAAGCCGAAACAACTTTCAAAACATATCATCATGAGCTAATATATAAGTGTGACATTTTTATGACGATTTTATGACAGCCAGGGGACACGCAGTGATTAAGAACGCGCTTTTTCTGCTCGGAATGTGGCTAATGAGTCTTAATTTTTTGGGGTTATTGACACCTGCCCGCAGTAACGAATTGATGGATGAAACAGCCACTTATTTCGTTAACGATTTGAAATGGACAGAAGCAGAATTTTATGAGCGCTTGGAACAGCTAGATCCCACTAACCGAGCTGACTATCTGACGCAATTGAGTCTGTTGGTGAGTGAAAGTGTGATGCATTACTGGCAAGACGAGCATCGTGCAGAATACCGTATTTTGTTACCTTGGTCAGAAAACTTCATCTTACGCGCTTTGGCCTATGTTAACCCTAAGTATTTTGCCATGTATGAGTTTCAAGATCATCGTAAAGCCATTGCCCGCGGGGTTGGGTTATGTTCACAACATTCGATTATCACGGCGGGCTTTCTAGCAGAACAAGGAATTCCCGCCAAATTGATTGAATTACACGGTCACGTCATTTTAACGGCCGAGGTGGATGAAGGGCAGTGGTGGTTGCTTGATCCTGACTATGGTTTAGTTTTGCCATTTAGTCTGCAAGAGGCGGAAGAGAACGCTAGTGCGGTTGCAGATTATTATAAACGTGCCGGCTTTAGTGATTATGATGTCGATAAAATTGAAGATTTTTTTCGTACCGACAACAATATTTTGTTTGCAGGTGGAGCAGCCACCTACCAAACTTGGTTATATGTGACCGAAAAGGTGAGTTATTTTGCTAAATGGACTCTACCTGTCGCCTTGATGTTGCCATTATTGTTTAGTCAAGACAAACGTTTGTGGCAATGGGCAGTGCGTTTTTGGCGTAGCCGTAACCTGTTGGGTCAAGTTTCAGTTAAGTTAGCGAGAGCCAAAATAAAGCGTTAGAAAAGTCTGAATAATCTGCTTCGCTTTTTATTCAGACTCACTGTTTTTTACAGCCCCTGAGATGAGGAGCTTTTGTCCTGTTACATTAAGCTGGATGGTCTAGTTTTTCCCATTCGGCTTGCTTAAATCCTGCTAATACAATGCGATCACCGTCAACCAATAACGGGCGTTTAATCAAGTTGATGTGTTGGTGCATTAACGCAATGGCTTTCGCTTCATCCAAATTTTCACGTTCACTTTGTGCTAGGTTTCGCCAGGTTGTTCCTGTCTTTTTAAGTAAGTTTTGCCAGCCCAGCTGTTGCGACCATTGGCTTAATTTATCAAGCGTTGGTGGTTGCTTTTTGAAATCAACGAATTCAACCATGATTGCTTGTTGCGCTAACCAAGCGCGGCTTTTTTTAACGGTATCGCAGTTGGCAATACCATAGAGTTGGTAGGTTGCTTTCATAATTCTTCCGATTGTTCAACAAATATTCGAGCATTAAGGTTTATATTTTAGCCTAAATTGCTTCATTTACCCTAAGTCATGTCAAAGTCTTATGGTAAACTGAGTTGGTATTCTGGTCTTACAAATAGAGCTTTTGGAGATGGTATCATGAAATATTTTTGGCTTTTTGTGTTGAGTTTATTGAGTTGGCAGGCTGTTGCGGCAGACAGTTTTCGTATTACTGCCAATGAGTTGATGTCTCTCGGTCAACAGCAGCGAGTCGTACTTATCGATGCGCGCCCTGCAAAGTTCTATGAAGAGTCACACCTGCCAAACGCGATAAGCATACCTTTTACCGCTACTTTCGTCGAGTTTGGCACAACTGGTCGCGTCATCACACTGGATAAAGCTAAAACCTTGTTCAGCAACGCTGGTATTCGCAATGATGATTTGGTGGTTGCCTATGATGGTGGCGGTATGCTGCAAGCATCACGAATTTTATGGACACTGGAAATGTATGGTCACAAAAAAGTAAAACTGCTAGAAGGCGGTTTGAAAGCATGGCAACAGGCAGGCTTAGGTGTCACTCAAGAAAAGCCTGCCATTATGACCACTAACTATGTGCCCAGTGTTAATCCTGATCGCTTAGCAACTCGCCTAACAACACTGTTAGCCAGTAATAAGACAGATGCCTTTACCTTGATTGATGCACGTGAAGCAGAACACTATCAAGGGCTAAAATCAGAGGCCAAACGCTATGGTCACATTCCGAATGCTATCAATATCGACTTTCGTCTCAATCTTGATGCTAATACAGGCTTGTTACGTTCTAAGTCAGATCTTCAACAAGTTTACGCCCATATTCCTAAAGATAAAAAGGTCATTGTTTATTGCATCATGGGTGATCAATCGGCACTGGAATATTTGATTATGCGTGAATTAGGTTACGATGTGGCAAATTACGATGCTTCGTGGCAAGAATGGGGCAATGATTTAAGCCTACCTATTGTAGAGCCACAAAGTACAAGGTAATCAAGTTTTCGTACTATGAGTTGGATAAATTACCATAACTGGTCATTACGCAAACGTTTAATGTTGCTAATTGCCGGTATAGCACTGGCTTTTATGCTCATTACAACCCTCTTACTCGATGCACTCTCGTTACCGCGTGAACAGGCAACAGTCAAGCAGCAGAGCGAGATGGTGCATCAGTTTTTAACGAATGACTTATCAGAGTTATTGCTAACAGGCAATCCCGATGTTGCTGTTGGTTTTGTAGAAAAACTAACCATGCTGAAAGAGCTTCAAGGTATTTGGGTTTACGATCTACAAGGGAACGCTATTTTTCGCAGTGGCGAGTTAACGACTGATTTTCGAGAACTAGAGAGCGCAACGATTAGTGCATTCATGCACGGTGAGTTTTGGTTAACTTCAGATGTGGTGTTATCGGGTCAACACCTCGGAAAAGCGGTTTACTTCTATCAACGACAACCGCTCACACAACGTTTGTTCCATAATCTGGTTGCAGACCTTTGGTTGATTCCGATTATGTTATTAATGGCCATTCCGCTTGCGCAACGGGTAGCTCGTAATTTTTTACAGCCCTTTGACTCATTGGTTGTTGCGATGAATCGTCCGGAAGCAGAAACTGGGGTATTGCAGTTAAGCATCGCGGATGAGAGTGATGAAGTTAAGCAGCTTTATAAAGGATTCAACAAATTAGAACAACGCATTGCTGAAAGCATGCAGGCATTGCAGAGTGAGTTATCAGAAAAAGCCTATTTAGCCAGTCACGATAGCTTAACGGGATTGCTCAATCGTTCTGGTTTTGATGAATCTGTTCAAAAGCAACTTTTAGCCCTCCAAGAAAAACCCACAACTCCGATTAGACCAGTTTATGCCTACTTGGATTTAGATCAATTCAAATTAATCAACGATACGGTTGGTCATAACGCAGGCGATGTCTATTTACGTCAATTGGCGCGATGGTTAGAAGATTGGTTACCAGAAGGTGCTTTTGTTGGTCGCCTAGGTGGAGACGAGTTTGGGATTTGGCTACTGGATCATCGTTGGGCGCAAACACAGTTACAAAGCCTAATTGATTTGATTCGTGAAAGACGTTTTATGTGGGAAGGTCAGCCTTTTCAAGTTGGAGCAAGCGTTGGCATGGTTGAGGTCACTCGGCCAGATATGCCATTAATGTGGCTGTATCAAGCCGCTGACACGGCTTGCTATACCGCTAAATCGCTAGGACGAGACAGACTACACTGGTTCAAAGAAGATGATGTGGACGTACAAGGGCATCAGCGTGATGTTATTGCCCTCAATCAGGTGCGCTCTGCATTAGGAAAAGGACCAGAACGCTTTGAGCTTTGGGCGCAAACCCTAGCAGCAATTCACCCCGATGTCGATGATGGTTTGTTACATTATGAAGTGTTGATTCGGTTAAGAGATGCTGATAACCAAATTGTCAACCCAGGTGTTTTCTTACCTGCTGCTGAACGATACGGCGAGTTGTTGCGCTTAGATACCTGGGTTTTGTGGAATTACTTAGAACAAGCTTGTTCATCGCCAGAACACTTGGAAAGACTTGGGTTTGTTGACATCAATGTAACCGGCGCTGCATTAGTTCATCCCGACTTTAGAGCGACGATTGAAAAAGCGCTAGAGACCTTCGATTTCCCCTGGCATAAACTCACATTGGAAGTGACGGAAACCACCGCTGTGCGCAACTTTGAGCAAGCAAGATCATTAATTGAATTCTGTAAATCTCAGGGCATTCGTTTCGCCTTAGATGATTTTGGTAGTGGTATGGCTTCGTTTGATTATCTTAAACGCTTACCCTTTGATATTATTAAAATTGATGGTTCTTTTATTGTTTCCATCGTGGAAGAACCTATGGATGAAACCATGGTTAATTTTATGGTTAAACTGGCTAATTTACGTGGTCAATTAACCGTTGCTGAATTTGTCGAAAATGAAGCAGTTGTCGAAAAGCTTAGAGCCAACGGCGTACATTACGCACAAGGCTATCATTTTGGTCGCCCGAAACCCCTTAGTGAGTGGCTTGCTATTTAACACTAAAACAAAATGGAGTCTTTTATCTAAGCTGCGGCACTCTGCTTTTGCTTTTGACGTGCGATACGTTTATTCCGTTTTGTCAGTCGCATCTCTTTTTTTGCATTTTCATAGCTCGCTTGCAAACCATTTTTAGTACCTTCGAATAGAATGGCTGTCGCACTCATATTCTCTGCAATCACGGCTTGAGTTTTCTTATCAACCAAGCGTATCTCACTGATCAGTTTAAGAATATCGTTAGCTATTTGTGATAAGCTAGGATCTGACATTTCCACACCCGTCATAATGCAGAACTCATCATGACCACCAATACGATAGGCAAAATTAGTCGAAGTAACCTCTTTAATTAAGGAAGCAATGTGGCGTAAGATATTTTCGGCCACAAGCATGCCGTGTATTTTATTTATTTCCGAAAAACCATCAAGATCGATCAGTAACAATCCAGGGTTAGCGCCTGTTTCACGTAAGAGTTTATAGTCATGATCTAACTTGACACGTGAAAACAAGCGCGTAATGGGATCACGTGTAATATGATTACACACATGGGATACTTGTTGCGCAATTTTACCTGCTTTTTTCATGCTCTCGACGGCTTTAACTTTAGTGTCTCTAATCGTTTCTTTAAGTTGATGGAGTGCTTCCTGTGACTGATCTTCGCCCAGTAGCGTAATATGAGAGTCAACGTGTGCGGTCACTGCCTGTAACGATTGAACGAGATTTTTAGTTGCTTCATTGATCTCGTCATGAACATGAACCATGTCTTCTGGAAGTGACTTGATATGCAACTGATAAAGACGATAACCAACAACATCCGTAAACCCATCTTTGGCTTTGAGACTTTCATTCATGCATTTTTGTAATTCTAAATTGCGTGCTAAATAAAATTCATACCAAACAGCATAATTAATGGGGGTAGGATTGATGTTATGCTGTTTAAAAGCTTGTAACACTTGCATCATCAAGGTTTTGGATGCATCTCGTGTTTGTAAGAATTGTTCCATAGAAGTCCTGTAGGTTGAGCTAGTTAAAATGATCGCTGCTTAAATG
>NCFI01000083.1 GCA_002281095.1 Thiotrichales bacterium 35-46-9 | reverse complement strand
CTACTCTATCAAACCAAAGCCGTTCCCGTTGGCGCTGACCAAAAGCAACACTTGGAATTAGCGCGTGATTTAGCCAACCGTATGAATAATGCCTACGGCCAACTATTCACCCTACCAGAACCTTATATTCCCAGCACCGAAGCCGGTGGACGCATTATGAGCCTACTCGAACCAGAAAAGAAAATGTCCAAGTCGGATGAAAACACAGGCAATTACATTGCGCTATTAGACGACCCTAAAACCATTCTTAAAAAAGTTAAACGTGCCGTCACCGATACCGACACCCGTATTTGTTATGATCGTGACAATAAACCAGGCGTTAGTAACCTACTGACACTGCTGTCTGGTGCGACAGGCAAAGCCATCAGCGAATTGGAAAGCGAATATGATGGCAAAGGCTATGGCCATCTAAAAACAGACACGGGCGAAGCGATTGTTGCGCTCTTAGCGCCCATTCAAGCCGAGTTCCATCGACTACGCGACAATGAAACCGAACTCATGCAGGTGATGAAACAGGGAGCCGATAAAGCGCGTGAGCGCGCCGGTCATACCTTGACGCAAGTAAAAACAGCGATGGGACTGGTGTAATTCCTTATTTCTCATGATAAGCTAACCCAAATATCTGACCCAAGGAATTACCACATGAAAACAGTGACGCTGGCACGTAAAAACAATCAATGGAGCCAACCCTTACCGCCATTAGATTCTGCACAAACCCTCGTATTAGTGTTTGCAGCTCGCCCTTACGAAACCGACAGCGCTGTGTGGCAAGAACTGAAACAAACCTACCCCACCAGCATCATTGCTGGTTGCTCCACTGCCGGTGAAATTTTAGGAGACATGGTTTACGATGACACCATCAGTCTTGCCATTGTTCAGTTTGAGCGAACCACACTCAACTTTGCCTCCACTCCAGTCAGTGAAGAGGCGGGTAGCCAATTGGCACAACAGCTTAATCGTCCTGATTTAAGCGCGGTATTGGTGTTGAGCGACGGACTAACCATCAATGGTTCGCAATTAGCGCAAGGCTTATTATCTGGTTTAGACAGTCGCGTCATCGTTACGGGGGGGTTAGCGGCCGATGGCACCAATTTTGGTGATACTTGGACGCTGGTTAACGGACAACCGCAACATCGTATGGTAACCGCTGTTGGATTTTATGGCGACGCCGTTCAAGTCACTTTTGGCTCTAAAGGTGGTTGGGATCTGTTTGGTCCTGAACGACTGGTCACCAAGTCGGTTAACAACATTGTTTATGAGTTAGATGCTCAACCTGCACTCGCTCTTTATAAGGAATACCTAGGTGAACTCGTTGTTGACTTGCCAGCTTCTGGACTGATGTTTCCCTTAGCACTTAAAATGCCCGCAGGTGAAGAGCCGATTGTGCGTACCCTACTGGGTATCAATGAAGATGATCAATCGCTCATTTTTGCAGGCGATGTGCCTGAAGGTATGACCACACAACTCATGCGTGCCAACTTTGACCGACTGATTGACGGCGCCGCTAAAGCAGCCGAACAAACCCAGCAAGACACACCGGCAGAGCATCATGCCTTGTCCATTGCCATTTCTTGCGTCGGTCGTAAAATCATTTTAAAAGAGCGCATTGATGAAGAGGTCGAAGCAACGCTAGATGTACTACCAGCCAATACACAGCAAGTGGGCTTCTACTCTTACGGAGAACTTTCTCCTACTGGTTCGCTAAGCTGTCGTTTACACAATCAAACGATGACATTGACCCTAATCAGCGAGTCAGTGTAAGTGGAACTGCACCCAACCCTAAAACGACAACTCAAACGCTTGGGTGTGGATGAAACACATCCCCCATCAGCTGAGGTGTGGCAAGAGCTGTTAACGCGCATCAACACGACTTATCAAGGTGCTGACCAGGAACGCTATGTATTGGAGCGAACACTGGAAATTTCATCCAATGAAATGCAAAAACTCTACGAAAGTCTCAAACGGTCATCCACTTCGGCACTCAATCAAGAAAAAAACAAACTGCTTTCCGTGCTGACCTCGTTAACCGACAGCGTGTTCGAAATCGATACTCAGGGGCATATTCTTTACCTTAACTCAGCAGCAGAAAATGCACTCAAACCTTGGCAAACCTCGCCAATTGGACAGAACATTCTCAGTTTCATTCAATTGCATGTTCCTTTTAGTGAACACCAACTAGATCACCAAAACCTGACGCAATGGCTCTCTTGGGGAGAAGCTCTGCGCGATGATAACGCCGAACTCAAACTGCCAGAAGGTGAGATTATTCCCATCTCCTGCGCCTTAGGCCCGATTATCACCGATAATCAAATCACAGGGCATGTTGTCGTATTCCGTGATATGAGACTGCAAAAAGCGGCTGAAGATGAACTGCGTAGAGCAAAAGAACTGGCAGAAGATGCGGCTGCAACTAAAGCTAGCTTCCTGGCAACCATGAGCCATGAAATTCGCACACCACTCAATGGGGTTATTGGCACAGCAACCCTACTCAGTGATACTCGCCTAGACGACACCCAACAACAGTATGTGAACACATTAAAAAGATCGGCTGAAGTATTGCTGTCACTGATTAATGACATTTTAGACTTTTCCAAAATGGATGCGGGCAAAGTTCAGCTAGAATCGACGCCTTTTTCGTTGAATGTTCTGCTACACGACTTAGACAGCATGTTTCACGATCAATTTGAGCAAAAGGGTCTTAAAGCTTACTACCAACTGGATCCAGAACTGCCTCAGTGGCTACTCGGCGATGAACATCGATTGCGCCAAGTGATGATTAATTTAATTGGCAATGCGCTCAAATTTACCGAACAGGGTGGCGTCTTTGTGCGCGTTCAACTGCTTGAACAATACGATCAACATCAATCCCTGATTCGATTTTCAGTCAAAGACACGGGCATTGGCATCAGCCCAGCGGCTCAAGCACGATTATTTGAAGCCTTCACTCAGGCAGACAGTTCAACGACGCGCCAATTTGGTGGTACGGGACTGGGGCTAACCATCTCTAAAAAAATTGTTGAGTTGATGCAAGGCCATTTACAAGTTACCTCAACCGAAGGAAAAGGCAGTCAATTTTTCTTTGATATTCGCTTAACCAAAACGGATTGCCCTGTCACTCAAGCACCATCTGCCGGCACCGATCAGCCAAGCAGACCCACACGATAAATACCTGCTTTTGGTAGAAGACAATAAGATCAATCAACTGGTTGCAGGCAAGTTTTTACAGAAATTCGGTTATCAATACGATATTGCAGAAAATGGCGCTCAAGCTCTCGAACGCATGCAAACAAAATCTTACGATGCCATTTTAATGGACTGTCAAATGCCTGTACTGGATGGCTTCGAAGCAACGAAACGGATTCGTCTGTTAGAACAAAGCTCACAAAGCCATGTTCCCATCATTGGCTTAACGGCGAATGCGTTGGAAGGCGACCGAGAAAAATGCTTAGCCTGTGGTATGGATGACTTCACCACCAAACCGATTAAAATTGACGAACTGGAAGCGAAGCTCAAACATTGGTGCTCTAATTAAATCAGGGTTTCGACGCGATTAACAAAAGCGCAACCGTTATGGGTAATCCTAATACCAGCATGACATTCAGTGCCATTGCCGGTAACACTGTTTTACCCTGCATCATGCTCTTTCCCTGCCATAATAACCCAAGCGAAATAGGTAACCATAACAACGCCCATATCAACAAGGAAAAACCTGACTGCCATGCAAGCATCCACAATAATAGATAACTGATGGCATGCAAGCCAGCCAATACCGCATAAGCACGCTCACGCCCCCAAGCGATGACCGCATGACGCCGACCGACCCGTGCATCAGCCTCTGCATCCGGAAACTGATTCATTAATAACAGCGCAGAAACCAAACTCAACGGCAATAACATCAGCCACATACCTTGCCAACTCACTTGCCCCAGCAAGACCCAGTAAGCCCCCAAAAACATCACTAAGCCATAGCCTAGCCCCGGTGCTAACAGGCACAACCAAGCAAAGCGATTCAATAGGGGTGTGTAAGTAATCACTAAGCCAACCCCCAACAATCCTAGTAGCAACAATGGCCAACCCACCTGCGCCACCAAATAAAGCCCCGACCAAGTCGACAAAGAGACACACAACAAGCCAGCCCACTTCACCAATTCAGCACGATGCGGTGCCTCAATTAAGGCTTTACTGCCTCCCGAAAAAGGCGTAGCCTGAGTCTGATGATCTAAACCACTACTGAAATCAAAATACTCATTCAACAGATTACTGGCAATGGCTGCACATAAAGCCGACATCAGCAACCAAGGTAACAAATCCCATCTGAGCGAATCGCTTTGCTGCCAAGCTAAAGCCGCCGCTAAGAACAAGACGACGGGCGTGAGTAATAAAAATGCCGGACGAGAAGAACGCGCAACCACCGAAAATGCAGACAACATAACCTAACTTACTTTGACCAAAAGGCTCCGATAGCGGCAACACCTTGAAACCCCAACTCCTTGGCTTGCACTAAGTGTGAAGGAGACACACCACCGAGTGCATAAACGGGAATCGTCGCCTGAGCAACCCATTCAGCTGCCTGCTGCCAGCCTAAAGCCGGCATATCAGGATGGCTTTGCGTCGGTAATACGGGCGAGAGCAACACGCAATCCGCACCCATCGCTTGCGCCTGCTGCAACTGCGCGACCGTGTGCACACTCACACTCAACAACACTGAACTGGGTACAGGACGCTGAGTAAACTGCGCCGCCCGCTGCGAAGACAAATGCAATCCCGCTTCTGGCAACAGACGCCATTGCTCAAACTCAGTATTCAGCAATAACTGAGCACCAGCCGCTTTCACTAGCGGCAAAATACTTTCGGCTGCTTGCACATAATCCACTCCTTGCCATAACGAACGCAACTGAATGATTCCTGCTCCTTTTGCGAGCGCCTGTTCAACGCCCTGCTTTAGCTCCGCTAAGTTGCTAAAAGCACCGGTAATGGCATAACAAGAGGGCAAACGAATCGCTGCTAAAATGCCTCGATTCGCCGCTGGCATGGTTAAGGCTGACAAGGCATCAACCTCGAACCAGCGTAATGCCTGCCCTTCAACGCCACACTCCTCGCCTTGCCACGCCGTTACGGTAAACGCGTGTAAACAAACCGACTTATGTTCATATTGCCAAGGAATGGTGATGAGTGGCTCTGCTTCAACACACTCAATAGCCAGCTCCTCTCGCAACTCGCGTTGCAGCGCTTGCATCACTGTCTCACCAGACTCAACCTTACCACCGGGAAATTCCCAATGATGGGCAAAGTCCTGATGCGCCTGACGCTGTGTCAGTAACACCCGTCCCGAAGCATCGCGGATAACCGCGACCACCACGTTAATCAACTGCGATATTCCGCATTGATCTTCACGTAATCATACGAAAAGTCACAGGTATAAATGGTGGCTTTTTCACTACCACGCGCCAGCTTAACACGAATGGTGATCTCCGCTTCCTTCATCACCGCCGCGCCCTGGGCTTCGGTATAAGTTGGACTACGACCACCATTTTCGACAATACAGACATCGCCCAAATACAAGCGAATAGCTTCCAAATTTAAATTAGCTAATCCTGCACGACCCACAGCAGCCAAAATACGTCCCCAGTTGGGATCAGAAGCAAAAAAGGCTGTTTTCACTAACGGAGAATGAGCAATGGTAAAGCCAACCTGCTTGGCTTCAGCTTTCGTTGCCGCTTCTTCTACGACAATGCTCATAAACTTGGTCGCACCCTCACCATCGCGCACAATCATGGTGGCTAATTCGGTTAATACCTGCGTGACTGCTTCGCTCAATTGAGCATAAGCAGCCGAATGCACATCGTTAATTTCTGGCAGACTACTGCGACCCGTTGCAGTCAGCGTACAGGCATCGTTGGTTGAGGTATCACCATCGACGGTAATGCTATTGAAAGAGTCATCTGTGGCATCACTGAGCATTTTCTGCAACAAAGGCAAGCTGACCGCTGCATCTGTCGCCACATAACCCAGCATGGTTGCCATATTGGGATGAATCATGCCCGAACCTTTGGCAATACCGGTAATGGTCACCGCATGGCCATCAATGTCGAGTTTACGACTAACGGCCTTAGGCACGATATCGGTGGTCATAATACCGCGCGCCGCCGCTGGCCAGCCGTTCACAGACAACTCTGCCATGGCTAAAGGCACACCCGTTTCAAAGGGTGCAACAGGCAACAACTCACCAATAACACCCGTTGAAAAAGGTAAGACTTCTTCAGGCGCACAGCCCACCAATCTAGCGGCAATGGCACAACTATCACTGGCGGCTTGCATCCCTGGCTGACCTGTTCCCGCATTGGCATTACCACTGTTAATCATCAGCAACTTAGGTTGATGCGACTGTAAATGGGCTTTGGCCAGCGTGACGGGTGCGGCACAAAAATCATTTTTAGTAAATACCGCTGCGGTTCTGCAGCCTTCACTCAGTTCAATTAACACCAAGTCGTTGCCTGGACGTTTTTTAATACCCGAACGCACACTCGATAAACGCATCCCCGCAATCGGAAACAATTCAGGCATCTGATCCGACAAACCTACTGGCATAATACTAACCTCAACATAAATGGTGACTCAAACAATGCTCACATTCTACAAGCGAGCAGACCCCAGCGACAACTGCCAGAATGTTAAATTATGATTTCAGCAGCAGAATAAACTAAGGATTTATTGAATCGTTAACAGATAGGCTTTAAAAAAACCGTACAAATAATAATGTCAATTCAAATGACTTATTTTAGTTATTACAAAGAAACACAAGGGCCGATGAACAGCCCTTGCTCAGTTTATACCAACTTAATGTATGACCCACATTGCATCAGAGACCAGACATATTCCACCTAAAGACTTAAGCACTGGGCGAACCTTCTCAATGATAACTTTAACCTCCTCTTCATCACAGGCAATCAACACATAGCTCAAAGAATCACTGAAAATATCTGCCCCTCTCATGCCATGATCACCATTTCCGTATGCCCCTGTAATGACGGTATAACTGGTTATGTTTACTTTGGCTAGGGATGAAAGTAGATTATCCACTTCACGCTCATCAATGATAAATTCAACACGTTTAACTGATTTCATTTTCAACTCCCATTTTACTCAATAATACCTAACTTATGCCCACAACATATTAATCGCAGCAAAGTAAAGCGGAATGCCGATCACCAGATTGAACGGGAACGTAATTCCTATTGACATACTAAAATAGACACCCGGTTTTGCTTCTGGAATAGCGTAGCGACAAATAGCTGGCACTACAATGTAAGAACCACTTGCAACCAATGCTGCTAACAACAAGGCATCCCCCTTGCTCATTCCAAACATATAAGCCAATCCGATAGCTAAACTAGCATTGAAGATAGGCATAATGCCAGCGAAAGCAACCAGTGTTGGATTCAAATCTTTAGATTGACGTAATTGACGCGCAACCAACAACCCCATTTCAAGTAAGAAGAAAGCCAATACACCCTTAAAGATGTCAACCGTAAAAGGCGCCATAACGGCTTTTCCAGCGTCACCAGTTATGTAGCCAATCACCAAACTACCGATCAACAACAAGTGTGCGCCATCTGTGAAAGCTTCGTGCAACACTGTCTTGATTGAAATAGGACTACTTCCAGGTACACTTTGGATCTTCGCTCCTGCATAAGCCTCAGCTTGCGCTTGCTGTTTTCTAACAATCGCTGCTAACAACACAGCCATAATAATCGCCGGCGACTCCATAAAGACCATAGCTACCGTCATGTAACCGCCAAAATCAATGCCGTTTTTAGTCAAGTATTGCTGAGCCGCAATAAAGGTTACAGCACTCACTGACCCATAGGTAGCCGCAATCGCCGCCGCGTTGAATGCGCTAGTTCGCTTACGCAATAGTAGAAAGGTATAAATTGGTACTAAAAAAGCCATAATCAATGCCGCACCAATCGCAACCAATGCGGTAGCAGTAAAACCACTGGCCGACAAAGCTACACCGCCTTTAAACCCAATGGCAACCAATAAATATAATGATAAAAACTTAGCAATCGCAGGTGGTATCTCAAGATTGGACTTTACTGACGCAGCTAAAATACCAAAAAAGAAAAATAAAATGGCAGGATCCATCAAATTTCTGACTAACGAAAAATCCATAGTCTTCTCCTCATAATTAAGTAAGTAATACAATCGACTGGCCTATATTAACTATTCAAGATAGAATATAAAAATGAATAATTTTCAATAAAAGCATAGCCAATTGGCTAT
>NCFI01000082.1 GCA_002281095.1 Thiotrichales bacterium 35-46-9 | reverse complement strand
ATTTACGCACACCAGATGCTTTTGAAAAATCAACCTCTTTCAAATTGACCCAAACGACGTTCGGCGTCAGCACGTTTTCAAAATAGTAAGTCAGATTTTTTTGGTCGGCCACCACGCGCCAGCGCGTGCTCGAAATATGGGGTTGTCCTTCAGTGGAAATACCGTAAGGTACAGACACGTTACGAATGACACTAAAGACACTGGCCACATTTAAGTGAGCATTTTTGCTTTGAGGTATGGCGTTAATATAGTAAGCAGCCCTGACAAATCGATCAGCGGCACGATTTGTCCCTGGCAAGAATTGTGTACCAGCAACATTATCCCAGTAACTTTTGATGGCTAACTGCTGATCAAACACCGGATCATTGGTCATCACTTGGTAATCAGGTGAATGATGAATGACCAATTTACCATTAATATACTCAAAAATGGCACTATCGCCCGTTGCATCCGAAAGCGACAAATGTACCGTTGTAAACTTATCGGTTCCAGGAATAAAATCGGTTACCACCACAAACGGCTCATTTTTTAACTGCTCAACCGCCTCTTTAACCGTAGCAAAATTATCTAAGGCGTATTGCGCCCAAGCAGCGATGGTCAAGCCTTTCTCAGTACTCGATTTGTTGTAAGCTGGGTATTGTGATTGTACCAACCAAAGCAAATTAGCAACTAGTCCCTTTTCATTCATGCCATCAGGCGTGGCAATGTCCCAAGAGCTTGCCGCCACACTGCCATAGCGCGACACCCAAGTGAGTGAGTTAGCCCCCACCTCTCCGCTTCGCTCCATGCCTCGTGGAAAAATCCACAAATTCGCCGGAATATCGATGGAAAAATCCATGGTTCTTCCCGTCAGGATACTTTGCTCAGGCCCTTTGTAAACCACACGGGTACAGGCATTAGCTGACTCGCTCACCACTAAGCAAGCAACACCAAAAGCCATTAAGCTTGTTATGAAATTTTTCATTTTCATCTGACCTTTTACAACCCATTAAAAAACGCTGACAATTAAATAACTGGTATAACTCACGTAACAAAGCATTAAAAGGCCACCTTCAATACGGTTAATACGACCAGATCGTTGCTTGTTAAAAGCGTAAGCCATAACAAATAACAAGAAGGTCAGTCCAATCATAACCAAGATGTCACGACTAAATACTTCCGCATCGACCGCCATCGGATGAATGACACCTGCTAAACCTACCACAGCGAGTGTATTAAACAAGTTCGAGCCAATGATATTGCCCAAGGCAATATCATGTTCTCCCTTACGCGCCGCAATCACTGACGAAGCCAATTCCGGCAATGAAGTGCCCACAGCCACAATGGTTAGGCCGATGATCATATCACTGACTCCTAAACTTTGTGCAATGTCAACAGCGCCCCATACCAACAAGCGAGAACTGATAATCAGCACGACAAGACCGATCACTGTCCACATGAGCGCATGTCGAATCGGCATTTCATGTTCACTCAGCTCAGCCTCTATTTCTTGACCCAGTGAGTCCCGTTTTGAGCGCATACCCTGCCAAATAGTCCAAGCCATCAGTGCCGCAAAAACCAGTAACAAAACAATGGCATCTGCACGACTAACCTCTCCATCCCACAACTGCCATGCGGCTAATAACGTAACGCCCATCAGAATAGGTAACTCTTTACGCACCACCTGTGAGTGCACCATAATGGGACTGATGAGCGCCGTTAATCCCAGAATGAGCGCAATATTGGTGATATTAGAGCCATAAGCATTACCCAGTGCAATACCCGGACTACCTTGGGAAGCAGCCAGCACCGACACCGTCATTTCAGGTGCAGAGGTGCCCATACCAACAATAACCATCCCTACCAACAACGGCGGCATACCAAAATATCGCGCTGTTGATGCTGCACCCTCGACAAAACGATCAGCGCTCCAAACCAATAGCCCCAAACCAACCACAATGGCCAATACTGCTAACATCATTTTTCCGCTCTTTTTAAGAATCTAGCCTTAAACAAAACCCCACTGAGATTAGTGGGGTTTTGTCATGCGAGGAGAAGTGTTACTTAGCCAATTCGTCTTTCAAAATTTGATTGACTTGACCGGGATTGGCTTTGCCTTTGGTCGCTTTCATCACCTCGCCAACAAAGAAGCCAAACAGCTTATCTCGACCACCTTTGTATTCCGCCAATTGCTCAGGGAACTGATCGATGACACCACGCACCATGGCGGCAATGGCTACCGGATCGGTGATTTGTTTCAAGCCTTTGCTTTCGATAATGGCATCGGCAGAGTCTTGACTCGTCCACATAGCATCGAACACATCTTTGGCAATTTTGCCCGAAATGGTGTTATCGAGGATACGGGCAATTAACCCAGCCATGCGCTGTGCATCAACAGGCGATTCGCTAATACTCAAGTTGTCGTTATTTAAACGCGCGTTGAGCTCACCCATCACCCAGTTAGCGGCGATCTTAGCATCTTTTCCACCCGTTGCAGCCACCACCGCCTCGTAATAATCAGCGATTTCACGACTGTTGGTTAATACCATCGCATCATAATCGTTAAGGCCATATTGACTCATGAAGCGCGCACGTTTAGCATCAGGCAATTCAGGCATTTCGGCCTTCACCACTTCAATCATCGCTGGGGTAATAATCAGTGGCAGCAAATCGGGACAAGGGAAGTAACGATAGTCCATCGCTTCTTCTTTAGAACGCATCGAACGGGTTTCATCTTTCGCGGCATCGTATAAGCGCGTTTCTTGCACCACTTGACCACCTGCTTCGATGACATCAATTTGACGTTCCACTTCAAACATAATGGCACGTTCTAAAAACTTGAACGAGTTAACGTTTTTAATCTCGGCACGCGTACCAAAAGGCGCACCAGGGCGACGTACCGACACGTTGGCATCGACACGGAAAGAACCTTCTTGCATATTGCCGTCACAAATACCCAGGTATTGCACTAACTCATGCAACTTTTTCGCATAGGCAACTGCTTCCGCTGGCGAACGCATTTCTGGCTCAGAAACGATTTCTAACAGTGGCGTGCCCGCACGGTTTAAGTCGATACCTGAGTAGCCCTCAAAGTCTTCATGTAAGGATTTGCCCGCATCTTCTTCTAAATGCGCACGCGTCAGGTTAATCACTTTTTCCTTACCATCCACTTCAATGGTAATTTGCCCCCCTAAGACGACCGGCAATTCAAATTGCGAAATTTGATAGCCTTTAGGCAAATCGGGATAGAAATAGTTTTTACGAGCAAATACCGACTTTTCTGCTACCGTTGCGCCGACAGCCAAACCAAAGCGAATCGCCATATCAACCACGCCTTTATTCAGCACTGGCAGAACACCTGGCATACCTAAATCAACCAAACAAGCTTGGGTATTGGGCATAGCCCCAAAAGCGGTCGATGCTGCCGAGAAAATTTTCGTATTAGTAGCCAGTTGAGCATGAACCTCAAGGCCAATGACTGTTTCCCATGTCATAGTAGTTATTCTCCTTGGTTAGGCAAATGCGGCTGGCATTTGGATGTGATGATTGGTCGCTTGTTGATATTGGTGCGCCACATTCAACAATTTAGGCTCACTGAAATAATTACCAATCAACTGCACACCGACAGGTAGTCCAGCTGAGAACCCAGCTGGCAGCGCAATCGCTGGCAAGCCCGCTAGATTGACCGGAATGGTGTAAATATCGGCCAAGTACATAGCGGTGGGATCGGCTGTTTTCTCACCTAACTTCCAAGCTGGCGTGGGTGCAACAGGTCCTAAAATCACATCACACTGATCAAATGCGTCAACAAAGTCTTGCTTAATTAACCGACGCACACGCTGCGCTTTTAGATAATAAGCGTCGTAATAACCCGCTGACAACACATAGGCACCGACCATGATACGGCGCTTCACTTCCGCACCAAAACCTTCTGAGCGCGAGCGTATGTACATATCTTTTAAGTCTTTTGGATTGTCACAACGATGACCGAAACGTACGCCGTCATAACGCGACAAATTCGAGCTGGCTTCTGCTGGTGCAATAACGTAGTAAGCGGGCATCGCTGCCGAGGTGTTTGGCAAAGAAACTTCTACCAAGGTCGCACCTTGCTTTTCTAATTCAGTCGCCACAGCCATAGTCGCCGCCTTCACTTCTGGCGACAAGCCTTCACCAAAGTATTCTTTAGGTAAACCAATACGAAGCCCTTTCACCGAATCATTCAGGCCTGTCACATAATCGGGACGTTCCCCTTCGGCACAGGTTGAGTCTCGCTCATCGAAACCCGCCATCGCTGACAATAAATGCGCACAATCCTCGGCCGTTTTCGCCATTGGGCCGCCTTGATCCAGACTCGATGCATAAGCAATCATACCGTAACGTGACACGCTACCATAAGTCGGTTTAATGCCCGTCACGCCACAAAACGCCGCTGGCTGACGAATTGAACCACCGGTATCCGTGCCAGTTGCCACCGGAGCCAAACCTGCTGCCAGAGCAGCAGCCGAACCGCCCGATGAACCGCCTGGTACCGCATCCAAACTCCATGGATTACGCGTGACACCAAAAGCACTGTTTTCGGTGGTTGAGCCCATAGCGAACTCATCCATGTTCACCTTACCCAGCGTGACCATACCGGCTGCATTGAGCTTTTCGACCACGGTTGCATTGTAAGGGGCTTTGAAATTAGCCAGCATTTTCGAGGCACAAGTGGTGATCACGTCTTTGGTACAAAAAATATCTTTATGTGCCAGCGGCATACCTAACAGCAACCCGTCTTCACCCGCAGCACGACGTGCATCGGCAGCTGCGGCTTGTGCCAACGCCAGCTCAGGCGTTTGCGTGATATAACTGTTAATTTGACCGTCAAACTGCGTCATGCGGTCTAGAAAATACTGTGTCAGTTCGACACTCGACACTGACTTGTTACGCAGCTGCTCTGCCAACTGCACCATGGTCATTTGATGAAAATTCATAAAACGTTTTTCCTTGATAAAACGCAAGAAAGCTGATGATAACAAGGCGAAAGTCTTAACAAAAAGAGTAAGCTTACAACAGAGTAAGTGCTTTTTCTGAGAAGGCTTTTAACGCCGTTAGCACGGCTTTATTCCGTTTTAATTACTCGATAACTTTAGGTACTAAATATAATCCCGCTTCTACTTTGGGAGCGATTTGCTGCACATATTCATGAATATCGGCTTCAGTAACGACATCCTCACGCAAACGCTGCACTTGGTCTAACGGATGTGCCATAGGTTCAACGCCATCGGTATTAATCGCCGCTAACTGATCGAATAGCCCTACAATCGCATTCAGCTTTTGCCCTACCGCCGCGACTTCATCATCGCTCACTGCTAAGGCGCCTAAACGTGCTACCTTATGAACATCAATTTGATCGGACACTTTCGCTTCCTTATTTCAATTCAACAAATAAATCAATTTTATCGGGTTAGGCCTTGAATTGCCACACTAACAGGCTACTTTTGCCAATACAGCGCAATAAAAAACCCCGCTAGTACAAGCGGGGTTCCAATGGCTCATTCATACTGAGCAAATGCTAACCATCCGCATCATCCGTAAACTTAATCAAATCACGATAGGCGTGCCAACTTGCATAACTGAGTAAGGGCATAATAATCACCATCAACATACCCAAGGTCGCAATACCCAAGCTGACCAATGCACCAATCATGAGCGCCCAAACCACCATAACGCCTTTGTTTTCCATGGTGACTTGATAACTAATAATCATCGCATTCACCGCATCTAACTTATGCTTATCAATCAACAACGGAATAGAGACGACGCTAATGGCAAAGACAAAAGCTGCCAAGACAGCGCCTAACAAGGTAAATGCAATGAGAAAGTTAATTCCCGCATCCGTCGTTAGAAAACTAACGAATCCGGCATCGGGATCAACAATGAGTAAACTTTGTGATTTAAACAAAGCAGCCATCAAAGGGGTAATGATTGTCCACGCCGAAATAATCACACCTAGGCTCGCGACATAAAGCCCAAAGTTGCCAACATTATCTCGCCATGATGCTAATGAATGAGCCAAACTCGGTGGATCACCTCTTTCTAAGCGATAAGCAATATCATAAAGACCAGTCGCTAAAAAAGGAGCAATCATGACGAATGATGTGCCAATCGCCATCATCAAAAAAGGTAAATCTCTCACCGCCACCAGTGAAAGCATAACGAACAACATGGTTGCGACACCATAAAACAAGGAAGCCATAGGCGCGTGTGCAATATCAATCCAACCCTGCTTTAACCAATGCAAGGTTCNNGGTTCGACTAACAGGAACTTCTTTCGAGATGAGATGAATGCCATCCGTTGTATCATGAACATGATAAGGATGAGCAGAAGACAGGGTGACCATAGAAACCTCCTCTCTTCAACAGCAGCTGAGATTCAAGTCAGTCAGACCAACCACTTGCGCCCCATACGACCGGAAGATACGTTGCAAAGTCAATCAATCATAGACACTTGTCCAGAAAACAGCTTTAGTATCATCTGAACAATCAGACAAATGCAAATAGAACTTATTTATATTAGATAATACTTAAATAACAAGTATTTACAATAAAAAAGCCTAGGAATGAAATGCAACCGACGCCATAAAATCGCGCATCTTTTGACACGCTTTGATGCCTTTACTGGCCTCTACGCCACCCGAAACATCAACGGCATAAGGAGCCACTTGTTTAATGGCTTCAGCAACATTATCAGGCGTTAATCCACCCGCCAAAATCAGCGGTTTACTCAAAGACAGCGGCAAACGGTGCCAATCGAAGGACTCTCCTGAGCCACCGGGAACGCCGGGCTTGTAGGTATCGACCAGCAATCCTAAAGCGTCATCATAGACGCTTGCTTGTTGAGCCAAATCGACTTCATCACGCATCGGAATGGCTTTAATGTAGGTTCGACCAAATTGACGACAAAATGCTGGCGATTCATCGCCATGAAACTGCAATAAGCTGATCGCCGGAATCTGTGTAAGGACAGCTTGAACCTCAGCGACCGTCGGATTGACAAACAAAGCCGTCACCGTGACAAATGGCGGCACATCCAGTAGGATCAACCTCGCTTGTTCGACAGTCACCGCTCTGGGGCTGGGTGGGTAAAACACCAAGCCAATAGCATCAGCACCTAAGGCACAGGCAGTCATTACATCTTCTGCTCGCGTTAATCCGCAAATTTTAACCCGCGTTCTCATGCAGCACCTCGCCATAAATAGCTTAAATCCAACTGAGGAAAGGAATAGACTTCGGGATAACGCACGTGAGTGAGGTATAGCCCTGCCGCCGGAGCTGTCGGCGCGGCTAATTTTCGATCTTTCGCCTGCAATAACTCAGTAATCCAAGTCACCGGACGCTCACCACGACCAATCACCAACAGACTACCAACAATATTCCGCACCATATGATGTAAAAAAGCATTGGCTTCAATATCAACAAACACATGAACACCATCGCTGTGCACCGACACTTGCGTAACGCAACGCACCGGATGTTTGGCTTGGCACTCTGCAGCGCGAAAACTTGTAAAGTCCTGCTCACCCAATAGGGCTTGCGCAGCCTCATGCATCTTATCAATGTTTAGGTCATAAGATACCCATGTCTGCAAGCTGGCAAACACGGCCGATTGCACACGTCGGTTCAAGATGACATAACGATAACGCCGAGCCGTGGCCGAAAAACGTGCATGAAAGCTTTCATCCACCTCACGAGACCACAACACCCGCACGCCGCTGGGCAAATGGGTGTTGGTTCCTCGCACCCAAGCTTCATCGGGACGCTGAACCGAGGTATCGAAATGCACCACCTGACCAATGGCGTGAACGCCGCGGTCAGTACGACCAGCACAGAATACTTCTATCGGTTCACAGGCGATTTTCGCCAAACCGCGCTCTAAATGGGCTTGCACACCAATACAATCTTGCTGCTTTTGCCAGCCACAATAAGCATGACCAGCATATTCAATCCCTAGCGCGATACGTGGCATAACTAACACAACTTAAAAGTGTCATGAGCAGTTAAGATTGCAAGGCGCACGTAACGCAGAACAAGGAGTGTACAACCAGTACATAACGATGTTCGAGTAACGTGCAACACAGCAAGATAACTGCGCAATAACTTTTAATTTAGGTAATCACGAATCAACACTTGCGCGATTTGCACCGCATTCGTCGCAGCCCCCTTACGCACGTTGTCCGCCACCACCCATAGGTTCAAGCCTTTTTCGCACGAAATGTCTTCACGAATGCGTCCGACATAAACTGGGTTAGTGTCAGCGACGTCAGTGGCCGTTGGATAGCCACCCGGCTCGCGCTCGTCCATTACCACAATACCTTCCGCTTTGCTTAACAGTTCGCGTGCTTGCTCAGCGGTAATTTTATCGCGCGTTTCAATATGCACCGCTTCACTGTGACCAAAGAATACGGGAACACGTACCGCTGTCGGATTCACTAAAATGGACTCATCACCCATGATTTTTTTCGTTTCCCACACCATCTTCATTTCTTCTTTGGTGTAGCCGTTTTCCATGAATACGTCAATTTGTGGAATAACATTAAAGGCAATACGTTTTGCAAAGACGTCATTACTGGTTGGTTTGAAATTCAATAGGTTGGCCGTTTGTGTTGAGAGTTCCTCAATCGCTTCTTTACCTGCGCCCGATACCGCTTGGTAGGTCGCCACATTAATACGGGTAATGCCCACCGCATCATAGATAGGTTTTAACGCTACCAACATCTGAATAGTTGAACAGTTAGGATTCGCAATAATGCCACGTTTTTTGTATTGGGCAATGGCTTTAGGATTCACTTCAGGTACGACCAGAGGAATATCATCGTCGTAACGGAACTGCGAGGTGTTATCAATCACCACACAACCAGCAGCAGCGGCTTTAGGAGCATAAATGGCCGAAATACTCGCCCCTGGTGAGAACAATCCAATTTGGGTCTTCGAAAAGTCAAAGGTCTCTAAATCTTCTACGGTCACTTCTTGGCCACGGAAAGTGACTTTTTTTCCGGCAGAGCGGCTACTCGCCAAAGGATAAAGCTTGCCTACCGGAAAGTTCATTTCCTCCAACACACGCATCATGGTCTCACCGACCGCACCTGTTGCACCGACTACCGCGACATCATACAATTTAGACATGACCCAATTCCTTTACTTCAAAATTTTCAAAAACCCAATTAAACGGGCTTTTCAGACCCACTAGTTGTTTGCGTTAATAAAGCCACTTTAGGCTGTGGCGCCAATACTTCTAAGGCTACGGCCGTTGCAGAATCTTTGGTGCTACCAATGAAGCGAGCGCCTTTTTCTACCACTAAATCATGACAATAAACTTCACCGTGTAGCTGACAACCCGCTAACAACTCCAACAATTCACAGTGAATTTGCCCCTCAACTTTGCCTGCCAGAATAACGTGTTTAGCCCGAACAATACCGTTCAGATGACCCTGTTTACCAACCGACAACTGAAGTGCTTCGATTGTCCCTTCCAGGGAACCATCTAAGTGAAGATCGCCCGCTAGTTTAACTTGCCCGACGACATGGCAGCCGTTGGCAATGACTGTTTTAGCACAAGCAGTTTTTCCTGAATGGCCAGATCGGCGAAAGACTCCCATGGAACCTCCTTCACTTGTTTAAAGACTGAATGGGCACGACGTGAACTCCAATCAGCAAATGGTCTTGGATTAAGTTTATTATCCATAAAATGTACTTCATAATGCAGATGCGCACCACTACTCACACCCGAATTACCCGACAAGCCAATATCATCGCCTTTAGCAACAACTTCGCCACGCTTAACCGAGGCTTTACTCAGATGTGCATAAACGGTTTTGAAGCCATACCCATGATTAACAATCACTTTCAAACCATAACCACCATCCCAACCAGCACTTTCAACGATACCATCAGCGGTACTTTGTACCGGTGTTCCGACATCACAACTAAAATCCAACCCTTCATGAAAAGAGCGATTTTTAGTCACCGGATGGGTACGCCAGCCAAAACCATCCGAAATCATTTTGTAACTGGTTGGCATACCGCTGGGAATTTTGTTCATCATCAATTCAATATCAACCGGCGCCAACTCAGATAAGCGCTTCACATCACCACTCTCAACCAAGCCAATCTGAGCTTCTAACTGTCCGAAAGTGTTTTGTAAAAAACTTAACTGACCCTCTTTAGCCTGAACCTCATTTTCCAATGCCATTTTGTCCTGGTTCAACTCGGTAAAGAGTTCATTCTGTTGCGCTAATGCCTGACGATAATCGCTTTCAAGCAACTCTTTCTGACGATGCAAATCTAAAATCTGCATCTCTAACGTAGCGCGCTCGGCTAAAAACTTCCACACCAATCCGGTACCAACTAAGCTTAACAACGCCAGCACCAGTAAAATCACGACGATAAAACGCTTAATGAAGTGCGTCAGCGTGAACTGACGCGATCCATGAACGTCGGTAATGGTAATGGTTAGCTGATTACGCACCAGTCGCCGACCTATCGCTGATTAAAGCGCAGCGGCAATGGCATCACCCATCTGACTTGTCGATACCTTCTGACAACCTTCGGTCCAAATATCACCGGTGCGCAAGCCAGCGTCTAGCACTTTACCGACAGCGGCTTCAATGCGTGCTGCTTGCTCAGGCGCATTCAGTGAGTAACGCAACATCATTGCTGCTGATAAAATGGTGGCAATCGGATTCGCCAATCCCTGACCGGCGATATCAGGCGCTGAACCGTGACTCGGTTCATACATACCCTTATTATGCTCATTCAATGAAGCAGACGCTAACATGCCAATTGAACCAGTCAACATGGAAGCTTCGTCAGACAAAATATCGCCGAACATATTGTCGGTTAACATCACGTCAAACTGTTTCGGTGCTTTGACCAATTGCATGGCAGCGTTGTCCACCAACATATGGCTCAGTTCAACGTCTGGATATTGCGCTGCAATACGTGTCACCACTTCTTTCCAAAGTGCGGTCGTTTCAAGCACATTCGACTTATCAATCGAACAAACACGTTTACCCCGTTTTTGCGCCGCTTGGAAAGCCACATGGGCAATACGTTCAATCTCAGATTCGCTATAGACAAGCGTGTTATAACCCTGACGCTCACCATTTTCCAAGGTGCGTACGCCGCGTGGCAGACCAAAGTAAATGCCGCCCGTTAACTCACGCACAATCAACAGATCTAATCCAGAAACGACCTCTGGTTTTAAGGTACTGGCATGAGTCAGCTGAGGGTATAAAATCGCTGGACGCAAATTGGCAAATAAATTCATCCCTTTTCGCAAGGCCAACAAACCTTTCTCTGGACGATTCGCCATCGGCATCGCATCCCACTTAGGACCCCCTACCGCACCCAATAATACGGCATCTGCCGCTTGCGCTTGCGCCAAGGTATCGTCGGTTAAGGGCGTACCATGCACATCAATACTGGCTCCACCAACCAAACCTTCACTGGTTGTCAGCGATAAGCCGTGGTCTTTACTCAACACTTGCAGCACCTTAACGGCTTCAGCAACAATTTCAGGACCAATACCATCACCAGGCAGAACGAGCACATGTGCCATGAGAAAAATTCCTTAAACTTTTAGACAATAGTCGCTTATGATACGCAGTTCAAACGCTTAACTCAATGTGTAAGTTTATTTTTGCTAACAACAAGGAACAGGATATGGGATTTGAACATTGGATTATGAACAATTTTTGGCCAGTAATTATCGCCAGTTTAGTGCTCTTAGTAGCGGTGCATTTTGCCGTCGCTTGGCTGATGCGACAAGGTGGTAAAAAGCACACAGATGAAACGCAAGATTAGTCAAAGCCTAAGCCTGCTTCACTTTCCATACCAGTGCGCAGGCAAGCAACGAAACCAAGGTGGCCAATCCGAAAGTCCATTCGCCGCCACCATAAGTCCACGCATAGCCCGCAAGCAAACTTCCCAACACACCACCCACACCATAACTCAAACTGGCATAAAGCGCCTGCCCCTGTGCCTGATGACCAACAAAGGTTTCGTGCAACCATTGCACCACAACGGAATGAAAGACGGCAAAAGTAGCCGCATGCAGTAATTGCGCCAAAATCATCACCACCAAACTGTCAACAAAAAATCCGGTTAACCACCATCTCAGCACCGACAACAGGGTCGCTATCAACACCCAATGATGAAAGCGCAATAAAGGCGAAAGACGCCAAAAAAACCAAAACAAGACAATTTCAGCCACCACCCCCAATGACCAAAGCAGCCCAATACTGGCATTGGAATAGCCTGCATCGGCTAATAAAATCGAATAAAAACTATAGTAAATACCATGCGCAATTTGAGTCAGCAAGGCAATCGTTAACACCCACCACACCAGTGGCCGACGCAATAAGATCAATAAGCCTTGCCAATCCACCGACCCTGGACGCAGTTGTGGCGACTCACGATTCCACTGTGCAATCAGTGCCGTTGCCATGAAAAAGCAAGTCGTTAACAACAGAAAAGCAAGCTGCCCATAGGCTTCAATCAGCCAGCCCGCTCCCATAACGGCGACAATAAAACCGACCGAACCCCATAACCTAATTCGGCTGTAACCTGACAGCTGACTACCCAGATGCGATAAAGTTAAACTTTCCATCGGCGGTAAGGCTGCATGCCAGAAGAAACCCAGCCACGCCATCAGCCATAATAATGACCAAAAACCTTCTAGCCACCATAACCCCAACACCAAGCCAGCTGATAACCAAGAAGCCAACTGGACATAAAAAAGAAAGTTACCCTTACGATCCGCTAATAGCGCCCAAATGGGTGGCGAAACAATCCGTGCAAAAGACAACACCGCCAGCAATTGCGCAATTTCGATGGCACTGAGCCCAAGCGACTGAAAATACAGCCCGAGAAACGGCAGAATAATGCCAACAGCGGCAAAATAGAAAAAATAGTAGCCCGATAACGAAAAATACGGAATCTGTGATTCCGTATTATGTGAAGTGCTTTGCAAAATAGACTCGCGTTAGGATTGAGCGATGTTGGGCACCGTCACCAAGGCATCGGCATTTTGCCCACGCTGACGCAAAGCATGATCCATCAACACCAACGCCAGCATCGCTTCAGCAATCGGTGTGGCGCGAATTCCCACACAAGGATCATGTCGACCTTTAGTAATCACTTCTTGTTCATTACCCCAGCGGTCAATGCTTTGACCCGGAATTTTTAGGCTAGATGTCGGTTTGAGCGCCATGTGGGCAATAATTTCTTGACCCGATGAAATGCCACCTAACACACCACCAGAATGGTTGCTGAGAAAACCGCTTTGCGTCATCTCATCACGATGCTGGGTACCGAGTTGCTCAACGACGGCAAAACCATCACCAATTTCGACACCTTTTACCGCATTAATACTCATTAAGGCTTTAGCAATATCCGCATCTAAGCGATCAAACACTGGCTCTCCCCAACCCGGCGGTACGTTACGCGCTACTACCGTCACCTTAGCACCAACGGAATCGCCTGTTTTCTTCAACTCCGTCATGTAATCTTCCATTGCCTGAACCGCGTCGGCATCGGGACAGAAAAAGGGATTGGTTTCGATAACAGCATAATCCACTTTATCAATTTTAACCGGACCCAGTTGCGACAAATAACCCTGAATTTCGACACCATAGCGTTCTTTTAACCACTTTTTGGCAATGGCACCCGCTGCGACACGCATCGCCGTTTCACGCGCCGATGAGCGCCCACCACCACGAAAATCGCGCACACCATACTTATGTTCATAAGTATAATCGGCATGACCAGGACGGAAAACATCCATCAAATTACCGTAATCTTGCGAACGCTGATCGGTATTTTCGATGAGCAACCCAATTGGGGTACCGGTGGTACGACCATTGAGCACACCCGATAAAATTTTCACACAATCATCTTCGCGACGCTGTGTGGTGAAGCGTGAGGTACCCGGCTTACGACGATCCAAATCAAGCTGTAAATCCGCTTCTGTCAGTTCCAGACCAGGAGGGCAACCATCAATAATCGCACCCAAAGCAATACCATGACTCTCGCCAAAAGTGGTTACTCGAAAGGCCTCACCCCATGTATTTGCTGCCATCGCCGTCTTTCCTGTCAAAATCATTATTAAAGGGTATTTTAACAGAAAGCATCACTGCTCAACACCCATACTTTAACTTGCCAAATTCGCACACAATGAGCCTTCTGCGTTAAAATGATCAGTTGATTTAAAGCAGACACTAGGACAGATTCATGGCACGCGATATTCTCTTCTCTGGTATTCAACCTTCAGGACAACTGAACATTGGCCATTACTTTGGCGCAGTTAAAAACTGGTTACGAATGCAAGAAGATTTCGACTGCCTGTTTTCATTGGTTAACCTACACGCCATTACGGTACGTCAAGCTCCCGCTGAGCTGAAAAAGCGCAGTTTAGACTTCGTGGCGGCCTATATGGCTTGCGGCATCGACCCTGAAAAAAGTATTATTTTTGCCCAATCAGATGTACCTGAACATAGCGAGCTGATGTGGTTATTATCTTGTCACACCTACATGGGTGAGTTAGAGCGTATGACACAATATAAAGATAAAATCGTCAAACATACCGACAACATTAATTTGGGATTATTCTCTTATCCCGTGCTCAT
>NCFI01000081.1 GCA_002281095.1 Thiotrichales bacterium 35-46-9 | reverse complement strand
TTTAATAATTATTTGAATGTTTGGCTTGATTGACATTTTGGTTGCTTAACAATAAGCTAACAAACGTTAGTTCATTTTATTAGGATTTGCTTCATGTTTAATTCAAAAGATATGATTTGGTGGTATTGGCTGATTACCGATGTGCTATTGATCATGGAAGTCAGCATTGGTGCTAATGGGCTTGCATTAGCGATTGCATTAACCTTGGTTCAGGTGGTGCATTTTTATCGGATCGAAGGGGCAGTGAGCGGTTTTGCTACTCAGGTTAGAATTGCCTATTTACTCTTATTGGCCTTAGCTTTGTGGCAGCCACTTTACGAATTATTGTATTTGGTTATTATAGGCACCTCGGCGATGATGTTAGTGAATTATTGTTTCCTCGCCAGATTTATGTCGTTGATGCCATGGAATCATGATCAGGCTTATTCATTGGCCATGATGAGAGACACTTTTTTTAGTAAACCTGTGACAGGCTCAGTCAAAAAATAATAGGAGTGGCGCTATGTCTTATGTCAACACCGCATGGTTTAGAGATACCCATGAGGCCCCTTTGTTCATTAATGAAACAGCGGTGCGTATTCGTGCTGGATTGATGATGTTTATACCCATTTTCATGGCGTTTACCTTGTTTGATGTGCTTTATACGCCTGCTTGGTTAGTCGATGTAGCGACCTTAGAGGATGCCTATAAAGTCAACGAAGCGTCGCAAGTGATTCACACGGCTGAAGTGGTGATGCGTGCTTATGATTACACTTGGCAGAGTGGGGTATTGGTCTATGCCTTATTTGAGTTGCTAGCTGGTATGTCGGTGAAAACCGCACGTTTCTCACCGAGCATTCAATTAGCCAGTTGGTTGGCTCGTTACCAACCTGCCGTGTGGAAACCTATGGCACCGAAACGCTTCGCATGGAGCTTAGGGCTAGTGCTTGCTAGTTTTTGCTGGGTGTTTTTTAACCCAGATACCTTTGCAGGATGGATGAATGCACTGTTCATGAGCGAGGTATTGCCGACTACGTATAATTACATTCCTTATGAAGTGCCAGTGACGCTGTTATACCTTTGTTTGGCCATGATGTGGCTAGAAGTGGTGCTTGGTTTTTGTGTTGGGTGTAAAATACACTCATTGCTGGTATGGCTTAAATGGATTGAAGAGCCTTGCTATGCGTGTAATAACATCGATTGGGATGCCATTCGAGCTAAAAATGCGAGTAAAACATCATAGTTACGACCCAACAAACGATTTTATCTACCTCGGCCGCACTCTTCGCGGCTAAGGGTTTTGATGCACTGACGATGCGTGATATTGCCTCTGCTTGCGGTATTAAGGCGCCATCGCTTTATAACCATTTCGCTGATAAGCAGTCATTGTACGAAGCAACACTGGTGTCTGTGTTTGCTGGTCATGGCGATCAATTAATGAGTTGTTTGCAGCAGCCTTTGCCAGCGGAGCAACGCTTGGCGACCTTTATTGAAACCTTGTGTCAGCAATTATCGAATGACTTTGTCTTTCGGCAGCTGTTTTTACGAGAAGTGATTGAACAAAATGCTGAGCGGGCGCAATTTCTAGCCGAGCAAGTCATGGCTGCTCCTTGCCATGCCTTACATGACGTTTTTTTGACCATTAATGCTAACTGCGATCCTCATTTTTTAACCACCAGTTTAATGGGATTGACCTTGTTTCATTTTCAGATTAACCCGTTACGTCCCTTGTTACCGGGTGGGTCTGTTGAAAAACAACAGTTATCTTATTTAACGCAGCATATTTCCTTGATGATTCAGGCGATGCTAAAAAGTTGATGCTGTCTAAATAGGCTTGATTGAGATTAGCGGGCTGTGTTAGCATAGGCATCATGAAAGTAAAAGCAGGGCAACAACTCATGTCCATGTTAGCTGGGTTACGTCGGCTATTAGTTATAGCACTATTATTGATTGTACCTTGGCAAGCCACTTGGGCAAATTTAACGAAAATCGACGGTCATTTGCTCGTTGATGAGAGTCGTTTGCACGTCATTCACAGTCATGATACGATTCACCATGCTTTATATAATGGGGTGTTTAGCTACCATCATCATGAGCATGATGATGGTTCGAGTGAACATCATGACCATGCTCACCCTGTGTTTTTGTCTTTAATTAGTGCAGAAGTGGTGGGTATGGTCGCAGTCTGTCCTATTTTGCCGCATGCCTCTCTTTCCCTATCTTTTCTTGACCCTCAGCTAGATCGTTTGAATCGTCCACCACTCATTGCTTCCTGATAGTTTGACTGCGTATATAGTGCCCTGCGCTTAGTGCTAGGGTAGTTAGAGCTTATATCATTTTGGAACAATCCTATGAACATTCATTGGTTATCCGGCTTAGTGCTCGTCGCTTTGCTGTCAGGCTGTGGTCATCACGATCATGGACATTCAGATCATGAACATTCAGGGAGTGATCAGCATGCTGATCACGAACCTGAATTGCCGACAGAAAAATTCACCCATTACACTGAGCATACCGAGTTGTTCGTCGAATTTCCGCGTTTGGTGGTCGGACAGACATCCACTTTTGCGGCGCACATCAGTCAACTGCCGAGTTTTGATGCTTTAACGGAAGGTCGGGTTAGTGTGATTTTGGCGGCGAACCAGCAGGCAGTTCAGCGGTTTGAGATGGATCGCCCCACTCAAGCAGGTATTTTTCGACCAGAAGTCACGCCCGTGCAAGCAGGGTTATATGCTCTGACAATAGAAATTCAACAGAAAACCTTGATCAGTCGTCATGAGCTAGGGCAGGTAAGGGTTTATGGCGATATGGCAGAAGCATTAGCAGATGCCTTACCAGAACTGACTGCCGGCATTTTTTTCAGCAAAGAGCAGCAATGGAAAACGGATTTTGCCACCACTGAGGTTAGTGAAGGTCAGTTAAGCGATAGCTTGTCTGTATTTGGTACCTTGGCGGCTAATCCCAATCACGAAGCCCAGCTCAGTGCGGTGGCAACCGGTCAGCTCAATCTAGTGAATGGTCGTTGGTCAGTGGGTCAATGGGTGGAAGCAGGTACGTTGTTGGCTTATGTTCAGCCTCAGTTGAGTGGGGATCGTGATTTGGCGAGTTTACAAAGTGCTTTCAAAAAAGCGACAGCACAGTGGGAATTGGCACAAAAAGCAGCGGTGAGAACGGAAAAGCTTTACCAAGAAGGCGTGACTTCACAAAAAGCTTGGCAAGATGCGCAAGCAAATTTACGCTTCGCTGAAGCAGAACGTGAGGCAACGACACAACGCTTAAAACAGTTGGGTCAGGGTTCTACGGGTATTCCGATTGTGGCGCCACTATCGGGTCAGTTACTATCGGTACCGCCGAGTACGGGTGCCTATGTGAATGCGGGCGATGTGTTGTTTCATCTGGTCGATTCACGTCAAACCTGGTTACGTTTGTCTGTTCCTGAATCACAAGTCAGTCAAATCAATGCGCTGACGGGGTTAGCACTGAATCTTCCCAATCATCCCGTTATTGAGCTACCACTGAATGATAAAACAAGGGTGATTCAGCGTTTTTCAGCCGTCGATCCGCAAACACGCATGGCAACACTGCTGATTGCGACAGAGGCTTTACCACAAGGCTTGCCCTTAGAGTTAGCGATAAAGGCAGAGTTATGGCACGGACAAGCACGCAAGCAGAGGGTGCTTCCTGCTGCAAGCCTGATTGAAGAAGGCGGTTTGTATCGCGTTTATCGTCAGTTAGACGCTGAGCAGTTTGAAGCCGTTTGGGTCAAAGTGGGTCGTCGTCAGGGGCATTGGGTCGAAATTTTGGATGGTTTGGCTTTAGGGGATCGCGTGGTCAGTACAGGGGCTTATTGGGTTAAGCTCGCTTCCCTGAGTAATCAGTCTATTGGTCATGGTCATGCCCACTAAGGAGCCGCTTGATGAATAATTGGATAGATTGGTCACTGCGTCATCGCGGTTTGGTGGTGTTATTTGCTTTAGCGATGCTGCTGTTGGGCGCATGGCAAACAGCTAAAACACCTGTTGATATTTTTCCTGATCTCACCGCACCTTCGGTCACTATCGTGACGGAAGCACAGGGTATGGCGCCTACCGACGTCGAAACGCTGGTGAGCCTGCCGCTGGAAAGTGCGCTTAATGGCGCAGCACAAGTCAGGCGGGTACGCTCGAATACTAAAGTAGGCTTGTCGGTCATCACGGTGGAATTTGAATGGGGCGTTAATCCCTATGTAGCGCGGCAAGTGGTGTCTGAGCGATTGCAAAGTGTTACCTTGCCGGATAATGCGGGTATTTCTGCGCCTCGCATGATGCCAGCCAGTTCGATTATGGGCGAAATTCTGTTTATTGCCGTACATTCGCCTTCAGTTGATGCCATGCAAGTCAAAACCCTATCGGACTTGGTGGTGCGTCGTCAGTTATTAGCTGTCTCTGGTGTTGCCGAGGTCATGATTATTGGTGGTGATAGCAAGCAGTTTCAAGTGGTGTTAAATCCTGAACGCATGACGCAATATCAATTGACGATCAATGAGGTGAGCGATGCGCTTGAGCAGAGTAATCGTAATACTAGCGCTGGCTTTATGCTGGCACAAGGTCAGGAGTATCTGATACAAGGATTGGGGAAAATCGAACGCCTTGCTGATATTGAGCAGGTGTTGATTACGCAGCGTCATGGGCTGCCAATTCGTATCATCGATGTTGCTGAGGTGCGTATTGCACCCGCGATAACCCGTGGTTTGGGGCGTTTTAATGGTGAACCCGCCGTTATTATGGGCATTCAGAAGCAACCCAATGTGAATACGCTGGCGTTGACAGAAAAATTGGATAAGACCTTGATGGATATTCAGGCACAGTTACCCAAAGAGGTGATGATTGAACGCCATATTTTCCGTCAGGCCGATTTCATTCAAACGGCGATGCAAAACCTCACTTCTTCCTTTATTGAAGGCATGATTTTTGTCGTGTTGGTGGTGTTTTTCTTCTTGCGCTCGTGGCGGGCAACCCTGATTAGCATGATGGCCATTCCCTTGTCATTGGTGGTCGCCATTTTTGCCATGACCTGGTTAGGTCTGAGTATCAATACCATGACCTTGGGTGGTATGGTTATTGCCTTAGGTGCCTTGGTGGATGATGCGATTATTGTCGTCGAAAATATCCATCGACGTTTGCGAGAAAATGCGCGTCTGTCTCAGCCTAGGGAATCGCTGTCGGTGGTGTTATCGGCGGTGCAAGAAGTGCGCTCATCGATTATTTTTGCCACCTTGATTATTATGTTGGTGTTTTTACCCTTGTTGTTTCTTTCTGGGGTAGAAGGACGATTAATGGCTCCCTTAGGTTTTGCTTATCTGGTGTCACTAGGGGCTTCGTTATTGGTCGCGCTGTTGATTACGCCTGTCATGAGTTATAGCCTTCTTTCTGGTCGATTAACAGCCGAAGAAGCTGAACCACGTTTGAATCTCTGGTTGAAAAGCCGTTATCGAAACGGCTTGGATAAAACGATTCATTATTGGAAAGCCTTGCTGACATTGAGTTTGGCTTTATTATTGTTATCTCTGTTTGCCTTATCGCAGGCGGGAAAAGCCTTTTTACCCAATTTTAATGAAGGTACGCTGACGATTGGCATGGCAACGCTTCCCGGAACCTCATTAGTCACTTCCGATGCCTTGGCAAAACAAGTCGATGACATATTGCTTGCGCAACCCGAAGTGGTCGCCTTTGCACGGCGCACGGGGCGTGCTGAATCTGATCCGCACGCAATGGATGTGTCTGCCAGTGAGATTGAAGTGACTTTAGCCTTGCAGGGGCGAGATAAAGCAGCGTTATTGCAGCGTTTTAGGGATGCTTTTGCCGCCATTCCCGGTACGCAAATAGTCATTGGTCAGCCGATTTCACATCGCATTGATCATATGTTGTCGGGCAGTCGTGCCAACATTGCCATTAAAATTTTTGGTCCAGACTTGTCTGAATTAAGACGCTTGACACAGGAGGTTAAAGCGATTGCTCAAGCCACATCGGGAGCTGTGGATGTGACGGATGAGCAACAAATCGACATTCCTTTTCTAAGTGTGCGTTTTCATCGTCAGGCGCTGGCACAATATGGTTTTAGTATGGCAGACGCGTCACAAGCGGTTGAAACCGCTTTTTATGGTCGTGAAGTGAATCGCATTCAAGAGGGGCAAACGAGTTATGCGCTATGGTTGACCATGCCAGCCAGCACCAGAGCGTCGATTGAAGCGGTGGGCGCTTTACTGATCACCAGTCCCACTGGTGCGCAGGTGCCTTTATCCACGCTTGCCAGTGTGGCCTATGATCGTGCGCCTTATAGTATTAGTCGTGAGCAGGTTCAACGAAAAATGGTGGTGATGGCGAATGTGTCTGGTCGAGATTTAGCCAGCGTGGTTAAAGATATTCAACAACAGGTTGCAGCACAGGTGAATTTGCCCACCGGCTATCGGATTGAATATGGTGGTCAGTTTGAACAGGCAGAAGCAGCAACTCAGCAATTATTGTTGTTGGGGCTTGTTGTTATTGTCGGCGTCTTTGTATTGCTCGTGTTGGCATTAGGTTCGATAACCTTGGCAAGTCTGGTGATGTTAAACCTGCCATTGGCCTTAATTGGTGGTGTGTTGGGTGTTTTTTTGGGAGACGGTATTTTATCGGTCGCTTCGTTAATTGGTTTTATTACCTTGTTTGGTATTGCCACGCGTAATGGTGTGATGATGATTTCACACATTCAATATTTACAAGCGGTTGAGGGCGTAACGGATCGACGTGATGCGGTGATTCGAGGTGCGCAAGAACGATTACTACCCATTTTAATGACGGCATTATCGGCTGCACTAGCGTTAATACCGCTTTCTTTAGCAGCAGGGCAACCTGGTAGTGAAATTCAAGCACCGATGGCACTGGTTATTTTATGGGGATTAATCAGTGCTACCTTCTTAACGCTTTGGGTATTGCCAGCGATGGTGCTGCGGTTCGGAGCAATAACCAGTAAGGAGGATTAACCGAATGTCTTGGTTAATAACAAAGTATTTTCTCACAGCAGCGGTGGTTGTGTTGGTGTCGGAGTTTGCTAAGCGCAGCGATAAGCTGGGAGGTTTGGTGGCAACCCTCCCCATGATTACCATTTTGACGCTGATTTGGTTGTATGTCGAAAATCAACCCAGTGAAAAAATAGCTAATCACGCTTGGTATACTTTTTGGTATGTTATTCCGACATTGCCGATGTTTTTAATTTTCCCTTTGTTGTTGTCGCGTATTGGTTTTTGGCCAACCTTGTTAGTAAGTGCAGCCATAACCATTATGAGCTTCTACCTGTTTGCGCTATTGGTGAAACAGTGGGGCGTTGAGTTGTTGTAGAATGACGACTTGTTCGTTCAACCTATGCCTACATGCATGGCTTTTCACGCCGCTTTTACCGTTAAATAAATTAGTTGCCATTCAATATAAAAGGAAAATACCACATGAAACTCAATTGGCTCATAGCCGCTTTTTCTGTCTTTAGTATAGCAAGCGCTCAGGCAGCGCCTGTCGCCGTCACCTTTACTAAAGTTGCCGATAATGTTTATGCTTATGTGGGCGAAATGGGTGATCGCAGTAAAGATAACTATGGTCTGAATTCGAATCATGGGTTGATTGTGACCGATAAAGGCGCGGTGTTGATTGATTCAGGCGCTTCTTACACAGCAGCGAAGCAACTCGAATCAGCAGCAGCGAAGATTACTAAGCAGCCGATCGTGGCGGTCATTAATACAGGTAGTCAAGATCATCGTTGGTTGGGTAATGGCTATTTTGCCGATAAAGGCGTAGAACTAATTGCACTACAACGCACTGTCGAAACGCAAAAAAAGCAAGGAGCTGGGCAGATTGCGGGCTTAAAAAATACCCTTGGTGAGCAAATGGAGGCGACACAAGCCATTACAGCAAAGCAACCGATTGTTGAAGATAGCAAACGCCTCGTCATTGGAGGGACAGCGTTTGAATTGCGTTATTTCGCTGATGCGCATTTTGCCGGAGATGTGACCGTTTATTTGCCCAAAACGAAGGTATTATTCAGCGGTGACCACGTTTATGTCGATCGGATTTTAGGTGTTTTACCAGGACATTCTAATCCAAAAACATGGCGTACAGCGGTGCATGAGATGATGAAAGCCTACCCGCAAGCGAAAGTTGTTCCAGGTCACGGTAAGGTTTGTGATATGAAAAAAGTAAAAGCAGAAACTGCTGATTATCTTGACTATTTAAACGATGTCGTGGGTAAGGCAGCTGCTGATATGGGTAATATCGATGAAATATCTGCCAAAGCTAAAGACTTGCCTGCGTTTAAGCAGTTAAGCGTTTATGATGTGTTACATCCTAAAAATGTGAATAGCACTTTCTTATTTTATGAACAAGGAAATTAACTTATATTCAAATTAATATTTGAATAATATGTTGCTTATGTTATGATTCGCTCATCA
>NCFI01000003.1 GCA_002281095.1 Thiotrichales bacterium 35-46-9 | reverse complement strand
ACTGCAACCTATTCACAAAGACCCTTTTGATCGGTTGCTAATAGCACAAACCAAAGCAGAAGACATGGTGTTACTCAGTGCCGACGGTTTCTTTAAGCATTACGATGTAGCGGTGATGTGGTAGCCTTGCGAAGCAGGGCGTTAGTTTTGTTACCAGCAACTACGCCACCCCTGAAGGTAGTTGAGGGGCTTCTCTGGTACTAATGACAGTAAGGGCAGCGTCCGGTAGACCGCAAGGTTATACGCCTTCACCACGACACTTTCCTAACGCGACCTCTAGGCTAAAAGCATTCGTTAGCCTAAGAACTTCAGATTCGTAGGCAGGCATAAGAGGCGTAGAGATACCGTGGCGTTTCAGGGAAATAAGATAGCTGATTCCGTCTTTGCCATCTTCCCCCGCTTTATCTCTCGCACTTGCAATCGCTAGCTCAGCAAGTCTTGTGGGGGTCAAGTTGTCGATATTGGAACCTATGCTCGTGTAGAGAACAACGTCGATGCCGTTGAAACTTTCTAGACTTTCAACGATCACTTGATTGGGACTGGGCTCAGAAGGGCGGACGTAGTGTTTCTCTGAGCGTTCACTTCTTGTCTCTCTTCTCCACAACAAGTCCTCTGCCTGTTGCAGCGTTACGCCTGCTTTGAGGACAAGGATTGTTGCTTTGACGCGCGAGCCGCCATTCTCGACCGGAATAACCGTTGGGGCGTGACAACGCGACGAGCTCGAACGAGCGAATTCGATGCGAAAAGGCGTTTCCACTCCCGTCTTGCGCTCGACGATTAGGGGGGATAATTCACTGCCAGGATCTTCAATCAGTGAACCGTAAGCGAGAATTCCAATGGTTGTCATGCGGCTGACTCCCTAAATATATAAAATTTGATTTGACTGACCAGCGCGGCTTTTTGAACAGGTTCGGGCGGGCGACTATTTTGCGCTTGCACAGATTGAATCAAACTTGCGTATAAACGCCTCTTTTAAAGTGCTGTCAGAAAATAATTCTGTTTTGTAGCGCACCAAGTAATCTTTAATCGCATCAACAAATAAATTTCTATTAAGAACCAAATTGCTTCCTTGCTGCTCGAGAAGCTCACTTGTGTCGGTTCGAATTTTCCATCCGCCACGCGTAGCAGCCTCATGGAGAATGGCGCACCGAACGTCCTCATAAAAACTGGTGGCCAACCCAGCAACTGCAAAATGACTTTTAAATGGCTCTCGACTCTGCAAAAAACTCTCGAATATCGGCTGACTTCTGTAGTACTCGGTGTTTGTGTCAATTGGGGTTGATTTGGTGCCTTTGCGGTAGCTCTTGCCCTGATAAAAGGACTCCATTGCCTCAATTATGGAGCAGATGATTGCCACAATTGCAAACCCTTCCCCTTCGTTACTTCCATTTTCTTTAATGTGTTCGATTGGCTTCAGATACCGCGTTTCAAGTCTTGTCTCAAGGTAACCAAAAGCCTCTTCCCAGAGGTCAGGGTTATCCATATCTTTGCGAAGCTTTGCGGAAAGAGTCTTCCAATCAGAGACGGTTAAATCCCCTGCTATCTTTACGCTTTGTCTCATTACTATTTACTCTTACTTCTTCACCGTATTCAACACACTCATGGCGCTGGCTAACATGCCCGAAATATCCGATACATTGGCGGGTACGATAATGGTGTTACCCGTTTTCGCTAACTGAGCGAAGGCTTGCACATACTGTTCTGCCACTTTTAGGTTCACCGCTTGCATACCGCCTGCTAACTCGGTGGCGGCAGCGACTTTGGCGATGGCATCGGCATTGGCTTCGGCTACCAAGCGTAGGGCTTCAGCTTCACCGGTAGCGGCATTAATGGCGGCTTGTTTTTCCCCTTCCGACTGAGCAATGGCGGCTTGTTTCTCGCCTTCGGCACGGGCGATAGCGGCACGCTTTTCCCGTTCAGCGGTAATTTGTAGCTGCATCGAAGCCAACACTTCATGCGGTGGGTTAATGTCCTTAATCTCATAACGCAGAGTTTTCACACCCCAAGTAATTGAAGCTTCATCCAAAGCACTGACCACAGCGACATTAATCGTTTGACGGTCTTCGAGTAATTTATCCAACTCGCGCTTACCCACTTCCGAACGTAAACAGGTTTTAGCCAAGCTTTCGATGGCCATACTGTAGTTTTCGTTACCATAAGAAGCCAACTTAGCATCGGTGACTTGATAGTACAAAATACCGTCGATTTGAACCTGTGTATTATCGCGCGTAATACACACTTGTGGTGCCACATCCATGGGGACTTCTTTTAAGGAATGACGATAAGCAATACGATCAATCATCGGGATAATGATATGTAGCCCTGCATCAAGGGTACCGTTATAGCGCCCTAATCGCTCAACGACAAAGGCCATTTGCTGTGGCACAATAACAATCCCTTTGGCAATAATCACCGCTGCCACAGCGATGAGCATAAACAAGGCAAAAATAGTCGGTTCCATGGTCTGATCCTTTTAAGATGAATGGGAGAGATGGGTGCCGATCACCAGTCGATTGGCGTGTTTAGCAATAATAGAATACTCCGCGCCAGCTTGCGCTTGCTCGGGTGGATTGAGATGCCATTCGGCTTGCCAGTCGGCACCACGATAATGCACCAGCAGTGGATTAAGCGATACCAGCACCACCGACTGACCAATATCAGGATCATCCATTGCTTCAGGCGCTGCTTGGTTACTGCGTCGATTCAGCCAGACAATCCATGCTGCTAATGATGACAAGCCAAATGCGGTGAGTAATTGCCAAGACAGCCCATATTCCCAATAAGCAACCAGTCCTGCGGCCAGTGTACCCAAGGCCAGAGCCAGCAAGTAAAGACTGCCCAGTATCAACTCGGATATCACTAATAGTCCTGTTAACGCAAACCAAATGATCGCTGCCATAGGGTTACTCCTTCCTTAATTTGCGCCTTCCTGACGCCACCATTCACCTAAAATCAGTGCCGTAGCGACGCTGACATTCAAGGATTCGACTGCGCCTGTACCGGGAATTTTGATCGGCAAGTCACCCATCGAGGCCACTTTTTTCGACACACCGCTTTGCTCTTCACCAAAGACGATCACCGCTTTGGCAGGCAATTTCGTGCGATACAAGTCTTTACCGCGATGGCTCGAGGTCGTTAACAAGGTGTATCCTGCTTTACGAAATAGCGACAATACAGGCACAAAATCGGTTCCGTTAATGGGATAAAGCACCTCGGCACCGCCTTCGGCCACACGCGCGGCAGCACCGGAAAAGAGTAGATCGGGATCGGGCAAAATCAGTCCTTGCACACCAAAATGCGCCGCCGAGCGCATAATGGCGCCCAAATTGTGCGGATTGCTAATGCCATCTAGCGCCAGTACGCAGTCGTGACTGGCTTCGCTCATGGCATCGAGATAATCCAGCGCACTAATGACGGACGGTTTTTTCACCACCAGGCTAACGCCGCCATGATGACCGCTACCGGTGATGCGTTCTAATTCGGCCTCATCAACCACCTTATAGGCCTTACGAGAAGCGGCCAAGGCACGCATGGCATCGGCAAAACGCGGCGCAGTTTCATCGGTAAAAAAGGCTTTCACCACATCGTCAAAACGATTCAGCAAGGCGGCACGACAGGCGTTTTCGCCATAAATAGCGGCTTCTTGCGCGCGTTGTTCGCGCACTTTTTGTGCTGGGGGACGGTTTTTAACCATAAATCACCTTCGGCAACCAAGTTGCAAGTGCTGGAAACAAGCTTAACAATAACAGCATGAACAGTTGCAGTCCAATAAAAGGAATCACGCCCTTGTATAAATCGGAGGAGGGAATGTTGGGCGGTAACACACCGCGTAAATAGAATAAGGCAAAACCAAAGGGCGGCGTTAAAAAAGACGTTTGTAAGTTGATGGCAATCATAATGCCCAACCACACCGGATCAACACCCATCATCAGCAGAATCGGCGCCACAATCGGCACAACGACGAAAGTGATTTCGATAAAGTCGAGGAAAAAGCCAAGGATGAACAAAAACAGCATCACCACAATCATCACCGTCACCACACCACCGGGGATGGATTCAAGCAACTCGCGCACCGCATCATCACCACCCAAACCACGGAAGACCAAGGAGAAGAAAATCGCACCGATGAGAATGGCAAAAATCATGCTATTCACTTTCACCGATTCTAAGCCAGACGCTTGCAATGCAGCGAGATTCAAACGACCCCGCGCCAGCCCCAACAAAAGTGCGCCCATCGCACCGACAGCCGCCGATTCGGTTGCCGTCGCATAACCGGCAATAATCGAACCGAGCACCAGCACCACCAATAATAGCGGTGGCACCAGAGAGGTCATGATTTCTTGCCAACTGGGTTTCGGGGGTAAATCGGCTAGCGGAATGGGCGGCTGCTTACGTGCGTGCCAGATCATAAATAAGGCGTACATAACCGCTAAAAGAACACCGGGAATGAGCGCACCAGCGAATAAATCGCCCACCGAAAGGTTTTCTGGGCTGAAATTACCCATTTTCAACTGAGCTTGCTGATAAGCAGACGACAAAATATCGGCCAACAAAATCAAAATGATCGACGGCGGAATAATCTGCCCCAAGGTTCCCGAGGCACAAATGAGTCCGCAAGAGAGTTTAGGGTCGTAACCTTCTTTCAGCATAGCAGGCAAGGCAATCAAGCCCATAGCAACCACAGTGGCACCGACAATACCGGTACTAGCGGCTAACAACACGCCGACACCCACCACGGCTAAGGCCAGTCCACCCCTTACCCCTGCCAATAATTTAGAAGTGGTAACCAGTAAATCTTCTGCCAAACGCGATTTTTCTAGCAGCACTCCCATGAGCACAAACAGCGGAATTGCCAGCAACTGACCGTTGGTAATGAGCGACCAAATACGACTGGGTAAAGCCGCTAAAAAGTCGGCATCAAAGGCGCCGATCAGCACCGCAAACAGCGAAAAAATTAATGAAGCGCCCGCTAAAGTAAAGGCAACGGGGAAGCCCATTAACAATAGGGCAAAGGTGAACGCAAAAAAAACTAAGGCTAACCATTCCATTATCAGCACTCCTTAGCTTAAATGCGATTGAGCTGGTAAGGCTGGTGCTTCACCGCGCCATACCCGAAAAGCGCGATAGGCAAACACCAAAGCGGCGACAAACAATAAAGCCACACCAACGAGAATCAACGACTTAAACCAATAGACACCACCTAATCCACCGGCATCACCAGAGCCTTCGCCCATGACCCATGCACGAGCAATATAGTCCCAGCCATGCCATGCGGTTACAGCCAACATGGGCAGCACTAAAAAAATCACACCCAGTAAATCACGCAAGGCCTGTAACGGCGTAGGCCAACGATCTGACAGCACATCGACACGCACATGCGCATTTGCCAGCAAAGTGACTGACAATCCCAGCATCACTAAGCCCGCATTGAGATAAATGACCGCATCCTGTACCGCAGTGGTACTCAGACCAAAACCATAACGCAACACCAACACACTGGTCGCCAACACCGCAAGCCCAATCATCAACCAAGCCAATAAGGTCGCCAGCCCATCAAAAGCGCGCTCAATCACTCGCACCATCACCTTGTTCCTTTATCTTATTTGTTTAATTCTTTGATAATTTTACCGTAATTCAGCAGTCAACCGACACAATAATTGCGTTCACCCAATCGACTGGCTAGAATGGTGATCACATGAATACCCACTATCTGGTCGCTGTTAGCGGCACACCCCTACCCGCCCTCACTTACGGTAGCGATCTCATGCTCGCTGCAGGCACACGCGTGCTCGTCCCCTTAGGTCAGCGCCAACTGGTTGGGGTTGTGTTAGCCACCATCGAAGCGCCCACCGATGCCGAGTATGCCGTCAAATCCATTGTCAGCGCCTTAGACGACGCCCCTTTGTGGCAAGAAAGCGAATTGAAACTCTTGGCTTGGTGCGCGCGTTACTATCACGCCGATTGGGGCAGATTGCTGGAAACAGCACTACCGCCACAATTGCGCTTAAGCAAACAACCAACAAGACCCGCCAAGCCACTTAAAGCGCCCGAACTGGGACAAGCTGCCTTAGTGAACCTAAACGCAGAACAGCAACACGCCAGCGACAAGATAGCAGAGTCATTCGGAGACTTCAAAGCTTGGTTACTCATGGGCGTGACGGGCAGTGGCAAAACCGAAGTTTACGCCCAACTGATTAACCAAGTGCTGCAACAAGAGAAACAGGTGTTAATGCTGGTACCCGAAATCGGACTCACTGCACCGATGGTCAGCCGATTGGCGCAGCGACTGAATACCGAACCCGTGCTCTTGCATTCAGAACGCACCAATAGCCAACGTGCGCAAGTTTGGCAACTGACACGACAAGGACATCCATTACTGCTCATCGGCACCCGATCCGCCATTTTTGCCCCCCTACCCAAGTTAGGGCTCATTATTGTCGATGAAGAACACGACAGCGCTTACAAACAGCAAGACAGCATTCGTTACCATGCCCGCGATGTCGCGCTCATGCGCGCCAAACAACAAGTTTGTCCGATTGTGCTTGGCAGTGCCACGCCTTCTTTAGAAAGTTTGGCCAATGTCGATCAAGGTAAATTGCACTTACTCACCTTAACGCAACGAGCTAATCAACAAACCTTACCCACGATGCTCACCATTGATATGCGCCAACAAAAGCTGGATGGTGCTCTGTCTCCACAACTGCTATCCGCTGTTGAACGCACACTAGCGGAACAGGGACAAGTATTACTCTTCTTAAACCGACGCGGTTACTCACCCGTACTCATGTGTCACGATTGTGGTCATACGCTCGACTGCCCCGCCTGTGAGGTGCCCTACACCTTTCACCGTCACGCACCCAATTTGCGTTGTCACCATTGTGGCAAAGTCGAACAAGCACCTGCCCAGTGTCCTAGCTGTGGTTCCAGTCATTGGCATCTGGTCGGACAAGGCACACAAAAAGTCGAAGAAGCCTTGCAGCAACATTTCCCCAATACACCCGTTCTGCGTGTTGATCGAGACAGCACCCAAGGCAAAGACAAACTCAACAATCTATTCGCGCAAATTCGTGCTGGGGATCCCTGCATTATTTTAGGCACACAAATGCTGGCGAAAGGTCACGATTTTGCCGGTATTGCGCTGGTCGGTATTATTGATGTCGATTCTGCCCTCTTTGCACGTGATTTTCGCTCATTGGAACGTCTAGCGCAGTTGGTGATTCAAGTTTCTGGACGCGCTGGACGTGGCTCGCAAGCGGGGCAGGTGCTGCTACAAACCCATCAGCCCCATCACGACTTTGTGCAATCACTGTTAACCAAGCCCTATGCCGAAATCGCCCAACAATTGCTGAAGGAGCGAAGCGACACACAACTACCGCCTTTTAGCTTCAGCGCTTGGTTATTGGCGGAAGGGAAACACTTAGATCGGGTGCAAGCGCAACTGGAAAAACTCTTACCACTGTGCCAACACACCAAGGTGCAAGTCGCTGGCCCCATGCCCGCACTGATGCATAAGCGTCAGTATCACTATCGGGAACTGCTCTGGCTACAATCCGAACAACGTGCCGACCTGCATGCCACCATCGACAACTTGCTCGCCTTTCTGCAACAACCCGAAGGCAAGGTCACTGGGGTTAGGGTATTTCTAGACGTTGATCCGCAGGATATGCCTTAACAACCCAATATTTCCCGTGCAAGCACGACTTGGTTCCTACCCTGATGCTTAGCGCGATAAAGTGCTTCATCTGCCAAGCGATACAGTCCATCTAAGTTCGCTTCGCTGGCATGCTGACAGGCTCGTGCATCCAATAACGCTACGCCAATGGATACCGTTAAAATACCTTTAATTGGACTACGTGGGTGCATCATTGCTTTAGACTCCACCGCCACACGCAGACGCTCAGCCAGCTCCATCGCGTCGTCGACATCCTTAACGACAACCAAAGCCGCCATTTCTTCCCCACCCATACGGAAAGCCAAATCGCTACTGCGTTGACAGGTTTGCTGTAAACATTGAGCTACCAAGGTCAGTGCTTCATCGCCCATCTGATGACCACGACTATCATTAAACAATTTAAAGTGATCCACATCCAATAAAGCAAACATCAAACACTGACGCTGGCGTGCCACCGTTTTCCATAAACGAACGCCCTCTTCAATATAATGACGACGATTAAATAAGCCCGTCATCGGATCAATCAAACTGAGCTGTGCTAACTCTTTCGTTCGCTCCCGCACAGCTTCTTCCAAATCTTGGTTATACTGGGCTAAAGTTTGGGCCTGATACTCCAACTCGGTCGTTTGATGCTGTAATCGCTCTAACTGCTCCTCGATGGTATCCGCTAACTGATTAATACCCGAAACCAGATGCGCCGCCTCCTCGCTTTCCAATTGCTCATCTGCCACGCGCAAATGCCATCTTCCCGATTTTAATTGTTGCAAGGTATCAATAATGGCTAGCAAAGGTCTTGTTAGTCGCTGACTGATAGCGATTGACAACAGGGAAACCAGTAGAATCACAACCAACAGCAATGCTAAGGTATACAAACGCATCGTATGTAAAGAGGAAAGTACTTCAGACTCATCCTGCTTTACCACTAATGCCAATTGCATACTGGGTACATAAACCCAACCTGCTAAGACGCGTTCATGACGATAATCAACACCAATCCCCCAGCCCTCATCACCTTTAATAGCAAGATTGGCTGGTACCTCATGCGACTCATCAAGCAAGCGTCCACGTATGGCAGCTTTACGATCAAAACGTAACGGAGCCACCACTTCCAACTTGCCTGATCCATTGAGCTGGGATAAAACTACCTCTCCCGTGCGCGTGGTTCCGACACCACTTTGTGCAACCTCTGCTAACCACTCTTGATTGAGCTGCACCATTAATACACCCAGCCAACGTCCCTGTGGACTCCACACAGGTGTCGCCATAAAAGAAGCTGAGCGTGAAGAAGGCTCATAATAACGAACCGGAGTAACGACCGTGGTTAACAGTCGACGCGACTGATCAAAAGCCAATCCTGCTCCCGTATCAATCCAAGTATCCTCGCGCAAATTGACACCCAAATCCGATTCTTGCTTGAGCGTATAAACGACCTGACCAGAACGATTTACTAATATGACATCATGGTAATAACTTTGTCGGTTCAATAAAGCTTGCGACAACTGCATCGCCTCTAACTGAGCGCGAGGATTATGCTCATTGACGAGCAAGTCTGCAAATACCGTGCGCTCAGCCAAACTTTCTAAATAGGATTTAGTTGCCAGAGAAACCTCACTAATGAGTCGACTTTTTTCACGGGCTAAATTATAAAGATGGGCTTGTTGCTGCTCTACCAATCTTTGCTCCATATGCCATTGCACAAGCGTTGCCAAGATTAGCATTGGCAAAAGTGCCACGAGCAATAACCAACGCCATAACTTAATTGATAGACTTAGGGGAGCTTTCACGGAGCTTGCCATTGCTGTCCCCAGATATCATACCAACTTTGCACAACACGTTGCCAAGCATGCTTAGGTAGCCCTAATGGCCAAGGTTCGGGCTCAACCAATGAAGTGGTTTGCCATTCAAGCGCAAACTGTCCATTCGCCTGGGCCTTACCAATAAATACGGGTTGCCACAAATGTCGATTGAAAGGATCGACGGTGACTGGGCCGGTTGCCGAAGCGTATGACATTCCCTCAATGGCATGCAACACTTGCTCAGCTGATAACTCTGAGGCCGCATTGACCGCTTGCGCCCAGAGAAAGACACCATCCCAAGCCGATTTCATCGCTGCTGAAATATAACGCACATCTAACTGATGATGATTAGTTACATTGGCAACGCGTGCCTTAAACTCCCGATTCTCTGGTGTCTCAAGCGAGCTTAAGTAACCGGTTGCAACATAATGTTCTTTGGCGACACGCTCACCTAAGGCCACAATTAACTGCTGCAACTGAAGTTCATCCATGCTCAATGACATTAATGGAAGATTGGCACCCTCCTGACGCAGCAACCGAAACAGTGCCAAATTATCACTACCATTGACCGTATTAATGATAAAGTCTGGCTTGCATTCAGCGACCATATTCGCTAAACCATCGACACTCGCTGAACCCAGCTTAATGTAGTATTCGCCACACACCTGAGCTCCTAAACGTTTAAGCACTAACTGAGCAATGGTATTTTCAACACGAGGAAAAATGTAATCCGACCCCACCAACAGCACGCGAGAACCAAAATGCTCAAGCATCCATGTGATCGCTAAATTGAGTTGTTGAGTCGGCGTTGTACCCGTATAAATAATGTTTTGACTCTCCTCTAAGCCTTCATATTGTACGGGATAAACCAAGAGTCCCTTATGTTGCTCAATGACAGGCAACATGGCTCGTCGTGATGCTGAAGTCCAACCACCAAAAATAGCAACAACACCATGATCAACGATTAAAGAATCAACAGCTTTAGCAAATTGCTGGGCATCCGAAGCACCGTCCATAACCACTGGTTTGACGGGTCGACCCAACACACCTCCTTGTTGATTGAGATAGTTGATGGCTGCCAAAGTCATTTGCAATACACCGCCTTCTGCTGACGCCATCGTCCCTGTTTGTGAATGAACCACGCCAACCAAAATAGGCTTTGCTGGCCACCAAAAACCAATAGCAACGCTAGCAAGCGCCAAAAAGCTAACCGCAAACAACCACAACCAGCCGCGCTGCAGGCCTTGCTTGAGCCAAGCAAAAAAACCCGTACTAACGGCCAATGCTCGTTTCCTCACCGCTAAGTAAACGCTGAATATTGCTTTTGTGTCGAATCATTAACATCACACTCATCATCGCCACACCCAAGGTCCAACTCAATTCACCTTGCGTCCAAAACCACACCATCACAGGCGCAAGCGTCATGGCAATTAAGGCAGCTAAAGACGAAATTTTCATTCCCTTCGCAATCAGCAACCAGACACCAGCAATCACCAAACCAATAACAGGATGCAAGCCAAACAGCACTCCCAATTCAGTCGCAACCCCTTTTCCACCTTGAAAGGCAAAAAATACTGGCCACAAATGCCCGACAAAAGCAGCCACACCGATGGCAATAATCACTTCAGGCGCCAAGCCAGACCAGACAGCGAGAGCAACCGGCAAATAGCCTTTAAGCATATCGCCTAACAAGGTCAAAGCAGCCGCCTTTTTACCGCCAATACGTAAAACGTTAGTTGCTCCCGGATTACCCGAACCTTCAGTCCTTGGATCTGGCAAACCCATTAATCGACAGACAATAATCGCACTAGAAACCGATCCCAGCAGATAAGCCAATAATACCCAAATCAGATCTAATACCACGCGCCATGTCCTAATTAATTAAAAAATATTGTGTTATGCTAACGCAAATTACCCCCATAAAAAAGATTGCATTGCGATGAATGACCATATTTTTATTGAACAATTGCGACTTCCTGCGCGAATTGGCGTTTATGAGCATGAAAAAAATGCCGCTCAGGAAATCCTATTAGATATTCACATCGGCTTTGATCTGCGTCCTGCTGCTCAAAGTGATGCTTTAGCAGATACACTAGACTACGCACAACTCTGCCAGCAATTAGCCGAACGCTGCCTACAACAGCATACCGAACTGGTCGAAACCTTAGCAGAAGACCTGGCGCAACTCTGCCTAGCCGACCAACGTGTTGCTTGGGTCACACTCAAACTCAGCAAACCTCACGCCATTCAACCAGCCAAAAGCGTTGGCGTACAGATTACACGTCACGCATTATGAGTACGCCTGCAACTCAACCGACATCCTCACGCTGGAAAGGCTGGCTGAGAGATGCTGTCATTATTTTAGTGATTATCCTCGCTGTTCGCGCTTGGCAACATCAAGATGTGGTAACGGGTGAACCACCTGCATTAGCTGGGGTCAGTCTAACGGGGCAGCCTATTGCCTTATCTGACTTTGCTGGACAACCTCTACTCATTCACTTTTTTGCGCCTTGGTGCCCTGTCTGTGTGGCCAATCATGGCAACATTACCCACATTGCCAAACACTACCCCGTGCTGATGATCGTGGTACAAACCGAAGCCGACGAATTAGCACAATGGTTAGCCGATCATCCAGAAGACAATCCTGCCTTGATGATGAACGACCCCGATGGTAAATGGTTAGCCGCCTTTGGCGCCAAGGCACTACCTACCTCTGTTTTTATCAATTCAGAAGGCAAAATCAGCACCACAGAACTCGGCTACATCAGCACAATAGGACTATGGTTGCGCTTCCTGTGGAGCTAAACTACAGAAAATGGCATGTTTTATGCTTTTAACGTTTCACTGTTTTAGCTTTGTTCAGGAGTGGGAAAATGAACCCTATCAGCCAGTGGTGGCAAAATTTAAGTATGCAAACACGCTTACAAGTCATGACGCAACTATCCGTTGCCATTATGACACTCAGCGCACAGGTATTAATAAGTATATCGGTCGAAGATTTGGTTCATACCGCATTAGCTGATCATAGTGACGAACCCGTTAGCGCCAGCCTACAAGATAAATTAGCCTGGTTCAACGGTACCATGTGGATGATGCAATTGGTCTTTCAGGGCGTGCTATTCCTTGTCGTGCGTCATATTGCCCATTCCATTACCACCCCAGTAGTGCATCTCGAAAAATCGATGACCCGCATGGAGCAAGAAAGTAACATTAGTCACAGAATTCCCTTGAATCACCATCAAGATGAAATTCACCGTATGGCTAAAGCCTTTAACCGACTGATTCAACGCCTACAGAATGTTTTCAAAGCCATGACGATTGGCAGCGAACAAGTGAGTAGCGCGGCCAGCCAAATGACCAGCACCGCTCAACACGTCCTGGATGCTACTGAACGTCAACAGCACCGTGCCGATCAAGTTTCTCGTTCAGTAATCTCTATTCAACACACGGTACACCAAGTAAACGATAAGGTTGAAGAAGCATCGCACATTTCCAAAGAAGCTTGGCGATATGCTGAAAACGGTAGCCAAGTAGCGAAACAGGCGGCTGATACGGCTGAACATTTAGCCAGTGAAGTTTCACAAATGGCCGATGCGATTTCTAAGCTAGGCGAAGAGTCGGAGCGTGTCAGCGGTATTGTCAGTACCATTGGTGACATTGCTGAGCAAACCAATCTGCTAGCCCTTAACGCTGCCATTGAAGCGGCTCGTGCTGGTGAACAAGGTCGCGGCTTCGCCGTTGTGGCCGACGAAGTCCGCTCCCTATCGGTTCGTACCAGTCAAGCAACTGGTGAAATCACGCAAGTCATTCATACCATTCAACGCGAAACAGAAGCGGCAGTGCGTCGCATGCGTAGCACGGTCGAACAAGTCGAGTTAGGCGTTTCACATAGCCATAAAGCGAGTGAATCCTTAGCGCAAATTCAAGAATCAGCGACACTCACCTCGCAACGTATTCAAGATATCGCCAGAGCGATGCAATCGCAATTGGCAGAGGCTGACCGTATTGCTGGTGAAGTGGCCGATATTGTTAGTATGGCACAAGATAGCAGTTCTGCCATGCGTAGCACGCTTGCCGCCAGTGAACATTTACAATCTCTTGCAACACAGCTCGAACAGCAAGCGCACCAGTTCAAAGTGTAAATCCGCTCCTACTCAAGCCTCTTAAGAGGCTTGAGCTTTCAAGTAAACCCAACGTCCTTTCTCGCGCACAAACTCACTCACTTCGTGCATTTCCTGAAGATTACCCTGTTCATCACGCCAATGCGCGATAAACTCCACCACACCCGTGCTATCATCCGCACCACCTCGCTCGGTGCGTATTACCGTCAATCCTTGCCAATCGGTTGCTGCTAACTGCTTCAAACTGGCTTTACTGGGACGAGTACTACTGGCCCAAGTTTTATACAAATAATCACCATCTCTTCGCACATAAGCCACATAACGCGAACGCATTAACGCCTCTGCCGTTGCCGCCGACTTTCCTTGCAATAATAGCGGCGCACAACACGCCTTCCACGTGTTACCAGAACCACAGTTACACTCCATGGAATATCTCCAAAAATTTATAGGGTTGGGGGTTCTGGGGGGAGGGGTAGTTTTAGTAACATGTAAATACATTATTTAATACCCTTCCACCAGCCAAAAAATTAAACAGGGAAGTCTAAAAATCTGCGCAGCAAGGTTTTTAGAAATTCCCCATGTTATTCACCCTGCCAGCGTTCTAATTTGGCGACACTTAATAACAACCAACGTGTCGCATCGCAAAAGCGCACTTGCACCCGACCATCCTCACCCAACCCATCGACGGCAACGACCAGCCCCTCACCAAAACGGGCATGAATCACCTTACTGCCTTTCGGGAAAGGCACATCGCTGTTTGGCTGAACGGATGCGGCAGGTTCAAGGCTTCTGTCAGAGGACTGACTATAGGCACTAACAGCCGATCGTTGATAAGCACCAATCGACTGAATCAACTCGGTGGGAATTTCCTGCACAAAACGTGATACCTGCATCAGGCTTTCTGCACCATGAAAACGACGCATCGAACAACTTGTTAACAAGAGGGATTGTTTCGCACGTGTCATTGCCACATACATCAGGCGGCGCTCCTCGCTCAGCCCATCGGCATCTTCTAAGGCACGTGATAAAGGAAAAATACCCTCTTCCAACCCCGTTACCGCCACCCACGCGAACTCTAGCCCTTTTGCGGCATGAATGGTCATCAGCTGTGCCAAATCCCGCTCCGTATCACCCTTATCACCAGCGTCTAAGGCCGTTTGCGCTAAAAATAGCAATAAGGGATCGGTAATGGCTAAGGCCTCTGCCGCATCTTCATCCACTTGGTATTGACTGGCAGCATTCACCAACTCCGTTAAGTTCTCTTGTCGCCCCTCACCCGTTAGCCCATCCTGACCATAAAAATCCCACAGCCCCGACTCTTTGATAATGGCTTCCATTAACAAGGCTACATCTCCTGAACGCAAAGCCTGCCACTGCTTAAACAGGGCGACAAAAGTACTGGCACCTTGCAAGGCTTTTCCAGAAAAGCCGCCTTTTTCTACCATCCAGCTTGTTGCTTCTAACAGGCTTAAATGCTGTTGCTGCGCCAGCAGGGCGATTTTTGCTAACGACTTTTCACCCAAACCACGTGTCGGCGTATTAATCACGCGCGCAAAAGCCGCGTCGTCTTGCGGATTTAACAACAAGCGCGTATAAGCCAAAGCATCCTTCACTTCGGCACGTTCAAAAAAGCGCATACCACCGGTGACTTTGTAAGGAATGCCTTCGCGCGTTAACACCTGCTCCAACACGCGCGACTGATGATTAGAGCGATACAGCACCGCCACATCGGCCAAAGCACCGCCCGTTTCCTGCCAGCGACGAATGCCTTGCACAATATAGCGCGCCTCATCGAACTCGTTAATGGCCGCATAATGACCGACTTTTTCGCCCTCGCCTTGCGCCGACCACAAGTCTTTACCCATACGCCCTTGGTTATGGGCAATCACCGCATTCGCCGCAGACAAAATGGTTTGCGTCGAACGATAGTTTTGCTCTAAGCGCACGATATCACAGGGTACGCAGGTTTCGGTAAAATCACGAATATTGGCCACTTCCGCGCCACGCCAACCATAAATGGACTGGTCGTCGTCACCGACCACAAACAAGCCACAACCTTCACCGGCAAGTAATTTCAACCACTGATATTGCAATCGATTGGTGTCTTGAAACTCATCCACCAAAATTTCCCGAAAACGCCCCTGATAATGTGCCAGCAACGCAGGATGTTTTAGTAACAACTCGTAACTGCGTAACAACAACTCACCAAAATCAACTAAGCCAGACACCTGACATTGTTGCTCGTAAGCTTCGTATAGCGGTAGCCAAGGCAACTCACCATAAGCCTGAGCAACGTCATGAGCACGACGACCCTGATCTTTTTCGCGACCAATCAAATAAGCCAGCGTCTTACTCGATAGCACTTTTTCGTCAATTTCATGCTCACGTAAAATACGCTTGCACAGGCGTTGCTGATCCTCACTATCAATCACCGTAAAACTATCCGGCAAATCGGCTTCACGCGCATGAAGTCGTAATAAACGATGCGCAATGCCATGAAAAGTACCCATCCACACATGATTAGCCCAAGGAAAGACAGCCGATAAACGATGACGCATTTCACCTGCCGCTTTATTGGTAAAGGTTAAGGCTAATACCTGTGCAGGGCCATAACCGCGCTCACTCAGCAAGTAGAGCATACGCGCAATGAGAACACGAGTTTTACCACTCCCTGCCCCTGCTAACACAAGCGCATAGGGAAGACGCGTGGTGACAGCCGATAATTGTGCGTCATTCAGACCCTCTTGCCACACCGCTTGATTTTTTGCTTGCATTTTTGTTAAAAACCCTGTACAAATGACCTAATATAGATTCGACTAGTCTTAATCGCATCGCTAATGCGACTTGTCTGACACAACTTATCCACTTAATTTTTTCTTTTACTCAACGGGAGAACCCCATGAGCGATTTAGTTCTACACACCTCTGATAGCACTTTTGAACAAGACATTATCAAAGCTGAATTGCCTGTTTTGCTTGATTTTTGGGCACCTTGGTGTGGTCCGTGTAAAATGATTGCCCCCATTTTAGATGAAGTGGCGCAAGAATACACGGGTAAAGTCGTTGTTGCTAAATTGAACATCGATGAAAACCCTGCACAACCACCTAAGTTTGGTGTGCGTGGCATTCCGACACTCATGTTGCTCAAAGGCGGCCAAGTTGTCGCTACTCGCGTTGGTGCGTTATCTAAATCTCAATTAACCGATTTCTTAAACAGTAACTTAGCTTAACCAACTTCTGGGAAGGGCAAGTCTTGCCCTTCCCCAGTCTTCCGTTCTCTCCCTTTCTGGATCATAAAGTAATCGCATGAATCTCAACGAACTCAAAAAACGTCATATTTCCGAACTACAAGAACTGGCTAACAGCCTTGGACTTGAATTAACGCGCGCGCGCAAACAAGATATTATTTTTGCTCTACTGAAAGACCACGCCAAAAAAGGCGAGGACATTTCAGGCTCTGGCGTACTCGAAATTTTACCAGACGGGTTCGGATTCTTGCGTACCGAAGAGGGCACTTACCTCTCTGGTCCCGATGATCTTTATGTCTCACCCAGTCAAATTCGTCGTTTTGGGCTACGCCAAGGTGATACGGTTTCAGGTCGTATTCGCACCCCTAAAGATGGCGAACGCTACTTTGCCTTACTGAAAGTCGATAGCATCAACTTTGAGCCGCCAGAAGTAGCCCAGCACAAAATCCTGTTCGAAAACCTAACGCCCTTGCACGCCACTAAACGCTTGCGCATGGAAATTGGTAACGGCTCAACCGAAGACATTACCGCTCGTGTCATCGACTTAGTAGCACCCTTTGGTAAGGGGCAGCGTGGTTTGATTGTCGCGCCACCTAAAGCCGGTAAAACCATGATGTTACAAAACATCGCTCACTCCATTGCCGTCAACCATCCCGATGCTTACCTCATCGTATTGCTCATTGACGAGCGTCCTGAAGAAGTGACGGAAATGCAGCGTACCGTTAAAGGCGAGGTCATTGCCTCTACCTTTGATGAACCAGCGAATCGCCATGTACAAGTGGCCGAAATGGTCATTGAAAAAGCCAAACGCTTGGTTGAGCACAAACGCGATGTCATCATTCTGCTTGACTCGATTACCCGTTTAGCGCGTGCTTACAATACCGTTGCGCCCTCATCCGGTAAAATTCTCACCGGTGGTGTCGATGCCAATGCTTTGCACCGTCCTAAGCGCTTCTTTGGTGCGGCACGCAACATCGAAGAAGGTGGTTCACTGACCATTTTGGCGACGGCACTGGTCGAAACAGGCTCTAAAATGGATGATGTCATTTACGAGGAATTTAAAGGCACCGGCAACATGGAGGTCCACTTGGATCGCCACATTGCCGAGCGTCGCGTCTTCCCTGCGATCAATATCAAACGTTCAGGTACACGCCGTGAAGAATTACTCACCAAAGCCGATGAACTGAACATGCTGTGGATTGTGCGCAAGTTCCTGGGCAATATGGGTGATACCGAAGCGATTGAGTTCCTCAACGATCGCCTCAAAGCCAGTAAAACGAATGATGAGTTCTTTGCGGCTATGAAGCGCGGCGGTTAATTATGACAATGGGGGTTATCACATCAGAACCCCCTTTATCTCGTTCAGCTAGTTCAGTGTGAGAAGTTCAATGACGATTCCATGGCAAAACTTTCAATCAGTCATACAACCCCTGCTCGTTGAGCTATATCCTGAGCTTGGTGATGAACGCCAAGCCAATCAAGAATACCAGCAAGGACAAGAACTGCGTCGAACCTTGCTACAGCAACTCTTTTCCGAACTCACACCTGATAACGAAGATGAACAAACTGATAGCTTTGTACAAGCTTGTTTGCTAAACGACTTTAGCTATCCACTCATTCACAGTGATTTAATGGCACTCGCTCGTAGTGTGCTGGGTAGTCTGGTTAATGGACAAAACTGCCAAGAAGTCATCGCACTGAACCAAGGTTTTGACCGTATCGAAAAAAAGGTATCGGTAGCCTATTTTCATCATTATCTGCGCAAACTGGCGGTCAAAAACCATATTCGCCTGTCGCATTTGGCGAATTTGAGTGAAAAGAACCTACTGGTACACTATCAAAATCATTTGCAATGGATGCTGCAACTGATTAATCAATTGCAAGGCATAGAACCCGATCCCCCCGTAGAATTGGATCATAATCGCTGTACTTTTGGTCGCTGGTTACATGGGCAAGTGATTCCCATGATTAAATCAACCAGCCATTTTAAAGAGGTCGAACGCCTGCATATTAAATTGCATAAACTGGGTAAAGACGTTTTAACTCAACACCAATCAGACCGCGTAAGTCATAAACAACTCATTCATTTAATGGGTCGTTTAGATTACATCTCACTTGAAATTGGCGCCGAGATCGCCATTTTGAATGACATGATGATGATTACGGAATATCACAAAGACCCACTAACTGGAGTGCTCACGCGCCATTTGCTCGATAAAATTCTGAGTGCGCAAATTGAAATTGCCAAAGCAACGGAAAGCACCTGCGCACTACTGATGCTGGATTTGGATAACTTCAAACACATTAACGACACCTATGGTCACTTAGCGGGCGATATGGTCATTCAAAACTTTACCGATATTTTGAAGCGCACTTTGCGTAAATCTGACTTTATTTTCCGTTTTGGCGGTGAAGAGTTTTTGGTGCTGGTTCCGTCCACCAATGCGCAGGATTTACAACAGATCGCACAAAAAATCCTTATTGAAGTGCGACAACAGAGCATCCTCACGCCACAAGATCAATTGATGACTTATACGGTGAGTATTGGCACCACCACCATTGAACCCAGTAACCTTTCTTTTGTCACCAAAGAAGTGGTCAATCACTATATTGGTGAAGCAGATGCTCGACTCTATTTGGCAAAGCGGAATGGACGCAATCGCGTCGAATAACGGATACTAACGCAATTCAATACCAATATCCGCTTCTTCAATGCTGCGCCATGCACCTGGCGGCAAATCATCGGGTAAGGGCAGGGCGCCCATTTGAATACGTGACAACTTATCTACACTGTTACCCACAGCCGCTAACATACGCCTGACTTGGTGATAGCGTCCTTCATCAATAACCAATAATAGCTCGTTAGAAGCCGTCTGTTGCACCGAAATCGCTTTAACGGGCCTTGGCTCATCATTCAGCTCGATCTCTTGCCACAGCGCGTTTATTTGCGTTTCATTCAAAGGCTCACATGTGGTAACTTGATAGGTTTTCGGCACGTGACGTTTGGGATGTGTTAAACGGTGAATAAGCTGACCATCATCGGTAAGTAGTAATAAGCCACTGGTATCCACATCCAAACGACCGACAGGTTGCACACCACGCGCTCGGTAAATACTCGGCAACAAATCTAACACGCTGGGATGATGTTGCGGCTTGGCAGAGCATTCATAACCCAATGGCTTATGCATCATAATGACAATGCGATCCTGCCAAACACAGAGTTCATCATCGTAATAAAAACTGACTTGCTCCGGCAACACTACTTGTTTCGGCTTAAGGCACACCTCACCATCAATGAGTGCATGACCACGCTCAATGAGCGCCAAGCATTGCTTACGACTGCCGACGCCTTGACTTTGAATGGCTTGTAATAACGTCATGAAATTTTTTTCAAAAATTTAAAGGGATGGGGGCTCTGGGGGAAGGGTTAAACATAAATCACATTTAATTGCTGAATTAATACCCTTCCACCAGCTAAAACACAACATGAAGGTCACTAAAAAGAGCAAAAAGCACTTTTTAGAGATACCTTCATTGATGGTATTGGAAACCGTGCTTGTGAACGGCATCGACATAGGCCTTAACATGTTCAGGATTGATTTCCGGATGAATACCATGCCCTAGGTTAAACACATGACCTGAATTTGCCGTATGTTGACCGAAGCTGGCAAGAATACGCGCTACTTCCGCATCAATAATCTCGGGTTGAGCATAGAGTAAGCCAGGATCCATATTGCCTTGTAGCGCCACTTTATCGCCCAAACGTGCACGGATATCACCCAGCTCAACTGTCCAATCCAGTCCGACACAGTCGGCACCGACAGCAATCTCCTCAATCCATTGTCCACCGCCTTTAGTAAAGACAATCAGCGGTACACGACGACCATCAGCTTCCTTAGTCAGCCCAGCGCTGATTTGCTGCATATAGCGTAATGAAAACTCACGGAAAGCAGGCGTTGATAAAGCACCGCCCCAAGTATCAAAAATTTGTACGGCTTGCGCACCTGCCGCAATTTGCGCATTCAAATAACTGGTAACCGATTGTGCCAACTTGTCTAGCAACGCATGCAGAGTAGCTGGCTCGTTATACATCATCGCTTTGATTTTTGAGAAGGTTTTGCTGCTGCCACCTTCAACCATATAGGTCGCCAAAGTCCAAGGAGAACCCGAAAAACCAATCAAAGGTACACGACCAGCTAATTCGCGACGAATGGTTCGCACCGCATCCATGACATACTTGAGTTCCGTTTCGGGATCGGGCACACCAATCTTATCGACATCAGCTTTACAGGTAATAGGACGAGCAAACTGTGGACCTTCACCTTGGGCAAAACTCAGACCCAAGCCCATGGCATCAGGAATGGTGAGAATGTCGGAAAATAAAATGGCCGCATCTAAATCATAACGGGCTAATGGCTGAATGGTGACTTCACAAGCCAACTCAGGATTGGTGCATAACGCCATAAAGCTGCCTGCTTTGGCTCTGGTAGCACGATATTCTGGTAAATAACGACCCGCTTGACGCATCATCCAAACAGGTGTGGTATCGACCGGTTGACGGAGGAGGGCGCGTAAAAAACGATCATTTTTCAATTCAGCTGACATAATTAATTTTCTCACAAGGGTCGAAATTCTCGGTGCTACGCACCGAGTTAAGGTTTTATCTGTTCAACATTATAACGAGACACACGCAAAGCCCAAAACAAGGCACGATTTTAGCGCTTTGACTTAGCGTTAGCAAGACCGTCGTAAAAAGCATCGGCCAATAAATCAATTTGACCTGGATGCTCTAGGGAAGCCACCATATGATTACGATAAAAGGTAAATTCATCTCGAATTTCAACTGTTTTCCCTTTCAAAGCCAGCAAAGCCTTAACATCAAACCATTTCAACGATTCATTAGGAATTCGCAAACTCACCGTATCCATGGTCAAGGAAAAATAGCGTGCCTTTTGTTCCGCATTCACAATGGTACCACGAACAATTTGAAAGCCTCGACGCTCTCCTGTTAGTGCTTTTGATTCAACCACTGGGACGCCCATATCCTGAAATTGCCACAACCCCAATTTTGCTGCCCTAGCACGCGATTCTGCCTGACGGTAACATTGAGCATGCAAACTATTCGGTAACTGAGTGTTGACCAAAGCAAAGCCATTTTCTAACAAAGTTAGCGCCAAATTACGTCCGTCACCCAAATAGGCATGCGCCAAGACACGCCCATTTTGAGAGCTTAACTGGTCATACTCGAGATTTAACTGACCTTTACTTCGACGTACCAGCTCACCAACGGCCTGCGCAACCGCTTTACCCAAGGGTTGTGGCGCGCGCAAATGTCGTGCCGCAATCGGAACATGCACCCCCGTTAACATAACAACCGTATCACCAACGAAGAAGGTACTGCCATCATACACCACATCAATTTTCACACGCTGATCAATTTTGAGTGGCGTACAATCATCACTAGCAAAAGCCGAGTTCCAAGTCGTCGTGCTTGCCCAAAAAGCAAAAAGCCCAGCGACAAGAGCTAGGCTTTTTACAGGACGCAATAGGCTCACGCAGAGCTCCGCTATTAACGCTTGTAACGGTTGCGGAATTTCTCGATACGACCTTCAGTATCCACTAAGGTTTGTTGACCTGTGTAGAAAGGATGAGACGAACTAGAAACCTCTAAACGCACTAAACCGTAAGTTTTACCATCAACATCAATGGTTTGCTTAGTGTTCATCGTAGAACGCGTAATAAACATATCACCAGTAGTAATGTCTTGGAAAACCACTGGATTGTATTTTGGGTGAATGCCTTCTTTCATGGCAAAATCCTGTTATTTGGTGTCTGAAATAAACGAACATTTTAACGCTAAGCGACTGATTTTGCAACAACCATATCTAGTTAATTACATTAAAACAACCACAATAGATGGTAAATTTAACATTGCTGACCTCTAAAAAACCTTAACGGGTGGGCTAAAAATAAAGCGAAACGAGGTTTTAAGCGATGCGCTGTTATTTAACTAAGTTGGCACAGGTAATCGTTGTCCACCACATGGCTTGCATGTAATAGCTCGAAATTTCTCCCGCATTCATCTGCATGAAGCTGGTCTGCTCAATCTTTCCTTGTTCAATCGCTAAAACGCAACTCAGTGCTTCACCCATAACACCTGTTTTCTCGATCAACGCGTTCTTGATCGACTCATGCAAGGGCATGGCGGCCATTAAAGTGGGCATATCCGCGTCCATCAAGGCATCTAAACAAGAAAACAATCCGACCATAAAAAAGCTTTCTCGTTGCGGCAAGGCGGCATGTTCTGCCAATAACTGTACGAAGCGAGCACGAATCAATGCAGTTTTGAACAGTTCTGGTGTTTTATCATCTTTACCTGCCAATACCAAAATACTGACCCAACTTTGTAATTTTTGTAGCCCGAAACGCAACACTGCGTCTTTAATAGAGTTAATTTGGATGGTTTCATTGCCAGGATAGCTACGTACAAAAGCTAATAATTTATGGGTTAAGCCGACATCGTGGCCAATAATTTCGGCCAACTCTCCCATATCAATGTCAGGATCATAGACACTGGCCAAAAGATTCAGAATGGCAAGCTTATTGTTGGCTAACCCATGTCCTTTCACAATTTGCGGGCGAGCAAAAAAGTAACCTTGAAAATAATCCATTCCCAAAGCCCTGCATAACTCAAACTGTGCCTGCGTTTCCACTTTTTCCGCTAGCAAACGAACCGAAGCATTGGTTGCACGAATGGCTTGCACGTGTTGGGGAAGTTGCCGTACACCAACGGCCAGAATATCAATTTTAATAATATTCGCCAAAGCAATTAACGGCTTAAACTCATCACTGTAAAAGAAATCATCTAAAGCGATGGTATAACCTTTTTCGCGCAACCCACGTACCGCACTAATCACCGCCGGCGTCGGTTGAATCGTTTCTAGCAATTCAATAACCACTTGGTTTATTGGGAAAATACTGTTGTTTTCCGCCAATAAAAACTGTTCTGTAAAATTGAGAAACGCTTTTTGTTGTCCGACTAAGTTCGACAAACCGATTTCAGCAAATGCGTTCACGATGACTTGAGCTGTAGCAGAGTCTTCAGCGGTTACCGAGGCAGCATTCTGGCCATCCCCATTACGAAAGAGCAGCTCATAAGCATAAAGTTGCATCTCACGATTGAAAATGGGTTGCCGACCGACATACACGTCCAGCAATTGTTGTTGCGGTTTAATGATCATGTTCTGTTAACTGGGTTTATAGGCTTCTGGCATGGCAAGGTTAGCATCCCCAAACAAAAACTCCTCCATTTGCTCGCGCAAAAAAAGTTTAGCCTTAGGATCCATCGAGGACAAACGATATTCGTTAATCAAAATCGTTTGCTGCGCTAACCACTGTTTCCATGCTTCTGCCGAAATTTCGTTGAAAATACGTTCGCCCAATTCACCTGGATAAGGTTGATAAGGCAGGCCATCTGCTTCTTGCTTCAAACGTGCACAAAATACGCGACGACTCATAATAAACTTCCTTGATGTAATGCCCAATATTTCAGCAACTTATCTACCACAGCGGGTCTAGCGACTGATTGATTTATTTGATTAGGATTATACCATAAGCCATTGTTAGACAACTGCTGCTCATCTGCTTTCTGCGTCATGACGGTAACGTAGGGCGTAATCTGCCATACCTGATGCGTGAAAACATGCTTAATCGGGCTTAATGGCGTAAACGATTCTTTCGAATGTGATAAAGGAGCTTGAGGCAATTGGTGCAAGCCACCCCAAATACCTGTTTGTTGTTGCGGGGCCTCTAACCAAATCGCTCCATCCGTGCTCATATAACAGTATAGGTTAACTGAATGAAGCGATTTACTGGCTTTAGCTTTGCGTAGTGGCCAAGTGGTAACCGTTTGATCACTCTTTCTGGCAGCACAATCCTGTACTAGGGGGCACTGCTCACAACGTGGTTTTGTGCGTGTACACAAGGTAGCCCCTAAATCCATAATCGCTTGCGTATAAGCACCTGGGCGCGCACGACTCTGTAACTCATCGGCCACTTGCCATAAGCGCTGCTGTGCTTCTTTAGATTCAATCGGTAAGGGCAGGGCTAACCAACGCGCCAAAACGCGTTTCACGTTACCATCGCAAATAGCGGTGGGTTGTTGATAGGCCAAAGATAAAATGGCGTGCGCTGTTGACTGACCAATACCGGGTAAGCTCATTAATGCTGCCGCGTTATTTGGCAGTTGACCCATAAAGTCGCGCACAATAACTTGTGCCGCTTTATGCAAATTGCGCCCTCTGGCATAATAGCCCAGTCCGCTCCACAAGGCTAAGACCTGATCGACCGATGCACTCGCCAAGGAATCAACATTGGGAAACTGCGCCATAAAACGCTCGAAATAGGGAGTCACCGTAGCCACTTGCGTTTGTTGTAGCATGACCTCTGACACCCACACACGATAAGGTGTCGCCGGGTGTTGCCAAGGCAAATCATGGCGACCATAATGATCGAACCACGCTAATAACCGTTCACTAAAGGAACCTTCTTCCCATGACTGAGACACAGAGCCTTCCTCTACCGCAAAACAGCGATACCCCGTACCGCCGCGAAATTAAAAGTTTTGTACGCCGAGAGGGCAGATGCACCCCCGCACAAGAAAGAGCACTCAACGAACTCTTACCGAAATTTGGCATCAATTACCAAGCCGATCACCAGCTCAACTTTACCGAGCTATTTGCTAATGATAACCCAGTTTGGTGCGAAATCGGTTTTGGCATGGGACATAGTTTAACGCATATGGCTGCTGCTATGCCGAACATCAACTTTATCGGTATCGAAGTGCATCGTCCCGGTGTCGGTAGCCTGCTCAATCAAGTACAGCAGCTCGGGCTAACCAACATTCGCGTCATGAGCCACGACGCAGTAGAAGTCTTGAAGCACATGATTCCTGAGCATAGCCTAGCACGTGTCTTGTTATTCTTCCCTGATCCTTGGCATAAAACCAAACATCACAAACGCCGCATTGTACAGGTTCCTTTTCTAGAGTTACTTCATTCACGACTCTCGCCTGAAGGAGTCTTTCACAGCGCTACCGACTGGCAACCCTATGCCGAGTGGATGCTGGAAATGATGGATACCTTTGCAGACTTTAGTAACAGTGCAGGGCAGGGAAATTATGCTATCAAGCCTAACTACCGCCCCGAAACCAAGTTTGAACGTCGCGGTCAGCGTTTAGGCCATGGCGTTTGGGATTTGCTCTACATCAATCAACCTAAGGCGTAATGAAAGATGGGCTATCACACACTAGCCGACACCGTCGGCAACACTCCACTGGTTCAAATCCAGCGTCTTTATCAAGACACACGTGGCAACGTCATTCTGGGTAAACTTGAAGGCAACAATCCTGCCGGATCCGTTAAAGATCGTCCGGCTTTCAACATGATTTTACAAGCCGAAAAACGTGGAGAAATTCGCCCCGGAGACACGCTGATTGAAGCCACTAGCGGCAACACAGGCATTGCTTTAGCGATGGTTGCGGCTATGCGCGGTTATAAAATCAAGTTGATTATGCCCGACAACATGACGCAAGAACGCAAGGATGCGATGGCTGCTTATGGCGCAGAACTGATTCTTGTTTCACGTGAAACAGGTATGGAAGGGGCGCGAGATTTAGCCCTATCTATGCAAGCGAATGGCGATGGTTTTTTACTCAATCAATTCGCTAATCCCGACAATCCCATGGCACACTATTTAACAACAGGCCCTGAAATCTGGCGACAAACTGCTGGCAAAATCACGCATTTTGTTTCCGCCATGGGAACCACAGGCACCATCATGGGTACCAGTATGTTCTTAAAAGAACAAAATCCTCACATTCAAATTGTTGGCGTACAACCTGCCGATGGCGCCCAAATTCCAGGCATACGTCGCTGGCCTGCCGAATATTTACCGAGCATTTATGATGCGAGGCGAGTCGATCGCATTATGGATGTTGACCAAACCAGCGCCGAAAATACCATGCGCCGATTAGCAAGAGAGGAGGGGATTTTTAGCGGCGTCTCTTCCGGCGGTGCCATGACCTGCGCCTTGCAATTAGCGCAAGAAACTGAAAATGCCTGTATTGTTTGCATTGTCTGCGATCGAGGTGATCGCTACTTATCCAGCGGTTTGTTTAACCTGAGCTGATTTAACTTTTGCCAATAGTTGCGCCATTAATGCCAGCCACTTGGTTAAGCGCGGATAGTCGGCTTTGATGGCATTCACAATTTGCGGTAAAGGGGTGGATAGGGAAAAACCCACGGTTTCAACCGCCAGCTTAACCAACAACAAAATCTTTTCCTGATCTAACAAGGGCGAGGGTTCAAAGTAGCTAACCCTTGCCAATAACACGGCTCGCAAAATCTCTGGCCACAACTCGTGTGGCACTTTGTTTTGATCCATTAAAAACAAATCAATGCGATTTTCTTCACGTAACGCAAGCAACTCAGCCAATGAAGTTTTTGCCAGCAAAGCCTCGGCAGCCCGTTGTGCGTTGGGCGGCAACTGACGAATCAAGTAATTTTCATAAGGATGAAGTAGCGCCATATTACAAACCTTCCAACAGGGAGTTTTGATTAGCCGATGCGTTAGCACGACGCCCTCGTTGCCAAGCAATCAATTGGTTTAACTCTTCATTCTGCAATAGTAGGATAATCCGGTGCTGTATGGCTTCACTGGCATTCGTAAACTCAACCGCAATATAGAAACCTTCAGGAATAGGGCGACTATTGACAATATTTCCCGTCATGTTAAACACTTCGGCTTTACCTGCTGTCGGAAAACGAAAATCAATCAGCAAACGCGCAAATTTGGGATAAGGGTCACGACTGACGAAACCAACACCACCAGCGCTCAAATTTAACTGTCTTAATGGCCAAGCATTCTTATCCACCAAATAGCTCACTTCCTGACGAAACTTAACTAAGAAAGGAACATGACGAGCTAACTTTTCATCCATTGCCAACACAGACTTAGCCAATAAACTACCGTGATGCGCTTTTTCAGTTAAGTCAGCTAACTTTTCATCGAAAACAAACTCACTGTGTGCTAACGCTTGCAGATAGTCAGCATAAGCCTTATGAATTGCCTTATCAACAATATCAAAGTAGAAGTCTAATTTAGCATTAAAAGCACGTAGCAAATCTGCTGTCGCACTACCTGGTTTTAATTGCATCGCTAGCGGCGTTTTCCCTCGACGCGTTTTGTAAAACTCGATACTTTCATAGACCGAATGACCTTGCACCAATAAAATAATAGTTTCACAGAGTAAATTGACACGCAAGACTAAATCACCGATTACCTTACCAGCCAATTCATTTTCGGCTAACAAAGCCTGATTAAATTGCGTCAGCTGCTGATCATAAGCAACCTCAGATGACTGCCACTGACCACTGGCTAATTCGGGCACGACCAAACGAACCACCTCATTCTGGTCAGCCAGTTTAATCACAGCGGGTATAACCACATCCAATCGAAAGTGGCGGCGAACATTTCGCATGAACAACTTCCTAATTCATCAGTATTAGCGCTACGGATAGTAAGCATAACATAGCGTTTCACGTGAAACCATAACACAGCTAGGCAATCAACCCATATTGATGAATATTTGAGCAAAAGCAGTGCCAAAACCACACCAAAAAACTTAAATTACAGTAAAATATGAATGAACATACATGAGATAAGATTATGAATTATTGGTTGCTCTCAGTCTTATTACTACTGATGCTGACAGGCTGCGGAAAAAAAGGCAATTTATCGCCACCTCCGACAGATGCAAATAAACCCCTAAATCCTTCTTCAATCACGCACAACAAAGAAATCCTATGAACGTTACTCCTATTCATCGTCACAACGGCACGCTTTACATGGATCAGGTCAATCTACAGCAGATTGCTGAACACTATGGTACGCCGTGTTATGTCTACAGTCGCCAAGGCATTCGTCAACGCTGGCAAGCATTTGATACCGCTTTTGCACAGCAACCGCATTTGGTCTGTTATGCCGTCAAAACCAATAGCAACTTGGCTGTGCTTCAGACACTTGCACAGGTAGGGGCGGGGTTTGATATCGTTTCAGGTGGCGAACTAGCGCGTGTGCTCAAAGCAGGCGGTGATGCCAGTAAAGTGGTTTTTTCTGGGGTAGGAAAAAGCGAATCGGAAATGCGTTTCGCTTTGGAAAGCGGCATTAAGTGTTTTAACGTCGAATCAGAAGCAGAGCTTTACCGATTGGAGTCGGTTGCAAAAACATTGAATACGGCTGCACCAATTTCCATTCGTGTTAACCCTGATGTAGATCCTAAAACCCATGCTTATATTTCAACAGGGCTCAAAGAAAACAAGTTTGGCGTTTCCTTTACACAAGCACTGACACTCTATCGCCATGCTGCCGCTTCTGCCCATTTATCGGTGCAAGGTATCGACTGCCATATCGGTTCGCAACTGCTCGATTTAGCGCCGCTTCAAGAAGCGGCTAAACGTGTCGTTGCTTTTCAACAGCAACTCAATGCCGAAGGGATCAGATTACATCATATCGACATGGGTGGCGGTTTGGGCATTGATTATCAAGACAGTGATCAAGCCCCCACGCCCGCAGCTTATGTGCAAGCCTTGTTAGGCGCCATTCAACAACCCGACACTGAAATCCTAGTAGAACCCGGACGTGCCATTGTCGGTAACAACGGCGTACTATTGAGTAAAGTAGAATTGCTCAAAGAAAATGAAGGCAAGTCGTTTATGGTCATTGATGCAGCGATGAACGATTTGATTCGTCCTGCCCTTTACGATGCTTGGCAAGCGATTGTCGATGTATGCGATAACGCGCAAGCAGCTCAATCAGTCGATGTCGTGGGGCCTGTTTGTGAAACGGGCGATTTTTTAGGAAAATCACGCCAACTAACTTCTCAACCCAATGATTATATTGCTGTTTTATCGGCTGGTGCTTATGGATTCGTCATGAGTTCTAACTACAATACACGTCCTAGGGCGGCAGAAATTATGGTCGATGGTGATCAACATCAATGCGTGCGCGTACGAGAAACCTTAGAAGACCTGATGCGTGGTGAAACCTTATTTAAAAACGGTGACCTCTAAAAATCCTAATGAGAAGGGGGCTGGGGGAAGGGCTGTACTGTAATAGCACGTAACCCTCTGATTTAGTCCCTTCCTACAGAAATAAAATGAACTTGGGTACGCTAAAAAATAAGCAGAGCGAGCTTTTTAGCGATGCCCGACTAATCAAAAAGGCCAAGTCAATGCAGCAAAAACATCCCTACGAAGAAAGTTTTCTCTTGGCATTATTGCTCATCGCCTTGGTTTCGCTCATTTGGTTATTCAACCAATTCATTCCGGCTTTTTTATTTGCCTTACTCTTAGCCACCAGTAGCTATTCCTTGTTCCAAAAGCTGAGTGTTCAACCTCGCATGAACGCCAATCGTGCAGCGATGCTAATGACAACGGCAGCCTTTCTGGTCGTTTTCCTGCCCATAAGCTATTTATTGGCAGAAAGCGGACGTATGGGAGCAGAAGTGTTCAATCAGCTACAAAACTGGTTAGGACAACAATCTCCAGCTTCTATTCGTGAACTCGAACAGCGCTTATTGGCTAGTACACCGCTACCCGAGAATCTGCAGCATAGCGTGGCGCAGACCATCGAACAACAATTACCCACCATCGTTGAAAAAACCAAAGCATTAAGCTTATGGGTAGCAAGTAATCTATTCAGTGGCATCACCAGTTTTATTGGCTTTATGGCCATTGCCTTATTCAGTCTGTTCTTCTTTTACCGAGACGGACAAAGCTTTATTAAACGCTTGGTGAATTTATCGCCCTTATCTAATAATCTCGACCACTTTATTCTCAGACGCTTTGCCGCCCTATCCAATGTCCTCACCGTGAGTGTATTGGGCGTCGCTATGATTCAAGGACTGGCTTTTAGCCTATTGATGCTGGTATTCGGCTTACCTTGGTTATTCCTTGGCTTGGCTTTCGCCATTACCTCATTTATACCTGTCGTCGGTGGATTGTTAGTGTGGGGGCCTGTAGTACTCTATTTCCTCATTGAAGGGTCACCTTGGTTGGCCCTGATCACAGCGTTATACAGTGCGGTTTTTATCGGTATCGTCATTGATAACCTGCTGCGCACAGTGTTAATCCAGCGCCTCAGTCAACAATATCGACAAGACGCGGGACGCAATGCGCTCGACCATACTTGGTTAACCCTATTATCAACCTTTGCAGGTTTGCTGCATTTTGGTATGATGGGATTGATATTTGGCCCAATGCTGGCAGCCATGGCGATTACCATTTTTGATGTTTACGAACATAAACACCGTCATCAGTTGGACTACTCATAACATCATGCATTCGCACTTTTTGAAACCGCTGTTTTTCTGTCTGTCGCTTGCGACAACAGAGGCTTTGGCAACCCATTGCATTTATCTGAATGCTTATAGTCCTGGCTATGACTGGAGTGACCGCATTCAGCAACAGTTTCAAAAAGACGCTCAGCAGCAATGTCGTATAACCCCTTATTACTTAGATGCGAAACACAGCTCTCACGAACTGCTGCAACAAAAAGGGCAAGAAATTGCCGACCTAATTAAGCTTGCTAAGCCGAACATTGTGATTGCAGCAGACGATGCTTCCAGTCAGTATGTGGTTCAACCCTACCTGCGCAACTCACGTATACCTGTTGTTTATGTCGGCATTAATTGGGATCCAACGCCCTATGGTTATCCCATGGATAATGCAACCGGCATGACCGAAGTTTGGCCCACACATGAGGTACTACGAATCCTGCGCCACACAGTGAAATCCTTACATAAATTAGCTGTGATAAGTGCCGATAGCCCATTAGAAAGAACAGACAGTCATTACATTGAACAAGCAGCGCAACAACACCAATTAGCAGTAGAGCATATTTTTGTTCGTAACTTTAACGACTGGAAAAAAGCGGTAGTCAAAGCACAAGACGCCGATGCCATCCATTTGGGAACCAATCAGGGTATTGCAGGTTGGAATGAGTCACAAGCAGTTGAATGGTTGAAAACCCATAACCAACGATTCACCTTCGCTAGCCAAGACTTTATGCGACCCTATGTCATGTTTAGTCTTTCCAAATCACCCGAAGAGTTCGGACGCTGGGCAGCCAAATTAACAACAGCTGTATTAGCAGGCAGTCAACCTTGGCAAATACCCATTATTCCCAATCAACAATTTATTCCTTACATCAACGAATCCTTATTGTCACTGTCACCATATGAGTTACCCGCTCATATCAAACGTAACGCTATTGCTTATCGAACACAAACGCCATGAAAAATACCCCCCCCAAGGCTTCATTTCCAAGATGGCGATTCGCCATTGCCGCGATCGCGATTATGACCAGTGCAACAGCGCTCAGTATTTGGGTAGCTCAAGAAGCCTTTAACAAAACAGTGAAAGCACAATTCATCAGTTTTGTAGAAAAAACCAACAGTGAAATTGCTTCGATTATTTCTTTACATCATGGTATCGCCGCCAATATCCTGACGTTACACAGCATTGAAGGTGAGTTTGCCGGAAATCTGCGTATTTATGTTAATGAAATCAGTAAAAGTCGTCAGGATGTTTCTTTTTTCATTCTCCCTAAAGTAACCGATAAACAACTGGACGCCTTTGAACAAAAAAAACGGGATGAAGGCTACCTAAACTATCAGGTTTTTGGTAGCGCAGACAATTATCAACAGGAAATGGATGTTATCTACTTTCCCGTGAGTGATGTCAAAAATGATCGTGTCATGAGTTTAAAGCACTTAGGTAGAGATGTTTACAGCTATCTTCAATTCTTTGACGCAATTAATAAAACCATTGCAGAAAACCGTATTTCTGCCGCTTGGTCACACAGTTCTGTTGAAAATGCGCATGGAATCAGTCTTTTCTCACCCATTTATGATACCAATGCGGTCGAGCAGATTCCCGCTAAAGAACGCATGCAGCACGTTCAATTACTGATCAGCAGTGAATTGTTTTTAGAAGAATTAATCAATAATCAATTGAAAAAAAGCATCGATGCTAGAACGAACCTAACACTGCGTTTACAAACTCAACGCAATGCCAAAGAATGGCGGACCAGTGAACTCGCCCAAGTTGCTGACGAGCAGCCTTTAACTTGGCTACCCAGTATTGAGCTGAACCAATCCATCCGTATTGCCGACAAGTCCATGCAACTCTTTCTGTCTAGTAAACCCAGCTTGAATCAACTGAATCTGGTGCCTGGCTTCTTCATTCTACTCATTGCGGGAATTTGGGTAGTACTGATTTATAGTTCACTACGCCATAAAGCAACGCAACAGCAGCAACGCTGGGAAATTGAACAAGCATTGACCGATGAGCGTAATCAAGCCAAAGCAACACTCAACTCACTGGGAGAAGGGGTGATCACGACCGACAATGAGGGTCGAATCCGATTCATGAATCCCAAAGCGAGTGAGATTTTTTCGATTCAGTGGGAGGCTGGTCTTGAACTCAGCTTTAGGGGGCTTTTCCCAGACGAGCTTTCCGACGAACTGGAGAAGATAGAACGCAGTCTCTCTGAAGCCATAAATCAAGGAACATTGGTTCGGTTACACAATATACGTACCAAAACGCAAGAAGGGGACACACTTTTATTGGATGTGACTTTTTCTCCGCTTCATAAATCCGATAATCTGATTCATGGTGCTACCTTAGTGCTAGAAGACGTCACCCATTTGGAAGAAATGCGTCAACAAATCGAACGCATGGCAAAATTTGACCATTTAACCGGTTTATACAACCGCTATGAGTTTGAACATCAACTGAAAAACGCCATTTTACTGGCACATCAATCGGGTCAACAGCATGCCTTCTGCTATCTCGACCTCGATCAGTTTAAAGTGGTCAACGATACAGCAGGACATATGGCGGGTGATCAGCTATTACGCCAGTTAGCAAGCAATGTGTTTATGCTCAATCTTCCAGACAATGCCGTACTCGGTCGTTTGGGTGGCGATGAGTTTGGGCTAATTCTTTACAATACTCGGTTAGCAGAAGCCACTGAAGTTTGTCATAAGCTGATCAACGATATTCGTCATTTTATTTTTATTTGGCAAGGAAAACGCTTCCAGATTGGTGTCAGTATTGGTCTGGTGCTCATTGATCAACAAAAACTGTCTGTTGAACAATGCTTGATTGCCGCCGATACAGCCTGTTACCTAGCCAAAGAAAAAGGACGTAATCGTGTTGAGTATGCGAGCGCGGATAACGTCGAAATCAGTCAACGTCATGAAGAACTGACCTGGGTAGAGCGCATTCCTCGCGCCATTGAAAATGGCCGCATGACACTCTTTATCCAACGTATGCTGCCCTTAAACAAGGGCAATCGACACGCTGAAGTGCTGGTACGCATGCGCGACGAAAAAAATGACATGCTCCTTCCTTCTCAATTTATTGCTGCTGCCGAACGTTACGGCATTATGGAACAAATTGATCGATGGGTGGTGAACACAGCCCTGACGAATATCGCCCATTTACATCGTTCAGGTGCCAGTGATACAACCATTTTCAGTATCAACTTGTCAGGACAATCTCTAGCCAGCGAGAAATTTATGCAGTTTATCCTGCAACAGTTGGATGAGCACGCCACATTAATGCCCTTTGTTTGCTTTGAAATTACCGAAACAGCTTTAATGAGTAACTTGTCGCAAGCCATGCAGTGTATGCATCAAATTAAAAGTAAGGGTGCAGCACTGGCACTAGACGACTTTGGCAGTGGCTTGTCTTCCTTCGCCTACTTACGGCAAATGCCGATTGACTACCTGAAAATTGATGGCGCTTTTGTTAAAAATATGCACCAAGATGCGATTAACCGCGCCATTGTTGCCAATATTCACCAACTATCACGCGTGTTTAATGTGCAAACCGTAGCGGAATATGTCGAAAACAAAGAGATCATCAATGAACTGCGCATGATTGGCGTTGATTTTGCACAGGGTTATGGCATTCACAAGCCCGAACCTTGGTTAGTGTAAAGTTGCTTGTATAAATAAAAATCTGTGCGATAATAAATAAAATTTATGATATAGGGTTAACCATGCTTGCGCATCTCTTTCAACATTTTCGCTGGTCTATCGGCTTTACTATTCTGGCACTCTATTTGGCTTGGTTATGGGCCGGTTGGGCAGGACTATTTACTGCTGCCATTTTGATTGTGCTTGAAACCAGCTTATCTTTTGATAATGCGGTGGTGAATGCGGGTATTCTGAAAAAAATGGATCCCGTTTGGCAGCAACGCTTCCTCACTTGGGGTATGTTGATTGCCGTTTTTGGCATGCGTGTGATCTTCCCGCTCGCCATTGTCGCTATTGTCGCCAGTTTGAGCATGTGGGACGTAGCCCATATGGCACTGAACGATCCTGATACTTATGCCATGCACCTAGAGTCTTCCCATGTACAAGTAGCGGCTTTTGGTGGCATGTTCCTACTGATGGTCTTTTTAGGCTTCATTCTCGATGATGAACGTGATGTTCATTGGCTAGGAAGCCTTGAAGCCTGGTTAGGGCGCATGGGAAAACTAGAATCTTTAGAAATCGTCTTTGCCCTTGCTATCTTACTAACCAGCGCTCATTTTTTACCCGAAGCAAAACAAGCAGGGGCGTTAGTAGCCGGATTAGCTGGCATCATCACCTTTGTTTTACTCTCTTCGATTAATAAATTCATGGAAATGAACATGGATTTGATTGGTACAGCGGGGCGAGCTGGCTTGGCGTCTTTTCTATACCTAGAAGTGTTAGACGCTTCATTCAGCTTTGATGGTGTGATTGGCGCTTTTGCCATTACCAAAGATGTCGTTATTATTATGCTGGGATTAGGCATTGGTGCCTTATTTGTGCGTTCAATCACCATTTACTTGGTTAGACAGGGTACATTAAGTGCTTACCGTTACCTTGATCACGGCGCGCATTACGCTGTTGGTGCTTTAGCGACCATTATGATGATTTCGATGCACGTTCATGTGCCTGAGCTCATTACCGGTCTGATTGGGATTTTATTTATCTCTGCTGGCGTTTGGTCATCTATTCGCCACAACAAACGTGATGCCCTAGCACAAGAGTCTTAATACCTCTAACCCAACATCGCCCTCATGGCAGCGAGATGATCCGCTGCCACCTTGGCTTGTGCTTCAGTGTCGGCTTGTTCGTCTTTACCTTCCCAGTAAATATCATCCAACGGCAACTCGTCTAAAAAGCGGCTAGGGGTGGTACTTTGTTGCTCACCATAGCGTTTGCGCGAACGGGCATAACTTAGCGTTAACGAGCGTTCTGCACGCGTCAAACCGACATAGGCTAAACGACGCTCTTCTTCCACGCTACCGGCATCAATGCTGTTTTGATGTGGCAGTATGCCTTCTTCCATGCCCAGCAAAAACACATGACCAAATTCTAACCCCTTGGCAGCATGCAAGGTCATGAGGGATACCTCATCCTTCTCTTGTTCCTCATTTTGGCGCTCTAATGTGTTCATGAGCGTTAAATGACGCACTAATTCCGACAAACCCCAAGCACCATCATGCTTTTCCACCAAACGACCGATCCATTGCAATAAATCGAGTACCGCTTGCCATTGTCTCGCTGCTTTTTTGGGATTATCGCCGTTTTCCATCAGCCAGACTTCGTACTGCAAATCGCTCAAAAACTGCATGAGCTGATTGGGTAATTCCATGCCGCCCAAAGCAGGACGCCAACGCTCTAAAAATTCAGCAAATCGCTGCAACTGCACTACCGCGCGCTCGGGTAAGAGTTGCGATAACCCAAATTCACTACAAGCGGCACACAGACTCACGCCGCGCCCTTTGGCATAATCTGACAGCTTGGCTAGGGTTTGCGGGCCAATATCGCGTTTAGGCGTGTTGGCAATGCGTAAAAAAGCGGCATCATCGTCAGGATTGTCTAACAGACGCAAATAAGCGAGCAGGTCTTTAATTTCAACCCGATCGAAAAAGGATTGACCACCGGAAATGCGATAGGGAATTTCCTGTTCGCGCAAGGCACGCTCAACCAAACGCGCTTGGTGGTTGCTGCGATAGAGCACCGCGTAATTATGCCATTGTCCTTGGTTCTTAATTTTATGCACCAACAGTTCACTGACCACGCGTTCGGCTTCGGTGGTTTCGTCGGGACAAGCCAAAATGCGAATCTTGTCGCCATGACCGCGATCACACCACAGCTTTTTAATAAACAAATGCGGATTATTGGTAATGAGCTGGTTGGCTGCCTGCAAAATACGCGCACTGGAACGATAATTTTGCTCCAGTTTTACCAAGGTTAGGCTAGGGTAGTCTTGTTGTAGCTGACTGAGAATTTCCGGCGCTGCACCACGCCACGCATAAATGGATTGGTCGTCGTCCCCTACACAGGTAAAATGCCCTTGCGAACCGGCTAAGCGTTTCATTAACTCGTATTGCACTGGGTTGGTATCTTGATACTCATCGACCAACAAATAACGTACTTTATGACGCCATTTTTGTTGAATATCGGCATCTTGCTGAAACAACCACACCACACGGGCGATTAAGTCGTCGAAATCGAGCGCAGAATAGGCTTGTAAGCTTTCCTGATAGGCCGCATATAGACGTGCGACAAAGGCTTCATCTTCATTCGTTGCTTGTGCTAATAACCACTCGGGTGATTGCAGGCGGTTTTTCGCCATCGAAATGGCATGACGAGCACTTTTTAGCTTGTCACTATCCACTTCGCTATCACGCGATAGCTCACGCAAGAGTTGCATCGTATCCGCATCATCAAACAGCGAGAAGCTATGGCGAATACCCAGCGCTTTATATTCTCGTCGGCAAATGTCTAGCCCCAGTGTATGGAAAGTCGATACCTGCACACCACGACCCGCTTCGCCACAACGCTGTGTTAAGCGGCTTTGCATTTCTTTCGCGGCTTTGTTGGTAAAGGTGACGGCATAAATGCCTTTGGGGTTGTGGCCTTCTTTTTCGATCAGATAAGCGATTTTTTCCGTAATAACGCGCGTTTTACCCGAACCTGCACCTGCCAGCACCAAAACCTGACCTTGCGTAAGTTGAACCGCTTGTTGTTGAGCTGGATTGAGTTGCACGCAAATTTGACCTAAAGACGAGAAAGGGGCATCATTATAAGTTAGGGCATCGCTAAAAATCCCACTTAGTGGCATTTTTAACATCCCTAACTTATTTCACCTCTGGTGGAAGGGATTAATTCAATGAGTTACATGTGTTTTACATGCATCCCTTCCCCCAGACCCCCTTCCCATTGGGGTATTTAGAGATCATCATGAATATAGACGCACTCAAACAAGACCTGCATTTTAACACCGAATTGCGTGGTCATTCATTGCAATTTACCACCACTTGGGGACTTTTTTCGCCGCGCGAGATTGATTCGGGTACCGATTTATTGCTGAAATACTGCGATATTAAGTCCGACGAGCATATCTTAGACTTGGGCTGTGGCTATGGTCCTTTAGGCATTGCTCTGGCAAAAGATGCCCCTAATGGCAGTGTTACCATGTTAGACAAGGACTTTGTCGCGGTGGATTATGCGCGTCGCAACCTGATTGCCAATCGCATTCCCCAAGGACAGGTGTTATTGTCGAATGGTCTGGCACAATTACCAAAAGATCAACGATTTAGCACCGTTGTATCGAATATTCCTGCTAAGGTAGGTAAGGAATTAATGTCGATTTTCCTGTATGATATAGATCAGCATTTGTTACCAGGTGGACAGCTTGTTGTCGTCACCATTAATGGCTTGCGCGATTATATGAAACGCACTTTTAATGAACAGTTCGGTAATTATGAGAAAGTCAAACAAGGACGTGATTACACCATTTCACGTGCAGTAAAAGAGGGTTAACAATGAAAGCAAAACTATTTTCTGTGGCTATGGCGCTGTTGGTGAGTGTCAGCATGGTCAGCACCGAAGCTTTTGCTAAACGCATGGGTAGTGGAAGCAATTCGGGTATGCAACGCGATGTCGCGCCAGCTTCTCCAGCAGGTAATGCGAAAAGCGCGCCAACTAGCCCAGCACAACAACCCGCAGCAGCGGGTGCTACTGGCACAGCGGCGGGTGCAGCAGCCAAACCATCCATGATGGGACCCTTAATGGGCTTGGCTGCCGGTGGTTTGTTGGCAGCCGCCTTTATGGGTGGTGCTTTTGAGGGCATTAGTGCGATGGACATCATTCTGCTGTTATTAATTGCCGGCGGTGTGATCTTCTTCTTACGTCGTCGCGCCCAACAAGCTAAAGGCGCAGTGGCGATGCCCATGCCCGCAACCGCTACACCCATGCCGAATCAACAATATCGTCAAGCAGAGCCTATGAACACAACGGGTTCTGCTGGCATCCAAATTGGTAGCCATGTCGGTAACAGCGTAGGTATGGCAGCGATGATGGGTTCGAATTACCCGACTTGGTTTGATGAAGCCAAATTCGTTAAACAAGCGGAAACTTGGTATGTCGCATTGCAATCGGCTTGGGATAATCAGGATTGGGCGACCTTGAGCGCACTCAGCACGCCAGAGTTGTTTGCTCAACTTAAAGCGCAACGCAGTGCCGAAGCTGACGATAATCAAACACGCGTTGAAGAAGTACGCGCGCAAGTGCGCGAAATGAGCCAAGATGCCAATGGCTGGGTGTTAACCGTACAATTTACTGGTTATGTCAGTGAACAGGCTGGTGCTTTTGCACACGCCTTTAATGAATTCTGGCATTTGGTTCGCATCGGTGAAGCTGATGGCGAATGGAAGTTAGCCGGTATTCAACAAGCTTAGTAAGGCGTTAATACTGATTGATCATCTTAGAGACCAACAGTGATGTTGGTCTTTTTTTTGCTTATCATTCTGCACCAACGTTTAAGAGGAAATTGTCATGTTTCGTCGTCTTATCATCGGGCTAACGCTCGCTAGCAGTTTATTGATTGCCGGTTGCGGTGAGCAACCGCGTGTTAAAGTTGAATCCATCGAAATGGTCAGCAATGAAGGCGGTTCACCTGATTTCCGCCGTTTGGCCAAGATTTGCTTCGATCAGCCCTTAAAAGGCGATTACTATCATGAGATCATTTTTGAAAGTAACGACGGTTTTGTCTTTGAAGGATCGGGTAAAATTCGTGCCGCCGTTTCTGACCCCGATAATCCCTGCATCATCAAAAATATTAACCAGTATGTCAATAAAAATTCACCGCCGCGCGCGCGTGATTTAATTGATCGTTACCTGCCTAAAGGCAATGTTGCCTCAGTCAAAATTAGCGTCTGGGGAACTGAATCAGGCGAGAAGGGCATCAAAATGGACACGAAAGTGTTTAAGGATTTGTGATTCGTTCGATAGGTTCATTACCGGTCAACAGCCCCCAACTTTGGGGGCTTTTTGTTCAATAACCTCCAACTATCTATGCTAAAATCCTAACCATTGATTGCCCCTACAGAGCTTTTGCACAATGTCGCTATTCTTACCCAAAGTCCTTGCTAAACACCTAACACAGTCAACCATTCCTACTGCCCACCTCACCGCCATTCATCATTGGCAAGCCAGCATTAACGACGGTAGCTTAAAAAAGCTAGGTGAAAAATCGGCGCATGGTGCATTTATCCAGACTTTTTTGGTAACCCTACTCGATTACACCACGGTAGCAACTCATGCTCAATACAGTGCCAGCTACGAAATGGGCATTAAAAAAGGCGGTATTGTCGATGTTGCCTTAGGACATTTTGGTAAAGACAGAGAGTCGCAAATTATCGCCCCTTTCGAGTTAAAAGGACTGGATACGCCTAACCTCGATGCCATTATGTCCGGACGACACAAAACACCTGTGCAGCAAGCATGGGAGTACGCCAATGCCATTAAAGGCGCGAAATGGGTATTGGTCAGTAATTATCGTGAAATTCGTTTGTATGCTGTCGGGCATGGGCTACAAAGTTACGAAAGCTGGGATGTGTTAACGCTTGACCAACCTGCTGAGTATGCACGTTTGCGTTTGTTATTGTCGCAAGACAACTTGTTAGGCGACACCACCAGCCAACTATTACAAGCCACCGAACAAGCCGACAAAGACATCACCGCCCAACTTTACGCTGACTACAAAGCGGTACGCGAACAGCTGATTGCCCATCTAATAAATGATAACCCAAGCGAATCCCCCACAGAACTCATTGCACCCGCACAAAAATTGCTCGACCGTGTGCTCTTCATTGCCTTTGCCGAAGATCGTGGACTGATTCCCGACAACAGCATCAAAAATGCCTACTTGCACGCCGACCCTTATAACCCACGCCCTATTTACGACAACTTCAAAGGCTTGTTTACCGCCATCGACAAGGGCAACGCACACTTAAAAATTCCTGCTTACAATGGCGGACTCTTTGCCCCTGATGCCCAGCTTGACGCGCTCACCATCAGCGACGCCCTGTGCGAAGCCTTCAAAAATATTGCCGAATACGATTTTGCTTCCGATGTGTCGGTAACGGTATTGGGGCATATTTTCGAGCAATCGATTGCCGACTTAGAAGAAATTTCCGAAAGCCTAGCGAGCGGGCAGCGAACCCTCAGCAAAACAGCTAAAGCGACAGCGGTATCGGGTAAGCGCAAACTGCATGGTGTGGTTTACACGCCCGATCATATCACCGCCTTTATTGTCGAACACACCCTTGGCGCTTACTGTCAAAACGAATTTAATAACTTATTGCGCCAATATGCCAGTCAGGTCACAGAAGAGGCCATTACTTGGAAAAAAGGCAAACAAACCGACTTACAATTTTGGTATGCGTGGCAAGAACGACTGAAACAAATTAAGGTGGTCGATCCCGCCTGTGGTTCGGGTGCATTTTTGGTTGCCGCTTTCGATTACTTGCATGGCGAATATCGTCGTACCAACGAAGCCATTGCCACGATTACAGGGCAAGCGGGGGTGTTCGACCTGAATAAAGAGGTGCTGAATAACAACCTATTCGGTGTCGATATTAACCCCGAATCCATCGAAATCACTAAGCTGTCGTTATGGCTCAAAACCGCCGAATATGGCAAACCCCTCACCAGTTTAGATAGTAACCTGAAAGCAGGCAATAGCCTTGGGATGACTGAGCCAGTAACAGGCGACACCTTCTGCTGGCACACGGCTTTTGCCGATATTTTCGCCACGGGTGGCTTCGATGTGGTACTGGGCAATCCGCCCTATGTGCGCCAAGAGCGGTTTAGCGCCTTAAAACCTTGGTTAGAAGCCCAGTATGCCGTTTATCATGGCGTTGCCGACTTGTACGCCTATTTCTTTGAGTTGGGCGCGCGATTGCTCAAGCCCAATGGCATGATGGGCTATATTTCTTCCTCGACCTTTTTTAAGACAGGCAGTGGCGAACCCTTGCGCCAGTTTTTACGCAGCCACACCTGCCTAAAAACCATCGTTGATTTTGGCGATTTGCAGATTTTTGAAGGGGTCACCACCTATCCCGCCATTGTGATTCTGCAAAAGTCACTCCCCGATGCTGCGCATCAGTTAGCCATGTTGGTGCTGCAAAATGACTTGCCCGATAACCTGAATCAAGCCTTTACCCAACAACAAGGCAGCATGGCGCAGGCGCAACTAACAAACGAGAGTTGGCAGCTTGAAAGTGCTGCACTTGCCAACCTACGTGCCAAACTAACGTCAGGACACAAAACGCTTAAAGAAGTTTATGGCTCGCCTTTTTACGGCATTAAAACGGGCTTTAATGAAGCCTTTGTTATTGATCGCGCCACACGTGATGCGCTCATTGCTGCCGATGCCAAAAGCAATGAACTGATTAAACCCTTTTTAGAAGGCAAAGACCTGAAAAAATGGCACGCGCAACCACGGGATTTGTATCTCATTGCGATTCCTAAGTTCTGGACAAGAAAGCAAATGAACCAAACAGATAGCATTAGTGAAGAAGAAGCGAGCGCATGGTTTAGTCAGCACTATTCCGCTTTATTTGCCTATTTGCAGCCGTTTGAAGTGCCTGCTAAAAAGCGTACTGATAAAGGTGAATTTTGGTGGGAATTAAGGGCTTGTGCTTATTATGAGGCGTTTGAAGAAACAAAAATTCAGTATGCTCATTTTAGTGCCAGTCATTTATTTCACCGCAACACCAATGGTAGTTTTTCAAACGATAAGAGCTACATTATCCCAACCGATGATTGGTTTTTACTAGGCTTATTAAACAGTGCCCCTTATTGGTTTTTAATTACTGCGCTTGCCCCTTCTGTACGAGGTGGTTTTTATGAATTACGCGCCCAGTACATGGAAACCCTGCCCATTCCCGACGCTACCGAAGCACAAAAAGCCCAGATTGCTGAGTTGGCGCAGGCTTGCCAAAGCCTCACCGAACAACGCTACGCCATCGAGCAAAAAGTAGCCCATAGACTGGTCAGCAACCTGTGCCCAGCCGATAAAACCGCCAAACTGACGCAAAAAGCACAGACATGGTGGGCGCTCGACTTTACCAGCCTGCAAAACGAACTTAAAAAGAGCTTTGGACTGAAAGCCAGCGACAAACTCATTCCGCTCAAAGACCAAGACGAATGGGAAGACTATGTGAACAGCAACCGTCAACAGATCGCACAACTCAATCAGCAAATCAGCGAAAAAGAAGCCGCTATGAATCAGGCAGTGTATGCGCTGTTTGGGTTGAGCGAGGAAGAGGTGGGGATGGTTGAGGGATAAAGTTACCAATTTTGGTAACTTTATATTGATTTTTTTTTGGGTAACGCTATAATGGATGCTTAATAATAGCATTGTGTTTTTATGAGAGTTATTAGTAAGCGTACACTAACTGATTTTTGGACAACCTTTCCAGAAGCAAAAAATGCTTTAGATACTTGGCATGCAAGTACATCAAAAGCTAACTGGACAACAACCCAAGACATTAAAAAAATTTACAGTTCGGCGAGTTTCCTAGCAGATTGCCGTGTGGTTTTTAACATTTGTGGTAACAAATACCGTTTGGTTGTCAGGATTAACTATCCGGCACAAATCGTTTATGTCCGCTTTATTGGCACACATGCCGATTACGATAAAATTAATGCAGAGACAATTTAGCTATGAACATTAAACCCATTAAAACAGAGCAAGATTACGAGCTGGCTTTGCAGCGCATTAGCGAATTAATGGATGCTAAGGAAGGTTCAGAAGCGTTAGACGAGCTTGAAGTGTTAGCAATACTAGTTGAGCAATACGAAGCCATTCACTACCCGCAAGACTTGCCCGACCCAATCGAAGCGATTAAGTTTTTTATGGATCAAAAAGACTTAACACAAAGTGACATGGTTGAATATTTTGGTTCTAAAGCAAAAACCTCAGAAGTGCTTAATCGTAAGCGTCCACTTAGCCTGGGTATGATGCGTAAACTGGTCAATGGGTTAGGTATGCCTGCCTGTATTTTCTTGCAGGACGAAAAAGTAGACCTAGCCGTCGATACCATTGATTGGCTTGCTTTTCCGCTTAAAGATATGCTCAAAAAAGACTATTTTACTCACTTTACTGGCAGCTTCGCCGAGCTGAAAGAGCGAGCAGAGGAAGAGTTGCGTTCTTTTATATCAAGCGTGCAACAAGGTTTTGCACTAAAACCAGCCTTAATGAAAACAACCGCCCATAATAGCATTAACAAAGATGTGAACTACTATGCGCTCTGGGCATGGCAAGTAAAAGTGTTACAACAGTGCGCCGAACAGTCTGTCGAAAAGTACCGTGATAGTGCTTTTGATAAAGCAGCGATGCAACAACTCGTTAAGTATTCTTTTTTAGATAATGGCGCTTTGCTGGCAAAAGATTTTTTAGCCAAATATGGCATTCATTTCGTTATCGAACCGCATTTAGAACAAACCTATCTAGATGGTGCGGCATTCTTGACGCCGCAAGGGAATCCTGTCGTTGCACTAACGCTACGTCATGACCGTTTGGATAACTTTTGGTTTACCTTATTACATGAGTTAGCTCACGTTCACTTGCATCTAAACAAAGAACGCACAACCATTATTGACAGTGATTTGAACCCGAATAGCAGCGATAAGATTGAACAAGAAGCCAATCAATTAGCACAAGAAATCATTGCACTATCTGATGATACGCTAATGAGCATTACCCAATATGCGCAAGTTGTTGCTTTGGCGAAGCAACAGGGCATTTCTCCCAGTATCGTAATCGGGCAAGTGCATCGTGTGCAGAAAAACTACACATTGTTTCGTCGTAACTTAAAGAAAGTGAAGCATTTATTTGCGTAATATAGTGTTCTATTAATCTAAACCATTTTGCCCCCCAACTTTGGGGGCTTTTTTCAATCCTCAATCGCTTGCGCTAATTGGCGCGGATGCAATTTGAGATAACTTGATTGCGTCAGCCAAGCCATCAGTAATAAGCTGCTACTACTGACCACTAAACCAACCAACCACAGGCTGGGACTGAGCGAAACGGGAATTTTCAACCAATAAACGCTCATTAAGGCGCTGGTTAGGCTTGCCAAACTGCTGGCAAATAAGCCCGTCAGTAAGCCTAGCAACACATATTCACCCAGTCCAATTAAGCGAATTTGACGCTGGTTAGCGCCAAGGGTACGCAGCACCAACCATTGACGTAAACGCGCGTCTTGCGAGGCTTTAGTTGATGCCAAGAGCACTAAGATACTCGCTATGAGCGTAAATAGCGTTAACAAACTCACCGCCATACTGGCTTGTTGCATCAGCGTGCGCACTTGGTCGATTAACTGTTGCACATCAATCCACATCACTCCCGGAAAATCGGCTTGCCAACGCTGTTTTAACTGCGTTTGCTCAACCAAACCCAATTGCGTGTAAAAACTGGAAAGATAAGTGACTGGCAATTCCAACGCAGCCGAAGGCTGAATAATAAAGAAAAAATTCGCCTGCAAACTTTGCCACTGCACTTCACGCACACTGGTGACGACATAGCTGGCTGACTGGCCGACAATATCAAAGGTGAGTGTATCTCCTAACTGAATGTTGAACAATTCGGCAATACCCTGTTCTACCGAAACACTGGGCAATACATTATCCTTCGCGTTTTCTAAGGTATTTATAACGCGATTGTGTGCCGGTAAAGCATCTAGTACCGCCAAATTCGCTTCTCGATCAAGCAAACGTTTGGCACGTGGTGAATCGCTGATAATGGGCTGATTGTTCAACTGCGTTAACCGAGCACGCACCATCGGAATCAATTCGGCGTTGGCAGAGAGGGTCTGTAATTGCTGTTGTAGATTATCCCGTTGTTCGGGTTGTACGTTAACGACAAACACATTCGGGCTTTCAGGTGGCAAGGAGGCTTGCCAATGCGCCAGCAATTGTTGCTGTACCAAAGTCATGAGTAACAACAAATAGAGCACCAAGCCAAAGGCGATGAGTTGTAGGCGAAACAACAAGGGATCACGCCTAACGTTAGCTAACGCAATGGCAAACCAACCGCTACTAATCGTTTGCCCTTTCGACAGCCCCCACAATACAGCCGTTGCCACTAACCACAACAACGAACTGACCAGCACCAATGCCACCAAGGTCCAAGCGACTAAATGCCAAGGTAACAACAAGCCCAATAAACCCATCAGCGCCGAACCACTTCCTAACACACTCAACCAAAGCGCTTGTGGTGGTGTGACAGCTCGGAAAACTTGTTGTGGCGGGGTGTGTACCAGTTTAACGAAGATCGGCCAACTGAACGCCCAGAACACCAAACTGGCACTGATTAACCCCATTAGGCTAGAAGACCAAGGCGCTGCCCAACGAAAATGGGCAAACAAGGTTGCCAAATAATCACTGCTCAAAGCAAATAAGCCTTGTCCTAATAATACCCCTAGGCTACTGGCAAACAGCGCCATCAAGGTCAGTTGAGCAGCAAATAATCGTGCTAATTGCCCTTTTGTCATGCCCAAAGCACGCATGAGCGCCAGTTGTTTACGCCATTGTGGCAAATAAAATCGACTGGCAATTAATACCGCCAAACCTGCCACCAATAGGCTCACCAAGGCAGCAATATCGAGAAATAACCACGCCGTATTCAGCGTTTGATTTAAGTCTTCGCTGGCTGTTTGACTGGAAATCAGTTGCCATTCCGTTGGCGTTTGGCGCTTAAGCTGTTGCATGAGTGGGTTAATGCGCCCTTCATCGCCAGCAAACAGGCGTTCATAGCTAATACGACTACCCGCACCAGTTAACCCCAATTCGGCTAAAACCTTTAGGGGAATAATCACCTGTGGCGCAAACTGACTAGCCACCGTTTGCAAAGGGTCGGCTTCTGCCAATATGCCTTTAATGCGAAAGGTTCGATTGCCCAAAGCCAAGGCATCACCCACTTGCAACGACCACTGTGCCGCTAACACCGGATCAATCAGCACTTCATGACTACTGGCTTGCCAGTCAGTCAAACCATAAGCAGAACCCAATAAGGGCACGTCTGGGCTGACTGCTTGTAGAGTAACCAGTTGAAAGCGATCTTCCGACATAGCCATGGTCATGACACTGACTCTTTCCGCCTGACGTAACTCGGCTGTTAAGGCTAATTGCGACTCGTTCAATTCAATCGGGCGACTGCTTTTAATGACCGCATCCGCACCCAATAATTGGGCACTATTGGCCAACATACTGGCTTTAACCGTTTGTGCCAGTTGTTCAATAAAAGTGACACTTAAACTGGCCAGTAGAATGGCCAACCACAACCAACGAAATTGACCGCGTCGCAAGCCTAGCCAAAAATAACGCGCCGCTAAGGTCATGCAGATAACTCCAAACGACCATCGGTAAGCAGGTAATGTCGTTGACTTTGACGGGCAAACTGCATATCGTGCGTGACCGTAATCAGGCTGGTGCTATTGGGTAAATTCAGCAGCAGTTGTTGAATATGATGCGCCGTTGTTTCGTCTAAATTACCGGTAGGTTCATCGGCAAAAATAATCGCTGGTTGCGTAACCAAGGCGCGCGCAATGGCTACACGTTGTTGTTCGCCGCCGGAAAGACTATTAGGAAAATGATCTACTCGATGCGCCAGTTCAACCGAATCCAATGCTTCCATTGCCCGTTGTTTGGCATTCGCTAAACCAAACAGCTCCATAGGCATCATCACATTTTCTAAAGCGGTCATACCTGGTAATAATTGAAAATTCTGAAAGACAAAACCCACCTTAGTGGCCCTTAAAGCCGCACGCTCGTCTTCAGTTAACCGACTTAATGACTGGCCTAACAACTGAACCTCACCCGAGGTCGTCACATCTAATCCAGCCATTAACGCTAACAGTGTTGACTTACCCGACCCTGAGCGCCCAACAATGGCAATGCGCTCTCCCGACTGGACAGTTAAGTCGCAGCCTTTTAAGATGGACAGTATCGAATCTTGAACTGGAACCTGATAATGCACCTGAGACAATTGAAGCACTGGCGACATGGATTCATCCTTTGTTTGGGGCTGTGGGCTTATGCTAATGCGCTTTGGGCGCAGAATCAACCGATTAAATTATTGATTTTAGGTGATAGTTTATCCGCTGCTTATGGCCTTTCGACACAGCAGGGTTGGGTTGCTTTGTGGCAAGCATCCGATACCAATATCCGTATTATCAATGCCAGCATCAGTGGTGAAACCACCATGGGCGGCGCGGCGCGTTTACCTGCTTTACTGACACAACATCAACCCGATTGGCTCATCATCGAATTGGGTGCTAATGATGCCTTACGCGGTCAGGACTTACGCTTGAGTGAACAAAAATTGCGTAACATGATTCAACTAGCAAAAAAACAGGGCGTACAAGTAGCGTTATTGGGTATCCGCTTGCCGCCTAACTATGGCGCTTTATACAGTCAGCGCTTAAAAGCACTCTATCAGCAATTGGCCAAAAGTGAACACATTCCATTAGAACCTTTTTTTCTAGCTGATGTGGCACTCGATCCCAATCTCATGCAGGATGATGGTTTACACCCTAATGAAAAAGCACAGCCGATTATTTTGCAACGCATTAAGCGTTGGTTTTATCCGTTGTTGTCGGCTCAATCGTCGGCTTTGTAACAGGATCGGCAAAGGGTTTATCATCATCACTCATTAAAATACGACTACCCGCCCCATCCAAATCATCAAATTGACCTTTTTTGGCTGCCCAGATAATGGCTAACACCACCAAAATGCCAACAATAATGACACTAGGGATCAGTCCGTAAATTACTTCCATGACCGTTTTTTCCTTATTGAATTTGTTGAGGCGTAACACCCTGATCAATCAACCAGTTTTTCAACAACTGTACCATTGGCCAAGGCCCACAAATTAACCATTGACCGTTTTTAACATCGTTAATACTTTGCATGACGACATCGGGTAGGTTACCTTTGGCGCCAGTCCAGTCTTCATGTTCATCAGAGATAATGGCTTGCCAATGAAATTTGGCATAGGTTTTAGTTAAATGATCCAGTAATTCATGCGCAAATAGATATTCTGGCCGACGTACACCCCAATAAAGCGTTACGACGCGATCATTCAACTCGGCCTCATGTGCCTTTAACAATGCCAATAAGGGCGTAATTCCCGTACCACCTGCTAACAGATAAACAGGCGCATCACCTTCTGGCCAGTGATATTGGTTAACAGGTCCCTTAATAAGACAGCTTGTTGCTTGCGTCAGGTTTTTCCACCATTCAGCTAAGGCTTCTGTGACGGCAATATCACATTGAATATGACCTGACTGTTCATCAGACAAATTGGCAATGGAAAAAGGTTTTAATTGGTTTTCATCCAAACCCAACCAGAGATAATCACCCGCTTGCCACTTAAAATGATTGGGTCGTTCTAGCAATAACTCGACTAAGTTACCTGCTAAGGGATTAACTGCAACAATTCGACTATTAAAAGTGGTCAATGTTGAATGATTCATAAGCTAACTACATCAAAAGTTGCCCACACGGGAGCGTGATCAGAAGGTTTATCCATACCACGCGTAACATAATCGATACCCGTACTGAGTAAGCGCGTTTGTAATGGCGCAGAAGCCAACAACAAGTCAATGCGTAGTCCCCGTTTAGGGGTATCTTCAAATCCTTTAGAGCGGTAATCAAACCAGGAATAACTGCGTTCACTTTCGGCTGGGTTAGGATGCTGATGACGATAGGTATCTGTCCAACCCCACTGCATTAACTGATCGAACCATTCACGCTCTTCGGGTAAAAAGGAACATTTACCCGTACGCAACCAGCGTTTGGCGTTGACTTCACCGATACCCACATCGTAATCAGTGTGTGAAATATTCATGTCCCCACCTAAAATAGCCAAATTACTGGGTGAAATGGTGGCTAAATAGTCGTTTAATTCTTTATAAAAACGTTCTTTATAAGGAAATTTAA
>NCFI01000080.1 GCA_002281095.1 Thiotrichales bacterium 35-46-9 | reverse complement strand
GCAAAAAATTCAACAAAAACTAGCGCAAATGCAAGCTGAATTATTAGCGTTAGAAAACCAAAAAAAAGCATCACAAGTGAGTAAAGAAACACCTTGGGTTGCTGATATTATTGATTTTATTCAAACATCACTCAACGACAATCATCAAAAAAGCCCTGCTGCGTTAATGAAAGTATTAATTGGCGAATTCGGTGCAGGTAAAACAACGCGTGGCCCTCGTGAAAAATCGAGTAAACCAGTAACACCTAAATATCGCGATACGGCTCCTGGTAATGAAAGTAACGTTTGGTCAGGTCGTGGTTTACCACCCTTATGGATTAAACGTTATGAAGCCGTTGGACGCAGTCGTGATGAGTTTTTGATTCGTTAATTCGGTTAAAATGCGACAATAGAAAAAGTAGGAAAAAGACCGTGTAAAAACGGTCTTTTTTATTTGGTATCCAATTCCAGTGCCTGCACAAATACCTCAGCCGGATGCATCGCTTTCTTAACCGCTAAATCGGCAATCTGTTGCTGACAACTGCTACCAGAGGCAACAATCAAGGTAGCTTCATCTTGTTGCGCCAAACGAGGTAATAATTGTTTTTGCGCAATTTTGACAGACAATTCTGGTTGCTGATAACCAAAACTCCCTGCCATACCACAACAGCCATCACTGAGTATTTTCGGCTCAACCCCCAACAGTGCAAACGCCTGTTGTGTCTTAGCAATACCCACCAAACTACGTTGATGACAATGCACTTGAATCGCTACAGATTGCCTAAACACAGGCCACTGCCATTGCGGTGATAAGGGTGTTAGCGCTAGCATAGCCTCTTCGAAAAGAACAATTTTGGCTTGCCATTTCGATAAGGTTGAGTTTAGGTCAGCATCGACTAATGCCAGTCCATCATCACGCCATACCAATAATTCAGCGGGTTCAATACCGACAATCGCCTTACCTGAATGGAATAGCGATTCATGGTGTGTGATAACATCGCTTAACACCTGCTTAGCTTGCGATAAAAAACCATTACTAATCAAAAGCCGTGCTGAGTCGCTAAGCCAGACGGGTTCTACCGCATAGCCCATTGTTTGCAAAATACGTATCGTTGCTTGTGTTTGTTGGGTATGCAGCCAACGACTGTAGATATCCACCAACACCACAACACATTCTGAAGATTCAGGATTAAGATATTGACCCTGTGTTTGCCACCATTGTTTTGTATCTTGCCCATCCGCTTGGGGGAGCTTGCGTTGAAACCAAGTTAATGCGTTAACACTCTTAATCAAAAAGCGGGTTTTGTTCAGAAACGGCAATAGTCGATGATAATGACGTAATAAACGCAGCTTCCAGGTAACACCTTCGGTGAGCTGTTGCTGATAAAGTACTTCTGATTTCAGTCGACTCATATCGACACTAGCAGGGCATTCTGACTTACAGGCTTTACAAGATAAACAGCTGGCTAACGCATTAGCAAGCTGTTGCCCAGACAGTGCTCGTTGCGGATCGGTCGATTGCAAGGCAAAACGCAATAAGTTAGCGCGACCGCGTGTTGAATGCTCATCATCTTGCGTCGCTTGAAAAGAAGGACACATAGCCCCCACTGACTGACGACACGCCCCAGCCCCATTACACTTTTCGACACTAGCACCAAAACCCGCCTCATTCGACCAATCGAATCCCGTCGCTAATGGCGTATCAGCAACGGATTGCCGCCAATCACGATCAATCGCTAAGTTAGAAATAATGCGTTGCGGATTAAATAAACCATGTGGGTCAAAGGCACGTTTTAATTCAACACAATAGTTATAAACGGTTTCTCCGAGTTGTTCTCGCAAAAAAGGACCGCGTAATCGACCATCACCATGTTCACCCGATAAAGCGCCTTTATAGTGTTTAACCAAGTGTGAAACGCGCTGTGCAATCTGCACAAATCGACGCTTATCTTCCGCTAAAGTTAGGTCTAATTCGGGACGCAAATGAATCAGCCCCACCGAAGCGTGGCCGTAGTAAATACAATTAACGCTTAATTCAGCCATAAGCGCACGAATATCGCGCATGAAAGCACTGAGAGACGTCACGGGTACAGCGGCATCTTCAATAACCGCAACGGCTTTACGCTTACCGACCTTACCCATTAGCAAACCCAGCCCCGCTTTACGCACCTGCCAAACGGCGGCCATATCCGCCCCACGTAAGGATCGCACATCGTAGGCATGCGCTAAGTTGCTGGCTAGCTGAGTAGTTAAGGCAATTTTATCGTTGAGTTCGGCTTCACTGTCTGCCGCTAATTCGACCACCTGCACGGCTTCTGGTTCACCCGCTAGCCAGAAACGGAAGCGTTCAAAACCCGCATGACCTTTACTGCCTGTCATAGTGGGTGCGTCAATTAACTCAACTGCAATCGGCTTAACACTCAGCAAGCTTGGCGTGGCATCCAAAGCAGCAAACACATCATCGAACTGCACCACTACCAAGGCACGATGCAACGGCAAAGGCTGTAATTTAAAGGTAACGGAACTGACCAGCGCTAGGGTGCCTTCAGAACCACAGATTAAGGGTGCCAAATTAGCCTTTCCGCCTTCGGCTTGCCAACGAGATTGTTCAGCGATCACATCCAACGCATAGCCAGTATTACGGCGGATGATGCTGGCATCAGGATAAGCTTCAACCAATTCCGCTTTGCCATGCCGACAGATGTCATCGACACAGCGATAAATCGTCCCTTCAATGCTATTTTGAGACAACTTATGCGCTAACTCAGCTTCCGTTAACTCAGTAAACCTAACCAAATGAGCATCACTCAGTACAGCATTGACCGAAACAATTTGGTCACGTGGTGTGCCATAAGCGACAGAATAGGCACCACAGGAATTATTGCCGACGACGCCGCCAATGACACAACGGCTAGCTGTCGAGGTATCCAAAGCAAGCCATAGCCCATGTGCTTTCAACTGGGCATTTAACTCATCTAGCACCACACCCGGTTCAACCGTCACGGTTTGAGCTTCGATGTCTAAAGCTAGGATGCGATTCAGATAACGCGTGGTATCGACAATCACGCCATCACCAATGGCCTGACCAGCCAAAGAAGTTCCCGCACCGCGCATGGTGATGGGTAATGAAACTTGCTGGGAAAATCTCACCAAGGCTTGTATGTCTTGAACGTTTCTAGGCCAACAAATGAGTTGAGGAAGCTGCTCAAAAACAGAAGCGTCAGTGGCATAACGTTGGCGCGCCCCTAAACTGGCATCCACATCGCCCTTAAAACCCAACTCGCGTAATAAAGCAAGCCAATTAGTTTGCATGCGAACCTTCATCTAACAGATTTTGAATGGCTTCGCTCACGCGTTGCACCGACATATCCTTTTCATAACACGGCGGTATCAACTGTTGATCCGTTAATTCAATACAACGCTCTCGCATACAAGGCGCACAAGGAAACTTAGCTTGCAACACCTTGGCTTTAGGGCCAATCACGCCCGTTAACCCCGGTTCAGTCGCGCCATAAATGGCCACAACGGGTCGATGCAGTGCCGCCGCTAAATGCGTCAATCCTGTATCCACGCCCACCACACACTCGGCACCAGCCAACACACGCGTCATCGCAGCGAGATCTAACTTGGGCAAAACTTCAACGTGCTGGGTTAATCGGGCTAACCGTTCCGCTCTTTCACGTTCTTCGTCATTACCCCAAGGCAGTAATACTTGGCGCTGTTGTTGCCGAGCAAATAAAATCAGCGCTTGCCAGTAGGCTTCTGGCCAATGCTTGCTCTCCCAAGTGGTAGCATGAGCAAAGACCCAATAGTGAGTCTGCTGCGAAGGAATGGATCGCAATTTTGGCGCAATATGAAAGTCGGTTTCATCCATATTGGGCAAGGGGTAAGCTAAGGCTTTAGCAAATAACTCGCGCACGCGCGTAATAGCGTGTTGCCCCCAAGCAACCGAATGGGTGATCTGATAGAAATGACTGGCTAAAGGCTCGCGAGCGCTGTCTGATGCCAATCCATGAATCGGTGCGTTGATCAAACGTGTCCAGATCGCACTTTTTAATAATCCTTGCGCATCAATAACCAAATCGTAGTGTTTAGATTGCAAACGACGACGCAAGGAAGCTAATTCACGCCAGCTATCCAGTGAAAAAAGTCGTTTACGTAAGCGACGCCAAGGTAAGGCAATAACTTCATCCACAGCAGGATGCAATTGGGGAAGATCAACAAAGGTCTCTTCAACCAACCAATCGAAACGAATATCGGGAATCGCTCGCACCGCATCGGTTAAGGCAGGATAAGTGTGAATAATATCGCCGAGTGACGATGTTTTAATGATCAGAACGCGCATAAACTCAGCAATCACTCATCGAAAAATAGTATTACTATTTTACCAGTGACAACAGGAGTTAAGAATATTTTTTTAAGCAAATTTGACAGCAGAAAAGGAGAAGAGAATAACAAATGAAATTGTGAAAACTTCTTATGGTGATTTGAAGCATTAAAGATTGGAGCGGGATAAGAGACTCGAACTCTCGACCCTAACCTTGGCAAGGTTATGCTCTACCAACTGAGCTAATCCCGCTTTATGGCGTCCCCACGGGGATTCGAACCCCGGTTACCGCCGTGAAAGGGCGATGTCCTAGGCCTCTAGACGATGGGGACAACTATCAAATCAATTACGCTGCTTGTGACAGCTTAACCAACTTTTATCTTAGGTACTCTTGGTGGAGCTAAGCGGAATCGAACCGCTGACCTCTTGCATGCCATGCAAGCGCTCTACCAATTGAGCTATAGCCCCTAAGATTTTTCAAATTATAGAGACTAAGCTCGATACTGTCAAGTTGATTCGCTTAAAAAGCGACAATTTTATGACAGTTGTTCAATCACCGTCGTTAATCGACGCACTACCGTTGTTTTACCCAACACATGTGCCACAGAATCAATCGCTGGTGACTGACCCGAGCCTGTTAATGCCAAACGGAATGGCATCCCCACCTGCCCCATTTTCACACCATTAACTTTGCCTGCTTCGACCATAGCCTGATGAATAACCTCAACGCTCCAGTCTTCCGCATTAGCCAACAGCTCACGCAAGCTCACTAATACAGGCTTAGCAGTCGACGTTTTCCAGTGTTTTTCAGCCATCTCGGCATCAAAACTGGTCGGATCAGCATAAAAATAGTGCGCTTGCAATGCTAATTCACCCAAGGTTTTGGCGCGTTCTTTCAATAAGTCACACACCGTAGGCAATTCAGGACCATGATCTAAATCTATGCCTGCAATGGCTAAATGAGGCGCAACATGCGGCGCCAAGGTTAATCCTCCGTGCATTTGAATATGCTGTTGATTGGTCCACAGACACTTATCGGCATCAAATTTACCGGGAGCACCATTAATATGCCCCAAGTCGAAATACTGAATCAGCTCTTCACGGCTAAAAATCTCTTGGTCGCCGTGTGACCAACCTAAACGCGCCAAATAATTCAGCAAGCCATCAGGTAAATAGCCCGCTTCTTTATATTGCAACACACTCACTGCACCGTGGCGCTTCGATAAACGCTGACCATCCTCACCCAATACCATCGGCAAATGCGCATACACCGGTGGTTCAACACCCAAGGCTTTCAACATATTAATTTGACGTGGCGTGTTATTAAGGTGATCATCTCCACGAATCACATGGGTAATATTCATTTCCCAATCATCGACAACAACGGTAAAGTTGTAAGTGGGAGAGCCGTCAGAACGTTGAATAATCAAATCGTCCAACTCACTATTCTGCACCACAACACGACCTTTCACCATGTCGTTAATCACCACTTCGCCGTCTAAAGGGTTCTTGAAACGTACCACGGGTTTAATGCCTTCTGGTGGCGTACCAGTGAAGTCACGGTAACGCCCATCATAACGAGGCTTTTCTTTGCGTGCCATTTGCTGCTCACGCAGTTCATCTAATTCTGCTTGCGAAGCATAACAGTAGTAAGCCTTACCTTCTGCTAACCACTGTTGAATAATCTCGTTATAGCGTTCAAAACGTTGAGTTTGGTAGAAAGGGCCTTCATCATAATCCAGATTTAACCACGCCATACCCTGCAAAATCGCATCGACCGATTCAGGCGTGGAACGCTCTAAATCCGTGTCTTCAATGCGAAGGATAAACTGACCGCCGTGTTTACGCGCATATAACCATGAAAATAACGCAGTACGCGCCCCACCAATGTGTAAATAACCTGTTGGGCTAGGCGCAAAACGAGTACGAACCAAAATGTTTCTCCTTCATGCAAACGGCAAATGATTTTTCATTATAAACGACTCAATCTATAGCGCGTAAGCGTGAGTGACAATCAAAGCAAAAAAAACTGAGTTGACGTAAAATACTAGGCTGTATTTTATGATGCAAACGCAGGGCTGAATTGACCCTAGCGCAAACCAGCAAGGAATTGGATGCGATGAATTGGCGACGCTTCATACCCACACAAGAAAGTTTGATGAACAACCGTTGGTTGAAGTGGTTAACGCCCTGGCTTGCCCATCCTAAATTATGGCATTGGTCGCGTCGAGGTGTGGCATTAGGCGTAGCTCTAGGCGTGTTTTTTGGCTTATTGATCCCTATTGCACAAATTCCCATTACCGCAGCTGCGGCTGTTATCTTACGTGCCAACCTACCCGTTGCCGCTGCAAGCACACTTGTTACCAACCCCGTTACCTTTGCCCCTGTCTATTATGGTGCTTATCAACTCGGCTCTTGGGTTACAGGAGATACCACACCCTTAGTAGATTTCGAAACCATTGAACAACCGTCAGAAACAGAAGTTGAAAAAGGTTTTTTTGAAAGCATCCAAGCCTTAGGTAAACCTTTATTAGTTGGCCTATCCATCATCGCCAGCATTTCTGGTGTACTCACCTACTTCATTATTGATTTTTTATGGCGTTGGCGTACGGGCTCACGCTGGAAGAAACGCAACCCGTCCGTTTGAAGGCGCTTCCTCAGTAACTATATCCAAAATTGCCGCTTAATCGAGCATCAATTTAAGGTGCACTTATAAACGATATTAATTTCATACTAGCTGCTGCTCCCTGATTAAACGCACAAAGTCTCTTAGCCACGTTTTGCCACTGTTATCGGCTTGTGTAATACCGTAAAGGGTTATCCAAGTGCCCCTCTCACCAATAGGTTTAACACAAATAGGAAAATTGTCGGGAAGGTTTTTCAGTGCCCAACTGGGTAAGGCGGCAATGCCTTTTCCAGCCGCGACCAATTGCAGCAAACCCACCGCTAAATGGTGGGTGCGCGTTGTTGCGGGTTCTATGCCTGCGGGCATTAACACTTGTCGAAATAAGTCTAGTTCATGACGCGCTCTGGGAAAATGTAATAAACAAACCTTACTAAAATCGGTAGCCGTTAAATAGGAGGTTTCGCTTAGGCTGTGCTTTGCAGGCACTATAGCTAATAACTCGTAATCAAATAGCACATGAGCGGCAAGGTGTTCTTGATGAGGCACTTGCGTTGCGAGAATAAAATCGGCTTCATCGCGTTCAATCAACTGTGCTGGCGTTGCCTGTTTCCCTGTTACCAAGTCCATATCAACACTTGACCAGAGTTGCTGATAAGCACTCATGGCGGGCATCAACCAGTCATAGCAAATATCACATTCCACCGCCACACGTAACTGCTGATGATGACCTTCATGCAACTCTACCAATCGTCTTTCTGTTTGAGTAATTAGGGGCAGCACTTGTTCGGCCAGCGATAATATTGCTTTGCCCGCTTGCGTCAACCTAGCTGGCCGTTTGTCTCTGTCAATTAGGGTTAACCCTAGGTGAATTTCTAGCTGTTTCACTTGTTTGGAAATAGCAGGCTGGCTCAGGTGCAGCCGTTCAGCCGCCTGGGTCAGGTTGCCATCACATTGCGCGATGGTTTGCATTAATAACAGTTGTTGCGTTTCTATCATAACGATTGGTTATTTTTTCTATAACGATAATTCAGTTTTATTATGGTATCACAGCTTTTAGACTAGGCTTGTTATTTTAATATTACGGAATGAGTATCATGAACAGTCACATCCTTGGTTTCCCACGTATTGGTGCGATGCGCGAATTGAAGTTTGCGCTAGAAGCTTTTTGGTCAGGTCATCAAACAGCCGATCAGCTTGCCAGTGTTGCAAGCAGCATTCGCCATAACAACTGGCAAACACAAAAAGAAGCAGGTCTCTCTTTTATTACCGTGGGTGATTTTGCTTACTATGATCAAATGCTCAATCATACGCAATTATTTGGCGCAATTCCCCAACGCTTTGCCAAGATTAACGACCCTTTAACACAATATTTTGCCATGGCTAGGGGAACTGATGATGCTCATGCCATGGAAATGACCAAATGGTTCGATACCAACTATCATTATCTTGTTCCAGAATTGAATGCGAACACACAATTTTTATTAGATCACAACGCGCCTTTGTTTGCTCAAATTGACGAAGCTAAGGTGCTCAATCATCCCATTAAAGTCGTTCTGATCGGTCCTTTAAGCTATTTGTTTTTAAGCAAAAGCAAAGC
>NCFI01000139.1 GCA_002281095.1 Thiotrichales bacterium 35-46-9 | reverse complement strand
AGATTTATCCATTTACAGCAAAAAAAAGTTGGATCCTCATGCAACTATTCTATTCTTAGATGAAATCCAAGCAGCTCCCCAAGTTTTGGAGGTATTAAGATATTTCTACGAAGAGTATCCTGAGTTTCCAGTTATTGCTGCAGGGTCTTTGCTAGACTTTGTTTTAGAAGAACCAGAGTTTTCTATGCCAGTGGGCCGCATTGAATATTTTTATATGGGACCTCTTTCTTTTGAAGACTTTCTGATAGCACTCGGGGAAAACAATTTAGTGCAATGGATTAAAACAGTTTCAGTGAAAGATACAATTCCACTTCCCATTCATCAACAATGTATCGATCTTGTAAAGCAATTCTGGCTCATTGGAGGTATGCCTGCTGTCGTTGCTCACTTTGCCCAATACAGGGATTTCCAGGAAATTGATAACATCAAACAAAATATTCTTCAGACCTATCAAGATGACTTTCATAAGTATGGAAGAATCAAGCAATTTCCTCTCCTCAGACAGGTTTTCAATTCTATTCCACGGTTGGTGGGACAAAAAATAAAATATTCCAACATAGACCCTCACAGCAAATCCCTTCAGGTGAGAGAGAGTTTAGACGCCCTAAATTTAGCGAGAGTTATTCATTTAGTGCACCATACTCAAGCAAATGGGATTCCTTTAGGGGCTCAAGCTGATGCGCGGATTTTTAAGGCTATATTCTTAGATATAGGGCTACAGTGTGCTTCTTTAGGATTGAACCAATTAGAAATCATCAAAGGACCTGATTGGGCTTGGATAAATCGAGGCAGTTTGGCGGAACAGTTTGTAGGTCAAGCCCTTTTAAAACTATCCCCCTCTTATCACCCTCCTCAGCTCTTTTACTGGGTGCGTGAAAATGCATACGCCAAGGCAGAAGTAGACTATGTGATACAGATGCAAAATCATCTTATTCCAATTGAAGTTAAGCCAGGAAAAACAGGGACGCTTAAATCTCTGCATTACTTTATGCGTGAGAAAGAAAGGCACTTTGCAGTGCGATTTAACGCAGATGTACCGAGCTCTTTGCAAGATACAGTGGAGCTCACCAATAAACAAAGCTCTATCTCGTACAAATTGCTTTCTCTTCCTTTTTATCTGGCTGAACAACTGGGACGACTGAGTAAGGCTGAAGAAGAATGATAGAGATAGAGAGGTTCCTTTCTTGAGGTCTCCCCGTCGTTCCCCACGAATTTCACAAGCTCAGTCTGGATTTGCTATATGAGGGTGTCACAAATTTTTCCATGAAGATTGGTAATAAGAGCAAAAATTGGACGTCTGGGGACGAAAAGACGGGTTGAAACTCTTTATTCCGAAAAAATCGCATTTTTTTCTTCTTAAATCCAAAAAAGTCACTTATGATAGAAGAAAGGACCTCTCTAATGACTAAAATATCTCTTTCAAGCTTTCC
>NCFI01000138.1 GCA_002281095.1 Thiotrichales bacterium 35-46-9 | reverse complement strand
TTCTAGCCAACAAACGCGCCCTCGTTATCGGTGTTGCCAATGATCGTTCGATTGCTTGGGGTATTGCCAAACAATTACATGCCCAAGGCGCGGAAGTAATTTTGACCTATCAAACCGATAAATTGAAAAGTCGTGTTGAGGCTGCTGCGGCTGAATTAAACAGTCCTGCCATTTTCCCACTTGACGCTACCAGTGATGAGCAAATCGTGGCTTGTATGGAAGGGGTGAAAGGCGTTTGGGCAGATGGTTTCGATATTTTAGTACATAGTATTGCCTATGCACCCAAAAACGAACTCGATGGCAAAATGATTGAAAATGGTACGCGCGAAGGTTTCCATACCGCCATGGAGGTGAGCGTGTATAGCTTAACCGCTTTAACCAAAGCGGCTTATCCCTTAATGAAAGGTCGCCAAGCCAGCATTATTAACCTATCTTATTTGGGTGCTGTACGTGCTGTACCTAATTACAACACCATGGGTATTGCTAAAGCGGCTCTGGAAGCAACGACACGTTATTTAGCGGTTGATTTAGGCAAAGAAGGGATTCGCGTGAACAGTATTTCTGCTGGTCCCATTCGCACCCTTGCTGCAAGTGGCATTAAAGATTTCCGCACTATGCTCGACAATGTGGCTGAGATGACGCCTACGGGTAAAAATGTCACCATTGAAGAAGTGGGCAACACGGCGGCTTTCTTGGCTTCTGACTTGTCCAGTGGTATTACCGGCCATGTCATTTATGTCGATGGTGGATTTAATATTGTGGCTGCGGCTTAATACAAGGCTCAACAGTTCACTCACAAAGCCCCTGCTCTCACACTGGGGCTTTTTTGTTATCAGCACCTCAACCATCAAATTACTTTATCTTCAAATTCAAGTTAAATTTAAGTAGTAAACATTACCCACGCCCACAACAGAAAGAGAGAAGACCATGAAAAAACTATCTGCATTATTATTTGCCAGTCTACTCAGTGTTTCTGGCTTAGCATCAGCAGAAGATGTGAAACAGACTTATCAAGGTAAAACATTAAACGCTAACTTGGTTTATGCCGACGGTAAAAACTATGGTGACAAGGTGGTGTTACTGTTGCACGGCACCCTAACACATAATGGTCGCTCTACCTACGCCGACTTACAAAATAATTTAGCCAAAGAAGGTATTACCAGCTTGTCGATGAACCTATCACTAGGACTAAGTGATCGTCGTGGCGAGTACGATTGTGCAACACCTCACACCCATAAGCATACCGATGCGATTGCCGAAGTCGGTGTCTGGATGGATTGGCTTAAACAACAAGGTGTGAAGAAAGTATCGGTCATGGGACACTCACGCGGCGGTAACCAAATCGCTTGGTATGTGAGCGAAAAAGATAGCGATGCCATCAATAAAGTCATCTTATTGGCTCCTGCTACGGGTGAGCAACAGTCTGGCAA
>NCFI01000079.1 GCA_002281095.1 Thiotrichales bacterium 35-46-9 | reverse complement strand
AAAAACCCCACCGAAGTGGGGTATGATAAAAACTCATTTGATATTTTTAAGAATCAATCCAAGTAGTAAGCCTTAGCTTTGTTCATGTTGTAAGTCCAAGGTAAGCCTTCATTTTTCCAGCCATTAACAACGCGTTGACCCTTTTTATCGCCATCTTTCGCTTTATCACCTTCAAAACCATCAATTTGACTCCACACATTGGTGTAGCCTGATTTTGCCATCAGATCGACTGCTTTAGCCGAACGGTCACCACTACGGCACATAATAATGATGCGTGCATCCTTTTTACCCGCCATGCCTTTTTTCGCCAAGGCATCTTCAACTTGCGTTAAAAATGCCGAATTAGGAACTCGCTTATACTCTTTCGCTTTATCATCCCAAGCAGAATAATCGTAAGTGATGTAAGGCACATTCGCATCCATTAAGTCGGTATAACCCACAAACTGCACTTCGGCAGGCGTACGAGCATCAATTAATAAAGTACTAGCTGCTTCTTGAGTAATAAACTGATGCGCTTCTTTAGGAGTTAAATACTTACCATTTTCAGTGCGTTTCACTTCTGGTACTTGATCCTGCGGAATCTCAATCGCCAAAGCATTACCCATCATGCCAGCCATTAACAAACCCAACACAAACGAACGACGTAACATACTTATCCTTCCTTATTTGCTAATAAAATCTGCGTACTCCGATAACATCGACGAAGCAAAGACAATTATATCAGCAAATACTAATATATCAACTCGCCATTAGCTCATATTCACCCAATGACGTTTACGCATACCGAACAGTAACAAAAGGAATGCATAACTCAAAACGCCAACAACGACCAATAACAACAACACGCCAGCACGCTCCCACCCTGTTGCTAATGCCCAGTTAGGCAACCAATATTTAGACAACCACATTAATAGAAGCGCCATCAATACTACCGCTATGAGGCTTTGCAGCACGAGTCGTAACCAGCCCGCTTCGGGGCGATAATAATCTTGGCGGCGTAACACCCACCACAGCAAGCCCGCATTCACTAAAGCTGATATACTCACCGCCAGCGCCAGCCCAATATGTGCCAAAGGTTGAATCAGTGATAATGCCAGTATCAAATTTACCAGCAATGCCACGATAGAAATCTTCACAGGCCAGCGCATTTCCTCACGCGCATAAAATGCGGGCGCTAACACTTTCACGGCTAAAAACCCCAGTAAACCGACACCATAAGCCGTTAAGGCCTGACCAGCAAATCGCGCATCATCCGCAGTAAAAGCACCATAAGCAAATAGGGTAAACATCAAGGGTTCCGCTAACAACGCCAGCGCCACTGTCGCCGGTAAGCCAATCACCCAAATCAGACGCAAGGCAATATCTAAGGTTCGGTTGTAGGCAGACCAGTCTTGTGCCGAACGTGCTTTAGAAAGCCCAGGTAACACCACGGTTGCCAAAGCCACGCCCAAAATACCCACTGGGAACTCTAACAGCCGATCAGCATAGTAAAGCCAAGAAACACTGCCCGCAATCAAAAAAGAGGCGAGAATCGTCGAAACTAACAAATTAATCTGCGCCACACTCACCCCTAACAAGGCGGGTGCCATATTGCGTAATACCCGCCCAACACCATCATGCTTAGCTAACGACCATCTCGGTCGCCAACCCACTGGCGTAAGCGCCCACCACACCCAAGCCAATTGAATCATGCCGGCGATGAGTACCCCCCATGCTAAACTCATAGCGGGAACATCCAAGAACGGGGCCAGCAATAGCGCCGCCACAATCATCGCTACATTTAACCAAACCGGATTAAACGCAGGCTCCCAATAACGCTCATAGGTATTTAATACCGCTGCCAACATCGCAGTGAGCGAAATAAATAATAAATAAGGAAAAGTGATACGCAACATATCCACAGCCATCGGCAAACGCGCATCATCTGCAAAACCGGGGGCAAACAACCACATTAATGGCTCGGCAAACAGCATACCTAATAAGGTCAACACCACTAAGAAGAGCGCTAATCGCGTCCAAACTGCATCTAACAAGCGATGTGCTTCGACTTCACCCGACTGATGACGCACATCGGACAGCACCGGCACAAACACCTGAGAAAAAGCGCCTTCAGCCGTCAATCGTCGGAAAAAATTGGGAATTTTAAAGGCAACGAAAAACGCATCTGCTTCGGCAGAAGCACCGAATACGCGCGCAATGATCATATCACGCACAAAACCCAACACACGCGAAATTAACGTCATGCTACCTACGGTCGCGGCACCTTTCAGGATTTTTTGTAACAAGCCACTCACCTCGACCGCATCAAAGACTAGAAAAACAAAAAGCGGCCTGAAAGACCGCTTTTTAAAGGCATAAGCACTTAAGCTTGCGATTCGCTCGCTTTACAGCCTGTATTCATACCAACCAAAGTATAAGCAGGACAAAAACCCATAAACGCAGTAGCCAATGGAATTAAGCCTAACCAACCCCATTCAAAACCATACAGTGCCGAAACAATTAAGGCAAAACCCAACACGCCACGAAAGATACGATCAACCAATCCGACATTACACATTTTGACAATCCTCTAGTCTATGACACATCTATTCTTACGCCCTTTATTCTAACCGAAAGCTTAAAAAACAACACTCATTTTCGCTGCAACACCACGCCAACTTCAATGTGATGGGTATAAGGGAACTGATCAAACACAGCAGCTCGGACTAACTGATGCGTGTCCTGCCAAGCAAGCACATCTCTCGCTAGGGTTTCGGGGTTGCACGAAATGTAAACGATGGTATCAAAGCGCTGAGTTAATGCTCTAGTCAACTCATCCAAACCGGCACGCGGCGGATCAACTAAAATACCGGCAAAATCATACACTCGCCCCTGCCAACTGAATTGCGTACCCAAAGCTAAGGTTTCTGATAAAGCAGCCGATACAGCCGCACTGTCCATGGCAACAATCGACACATGACTGAGTCCTGCTTGCACAAACGCCTGCTGCGCCGCCTCAACCGCTTGCGTTGATAACTCTGTCATCACCACAGCATCAGCGTGCTGAGCCAATACCCAAGTAAAATTACCAGCGCCACCATATAACTCTAATAACGCCGAGGCTCGCGGTTGGCTGCGCCAGAAATCATCCACCCAATCCAGCATTTGCCGATTGATGCCCGCATTAGGCTGGCTAAAGGCATTTTCAACATGACGCAAACGAATACCAGCGCCAGAGACAAGTTGCAAAGGCTCCTCAACATAATCACGCACCAACACACGCTTCTTACCACGAGAACGCCCCATCAGCATCACTTTTTCCGGCAAAGACAAGGACGCTGCCGCCTGTTGCCACTCATCAGTTAATGGCGTTTTGTAAATCAGTGTCACCAACACTTCACCATCGGAGCTAGCCATAAAATCGATAGCATATAACTTATGCGACAGCAAAGCATGAGCCAATAATTGAGATCGCAAAGGCTGCATTAAGGTCGCAATGGCTTCATGCACCATGGGACACTGCTCAATAAAGACCGGGCGCTTGTTCTGCACATCAAACATAGCATAAAACCACTCATCACCCTTGTGCCAGACGCGAAATTCGGCACGCATACGATAGTGGCTGGTTGCCGACTCCGCCACGGTTAACGGCATTGACTGCGGCAAATTCAACAAGTTTTTTACCCGCTCAACTTTTTCACTCAGTTGCGCATGATAGATTTCGGGAAAGACTTGGCAAGTCAATTTCGCCACTCCAGCAACAATAAAGTGCATAATAATACGTCTTTCAATCGTTTTTACCAAGAAAATGGGGAAAGCCCAAGCGATGACACTCACACAACGTCCACTGTTAGCCGTTTACAGCGCTCAGTTTTGCTCTGCGTTTGCCGACAATGCACTGCTGATTACAGCTATTGCCATATTGAAAAGCATGGAACACAGTCACCAAATCCCTTGGCTACAAGCGATTTTTGTACTGCCCTTTATCTTGCTGGCACCCTTTGTTGGTGTTTTTGCCGATAGCCACGCTAAAGGTCGCGTCATGATGCTGGGCAATGGCTTAAAATTGATCGGTGCTGCAAGCCTGATCTTCGACCTTTATCCGCTATGGGGTTATGCCCTAGTGGGGATTGGCGCAGCTATTTATTCACCTGCGAAGTACGGTATTCTGTCACAATTAGTTAGCTCTGAACAATTGGTTAAAGCCAATGCTTGGATGGAAGGCAGTACGCTGGTGGCCATATTATTAGGTGTGGTTATCGGTGGTTTTTTAGCAGATTGGTCTGTAGTAGCCAGTCTTTGGCTGTTAATTGGCGTTTATATGCTAGCAGCCCTGCTCAACCTAGGCATTCCCAAACTGGCTGCCGAGCGTCCTTATCAAGGCGAGTCTTTAAGGCAACTGCTGTTCATTTTTGCGCAAGAAGTTAGCGCTCTGTGGCGACATCCACAAGCTCGCGCCACGCTAATTGGCACCAGTGCCTTTTGGGCAACGGGCAGTACGTTAAGGCTCATGCTCTTCGCCTGGGTTCCGGTGGCACTACTGGTCGAAGACAATCAACTACCCGCCACCTTAATGGGCATGGTATCCATTGGCATCATGATCGGCGCTGGCTTTGCCGCTTGGCGCTTACAGCACAATCAATTAATGCATGCATTAATTGGCGGACTACTTCTCAGTCCCCTCTTATTTGCGCTCGCCTACACCACCAATCTGTCATTAGCCGTGCTGCTGTTAATTGCGATTGGCGCCGCTGGCGGTTGGTTTATTGTGCCACTCAATGCCGCTTTACAACATCATGGGCAAGCGCACATGGGAACGGGGCGTGCCTTAGCAGTACAAAACTTATGGGAAAATCTGGCCATGTTTGTTGCTGTCAGTCTCTATGGATTGGTTATTGGCAGTGTTGACGTTATTTCACTGATTGTTTTACTGAGCTTATTATTAGGCGCTATCCTTATTGCCTTAACACTCAACCTAGCGCGAAAACAAACAACCCCAGCATGATACTGGGGTTGTTTGAAAGGTTAAACTGTGCAGTCAGTTTAGTTCACTAAACGCAGCGAAGTCTTAATATTCAAGGCGCAAGCGACACAGAACAAGGAGTGTAAATCACTAGATTACGCAGTTCGCATATGCACTGCAACAAAGAAATTAAGCTTTACAATCAGTTTAGTTCACTAAACGCAGCGAAGTCTTAATATTCAAGGCGCAAGCGACGCAGAACAAGGAGTGTAGATCACTACATGACGCAGTTCGAGTAAGCGCAGCAACGATGAAGATTAAGACTGCAGCCAGTTTAGCACTGGTTCCAAGCCATATAAGAACCCATATTATAAACTTCTGAAAATCCTTTAGACTTCAGAATTTGCAGGGCCATTTGGCTTCGCTGACCCGAACGGCAAAAAACCACCACAGGACGAGACTTATCGAGAGCGACATCACACTGATCTTCAATAACATGCAGCGGAATATTTTTCGCACCAGGTAACTGACTCGACATAAATTCTTCTGGTGTGCGCACATCAACGAACTGAGCATTACGCTCGTTAATGAGCTTTTTTGTTTCATCACATGAAATGAACATGGGAAATTTCTCTCTGATTACTTATTTTAATACGCAAATTGTAATTTAGCTTATAAGGTACATCAAGCTAAAAAAACAAATGACCGCATAAGCAAAAGCTAATAGGTCATCCAACATCACGCCCCACGGCGTATGCCATGCATCAACTCGATCAATTGGAAATGGCTTGAAAATATCAAACACACGAAATAGTAACAAAGCCAAAGCGACATTCATCCAGTTGAGTTCATAATTCAGTTCGATTACGGCTAAAAGCCAACCCATGGCAATGATTTCATCCCAAACAATACTGCCATGATCCACCTCACCCAAACGTTCGCCACCAATCCGACAGATCCATGCACCAAAGACCGTACCAAGGAACAGCAAAGCCCAAGTTAACCCTTCGGATAGCGAAAGCAAACCCCAAAAGACAAGAGCTCCCGCAAGGGAGCCCCAAGTGCCGGGAGCTGGCTTTAACAGTCCGCTACCCCAACCAACGGCTAACCAGTAGCCGAAGGGTTTAACGAATCGGTCCATGCTTACGAGCAGCCAAACGTAAACGCAAGGCATTCAAACGAATAAAACCTTCCGCATCTTTCTGATTGTAAGCACCGGCATCATCATCAAAAGTCGCAATGGCTGCATCAAACAAGCTTTCGCTTGAAGAACGACCTAAGACAATGACATTACCTTTGTAGAGTTTCAAACGCACATTACCGTTAACGTGAGCTTGGCTGGCATCAATCGCTGCTTGCAACATCAAACGCTCTGGGCTCCACCAATAACCGTTGTAAATCAGCTCAGCATATCGCGGCATTAGCTCATCTTTCAAATGAGCTGAACCTTTATCAAGGGTAATCGATTCAATGGCACGATGCGCACGCAGTAAAATCGTACCACCGGGGGTCTCATAACACCCACGTGATTTCATACCTACATAACGGTTTTCAACTAAATCCAAACGACCGATACCATTAGCACCACCTAATTTATTCAGTGTTTCTAACATGGTTGCAGGAGACAAACGCTCGCCATTCAACGCGACAGGATCACCGTTTTCAAAGGTGATATCAATCACCGTTGCCGTATCGGGTGCTTTTTCAGGAGAAACCGACCAACGCCACATGTCTTCTTCATGCTCAGCCGCGGGATCTTCTAATACACCACCCTCATACGAGATATGCAACAAGTTGGCATCCATTGAATAAGGTGACTTCTTACCCTTATTAAAATCGATCGGAATGTCGTGTTCGGCAGCATAGGCCATCAATTTCTCACGTGAGTTCAAGTCCCACTCACGCCAAGGCGCGATCACTTTCACCTCTGGCATCAGCGCATACGCACCTAACTCAAAACGCACCTGATCGTTACCCTTACCGGTAGCACCGTGCGAAATGGCATCAGCACCCGTTTGACGGGCAATATCAATCAGACGTTTGGCAATCAGTGGACGCGCAATCGACGTACCTAATAAGTATTCACCTTCGTAAATGGTGTTGGCGCGGAACATCGGAAAGACGAAATCGCGCACAAATTCTTCGCGCAAATCGTCGATAAAAATATTCTCAGGTTTAATACCCATTTTGATGGCTTTAGCACGCGCTGGCTCAACTTCTTCACCCTGACCAATATCAGCAGTAAAAGTCACGACTTCACAGTTGTACTCTTCTTGCAGCCAACGCAAAATAATTGATGTATCTAAACCACCAGAATAGGCCAAAACCACCTTGTTAATCGACGACTTGTTTGACGACATCATCCACACCCTGTAACACAATGCAAAAAATAAATGCCATTATACAAAATAGTGAAGCGCCACGGGCAGCTTCAAGCGTGATAATATATCGCTATTGTTATTTTCACTGATAAGAGCCGCTTTCATGACCGATTTCTTCAAAACTTTTTGGCAATACCTTGTCCCAAAACACTTTTTATCGACACTCATGCACTGGCTCATGAATCGTGAAACACCTTGGTTTAGTCAATTTATCATCAAACAACTGGTGAAATTTTATGGTGTTAACCTAGCAGAAGCAGAACGTACTGCTATCGAAGATTACCGAAGTGTTAATGACTTTTTCACACGCTGCCTAGCCGCAGACGCCCGCCCAATCGACGCCAATACAAACTCTATTGTTAGCCCAGCTGATGGTAAGATTAGTCAATCTGGCACCCTGAAACATAACCAACTCATTCAAGCCAAAGGCTATGATTACAGCATTGAAGCCTTGTTGGGTGGTGATATTAGCTTAGCTAAGTCTTTTTATAATGGTGACTTTGCTGTGGTTTATCTAAGCCCAAAAGACTACCATCGCATTCACATGCCCATGGATGGCAAATTACTGAGCATGACCTATGTTCCCGGTGATTTGTTTGCCGTAAACCCTGCCACAGTGCGCATGGTTCCCGACCTCTTCGCTCGTAACGAACGTCTGGTTCTATCATTTGAAACCGCGATTGGCCCGATGGTACTGGTGATGGTCGGTGCGATTTTTGTTGGTAGCATGGAAACCGTTTGGCAAGGAAAAATCACTCCCGATTATGGAACCAGCCTGAAATACTGGGACTACACAGATCAATCATTGCACTTTGCTAAAGGTGAAGAAATTGGTCGTTTTAATATGGGCTCTACTGTGGTCATGTTATTACCAGCGAATCAAACCCATGGATTGAATCGTCATGATGACGTGACCGTTTTAATGGGTCAAGCAATTGCCAGCATCGTTAACAATGATGAGCAGGATAACGCACCTGCCAACGGTGTCAACAATGTCAATGACTCCAATGATGATGCCATTGATTACGCTAGCGCTTAAAATCACTCTAAAAACCTGTACAAGGAACTGTTGTTATGAAACTCGTTACTGCTATTATCAAACCCTTCAAACTAGATGATGTACGTGATGCCCTAGCCGATATGGGCGTACATGGCATGACGGTTACCGAAGTTAAAGGTTTTGGTCGTCAAAAAGGACACACTGAAATGTACCGTGGTGCAGAGTATGTGGTAGACTTTTTGCCTAAACTGAAACTAGA
>NCFI01000078.1 GCA_002281095.1 Thiotrichales bacterium 35-46-9 | reverse complement strand
TCGTCATCGGCGCCGTGCTGGCCGCGCTGGCTGGCGTGATGTATGCGTCGAACTACGGCACGGTGCAGCACACCATGGGCTTTTTGCCTGGACTCAAGGGGTGCTTTACGGCAGTATTCCGAAACAAGAAGGGACAAAGATGCGTATTGACCTTCGTTATCGTGATGGTTTTGCGGTAAAATGGCAACCAATAGAAAATTCCACACCGTCAGAAAGTCAACCTTAGGAAATATTATGGCTCGCAGTAAAAAACAAGCACCCAATGTTGTCGTTGTGTTAGATATTGGCACTTCAAAAATTGTTGCCCTAGTTGCCAAAGTGAGTCATCACGGCCGCATGGAGTTGATTGGCATGGGTCGTCACCCATCGCGCGGTTTGCGTCGTGGTGTGGTGGTGGATATTGATGCGACTGTGGATGCCATTCAACACGCAGTGGATGCGGCTGAGCAAATGGCTGGCGTGACCATCGAGCATGCTTACGTTGGTATCGCCGGTAGTCATGTGAAGAGTTATAACCAGCACAGCATGGTGACCGTTTCAGGTGATGAAATCGGCACCAATGACGTAGAACGGGTGGTTGATGATGCAGTAAAGCGTATTTCCATTCCAGGGGATCAAAAGCCACTGCATATTCTGACGCAGGAATTCATTGTTGATAATCAACCCGGCATTCGTCAGCCAGTGGGTATGGCAGGCGTTTCTTTGGAAGCTCGTGTGCACATGATTACGGGTGCGGTTTCAGCGGTACGTAACCTGACGCGTTGTGTTGAAAATTGCGGTTTGAAAGTGGATGATGTGGTGTTAGAGCAACTTGCCTCCGCCGAGGCAGTGTTATTGCAAGATGAGAAAGATTTGGGTGTCTGCCTCATTGATATTGGTGCAGGTACGACAGATGTGGCTGTTATTTTGCAAGGGGCGATGCACTATACTGCCGTGATCCCCGTCGGTGGTGATCAGGTCACCAATGATATCGCTGCCGTATTGCGCACGCCAATTCATGCCGCTGAAGACATCAAGCGCAATTATGGTTGTGCCTTGCCACAATTAGTTAGTCCAGATGAAGAAATCGAAGTCGCCAGTGTCGGAGATCGACCTGCACGCATGATTAAGCGTCACACCTTGGTCGATGTGGTTGAAGCGCGTTTTGCCGAGATTTTCCAACTGGTGCAACAAGAGTTGCACGTGAGTGGTTACGATCAGGCCATTCGCGCAGGCGGTATCGTCTTAACAGGCGGTTCTTCGCAAATAGAAGGTTGTGTTGAGTTGGCCGAAGAAATTTTTGGTATGCCCGTTCGTTTGGGTCTGCCAGAAACCAAAGGCGGGTTAAGCACGCAATTACGTGATGCTTCCTATGCTACTGGGGTGGGCTTGTTGAAATATGCAAGTGAGCATTTAGATGGTATCACCTTGGTGGAAGATGACGATGATGTTACCGAAACCGTTATTCATGCACGTCCGAACGCGCGTGAAGAAGCGGGTGTGGTCGACAAAATGAAGTCTTGGTTCGCACGTCATTTTTAATGTCCGTGAATTGATACAATAAGTGCAATGGCTTAAATCTAGCTTGGTCAGTTTAAGTCATTGCTTATGTTATAATGTGCTAATTTTTCATGGAAAGTGAACCGATGCTAAAGCAACGGACCATTAAAAACCCAATTCGAGCGCGCGGCGTGGGTTTGCATACCGGTCACCACGGGTTAATGACCATGCGTCCCGCGCCTGTGAACACAGGCATTATTTTTCGTCGTGTCGACTTAGATCCTGTCGTTGAAATTCCCGTTAATCCTAATGCGGTTACCGAAACCGTGTTGTGTACTACGCTAAGCGAAGGCGAAGCCAAAATATCAACCGTTGAGCATCTCATGTCGGCATTAGCCGGTTTTGGTATTGATAATCTTTACATTGATTTAGATACCGATGAAGTGCCCATTATGGATGGTAGTGCCTCCCATTTTATTTTTCTGTTGCAGTCAGCCGGTATTGCAGAGCAGGAAGCCGATAAGCGATTTATTCGTATTAAAAAAACCATTCGTATTGAAACGGACAAGGGAGATTGGGCGCAGTTTGAACCTTATGAAGGATTTAAACTGAGCTTCAGTATTGACTTTGATCATCCTGCTTTCGATGAAACGGCCAACCATATTGTCATCGAGTTTTCTTCGACCAGTTATTTGAAGGAAATCAGTCGCGCGCGTACCTTCGGTTTTATGAAAGATGTTGAAGCTCTACGTAAACGGAATCTAGCCTTGGGCGGTAGTTTAGAAAATGCCATTGTATTAGACGAAAATGGCGTTATGAATCCCGAAGGATTGCGTAATCAAGATGAGTTTGTGCGCCATAAGGTCTTAGACGCAGTGGGTGATCTTTATATGATCGGGTCGGGCATTGTCGGCGCTTTTTCTGCTTACCGTTCGGGTCATGCACTGAATAACAAATTATTGCGAAGCTTGTTGTCTCAACCCGATGCTTGGGAGTACACCAGTTTGTCTGATTTAGCTGGCGCTATTAGTTATGAAGAAAATCCGGGTGCGATTAGTTAACGGGATTCGCTCATTAACTATAAGATGGGCTTAGATTTTTGGGTGAATGACCTGAATGAGTTTTTGTAGAGAGAGTCTGAGTTCATCCTTAGGGTCTAACTGCTGACTAAGCGACAGTAAATTGGTCAATGTGCCTTCATCTGGTTGCGTGCGCGTAAACAGCGTTTTAGACGTACTCTCTTCTGCTGTTTGTGCGGCAATGTGAACGCTGAGTTGGTTGACATCGGGATCAGCGCAGGCTTGAATGAGTTGGCGAGCGCTTAAGCGTAATCGACTCGCCCAGCTCGCATTGGTAGTGAGCAGATGCAGACTATGATCTTTAACATAGGCATCTAACAAGGCTTGTTGTGCTTTGGGTGAAAGACAACTGCACAAACGTTCACGTAGGCTCAGTCGAGACTGTAATTGTTCAGTGAGACTAGCGAGCTGGTGTTGATGACGAGAAAATAGGGTTTGCATTTGGCGTAAAGGCTCACGAGCTTCGCGATCAAAACGAATGGTTGAAATAAATTAAGTAGTAGTTTACTGGAAAAATGACATGATCTCTCGACTCATTAAAACAATTTTTGGTTCACGTCATGAGCGTTTGGTGAAAGGATACCGCAAGCGGGTTCAAGCCATTAACGCCTTAGAGCCGAGTATGCAGGCGTTGAGCGACGAAGCTCTGGCAGCAAAAACTGATGAGTTTAAGGCGCGTTTAGCACAAGGTGAACGTCTTGAAAATTTGATGACCGAAGCTTTTGCCGTGGTTCGTGAAGCTGCCGTGCGTGTGTTTGCTATGCGTCATTTCGATGTGCAAATGATTGGCGGCATGGTGCTGAACGATGGCCGTATTGCTGAAATGTTGACGGGTGAAGGTAAAACCCTGACCAGTACCTTGGCGATTTATTTGAATGCACTGACAGGCCAAGGTGTGCATGTCATCACCGTCAACGATTACTTGGCGCAACGTGATGCGGCGCTGATGGGGCAGCTTTACGGCTTTTTGGGCTTGACGACAGGCGTTATTTTATCGGGCCATCAACAAGGTGCTGACGAAAAGCGCGCTGCCTATGCTTGTGACATTACCTATGGCACCAACAATGAGTTTGGTTTTGACTATCTGCGCGATAATATGGTTATGTCATCGGCAGAGCGCGTACAGCGCGGCTTAAATTATGCGGTGATCGACGAAGTTGACTCGATTTTGATTGATGAGGCGAGAACGCCGCTCATTATTTCGGGTGCCAGTGAAGATAAAAGCGAACTTTATCGCGCCATTAATCTCATTACCCCGCATTTAACCTTGCAAGTTGGTGAAGGTGATGCCGTTGAAACTCCGGGTGACTTTACGCTGGATGAAAAAACACGCCAAGTCTTGCTGACTGAACAAGGACATACTCATGTTGAACAGCTCTTGGCAGAAGCGGGTTTATTAGCAGAGGGTTCAAGCCTTTACGATGTGGGTAATATTGCCCTAATGCATCATGTGTTAGCCAGCTTAAAAGCACATCACATTTTTGTGCGTAACAAAGACTACATCATCAAAGAAGGTGAAATCGTCATTATTGATGAGTTTACCGGTCGTCAAATGGCGGGTCGTCGTTGGTCGGAAGGCATTCACCAAGCGATTGAAGCGAAAGAAGGGGTGTCGATTCAAGCAGAAAGTCAAACACTGGCTTCGATCACCTTCCAAAACTATTTCCGTCAGTATAAGCGTTTATCGGGTATGACGGGTACAGCCGATACCGAAGCGGCCGAGTTGATGCAAATTTACAAGCTGGAAGTAGTACCCATTCCGCCTAATCGTCCAGTGCAACGTATTGACAGTCAAGATGCGGTTTACATGACGCAAAAGGACAAATATGCTGCTATCGTTGACGATATTGAACAACGACGTGCTGCAGGTCAGCCGATTTTAGTTGGTACGGCATCTATTGAAGCCTCAGAGTTGTTATCGGCTTATTTGACACAAAAAAATATTGCCCATGAAATTCTCAATGCCAAACAGCACGAGCGTGAAGCTTTCATTATTGCCCAAGCGGGACGCCCAGGTGCGGTGACCATTGCCACCAATATGGCTGGTCGCGGTACGGATATCGTGCTTGGCGGTAACTGGGAAATGGAAGCTAAGGCGTTGGGTGATGCTGACCCAACACACATTGAAGCGATGAAAGCGGAATGGAAAGCACGCCACGAAGCGGTTAAGGCATCGGGTGGGCTGCACGTTATTGGTACTGAACGTCATGAATCGCGTCGTATCGACAACCAGCTGCGTGGTCGTTCGGGTCGCCAGGGTGATCCTGGTTCAAGTCGTTTTTACTTGTCGTTAGAAGATGATTTGTTGCGTATTTTTGCCGGTGACAAGTTGCGTGGCATGATGCAAAAATTGGGCATGAAAGACGGCGATGTGATTGAACATCCTTGGCTCAATCGCTCCATTGAAAACGCGCAACGTAAGGTCGAAGGACGTAACTTTGATGTGCGTAAGCAATTATTAGAATACGACAATGTGGCGAACGATCAACGCCAAGCCATTTATGCACAGCGTAATGATATTCTCGACGCGCAAGACCTGAGCGATTGGATGAGTGAGATGCGATTGGATGTGATGAATCGCGTTATTGATGGCTACATGCCAGCCGCAAGTCTAGAAGAGGAATGGAACCTAGAGGGGCTGGAACATGCCTTGATGGAAAACTTCGGTCAGTCCTTCCCTGTTAAGGAATGGGTAGCAGAAGACACACGCTTGAATGAAGCGGGTATTCGTGCTCGCATTCTGGAAGGCTTAGAAGCCAGCTATGCAGCTAAACGCGAGTCGTTTGGCGCTGACCTAATGAATCACTTAGAGCGTGTTTTCTTGTTGCAAACGCTCGATCATTTGTGGCGTGAACATCTCGCCAGTATGGATTATTTACGTGCTGGTATTCATTTACGTGGTTACGCGCAGAAAAATCCGGTACAAGAATTTAAGCGCGAAGCCTTTGAAATGTTCCGCGCCTTTATGGATAACGTCAAGCTCGAAACGGTTAAAGCGCTATCCTTAGTACGAGTGCGTAGCGAAGAAGAAATTGCGGCACTGGAAGCGCTGGAGCGCTCTCAACAACCCGAGTTGGTAGCAGAACACGGTGAAGCGGCTAATGTTTATGGTCATGAGCCAGCTGCAGAACCTAGCTTTGCCGGTGATCCTTTGCCAGAGGGGAACCGTCCGCTGGTGCGCCATGATCCTAAGGTCGGACGTAATGATCCTTGCCCTTGTGGCTCGGGTAAGAAATACAAACAGTGTTGCGGTAAGTTAGCGTGATTGCTTATAAATAAAAGTAACGACTCTATAGATAGAATTGATTATACAATTTGTATGGAAAGATTTAGTACTTTCTTGAAGGTTATTTCATTACTATCGGAGAGTCTCATATGTTAAGTCGTCGTCAATGGTTATTATCCGTCGCCAGTAGCTGTTTGTTAATGAGCACAGTGGTGCAAGCCGAGGCATTACCAGCAGATTTTCAGGCAAAGGCAGACAAGGGTATTCAGGTGCTAAAGCAATTAGCGGGTGATGCAGCTATTGTGGCAGCGGCTAAAGCAGGTACACCAGCAGCAGGCATGACAAATGCGAAATGGTCTGATTTAACCGATCAGGATGCAACTGTGAAGGCGATGGGAACAGCTGCTGTATCAGCTAAACTGACACCGCCAGCGGGTATGGGTAAGTTATTTTTACGCGATAAAGATGGTAACTTGGTTGCCTTTAAAGGTGATAAGCCTTTCTTATTCAATATCGCCAACCGTCCGAATTATAAAAAGTCGATCACTGGTGAAGATTTTATTGCCGATAAAGTCGCTCCCGATCCAAGCACGCAAAAACCGAGTGTACAAATTGCTGTAGCTGTTAAAGACGGAGTAACAGTAGTGGGTGTTCTGCACGCTTCGGTGGAATAATCAATTTAGTAATCTTATAGGCGTCTGCTGCGTTAGCAGCAGGCTTCTCCTAGTTCAGTCTTATGCTCTTACCCTAATTTAAGGGGATTATCTATGTTGCTCGGATTAGCATTAGGTAAGCGCCTGTTCATTGGTGCTTTGCTGATGGTTATTTTTATTGTGACCATCTCGGCGTTCAACTTAACGCAACAACAATCAACCAATCATGACTTACAGCAAGTGGTTAACCATCAAATTCCTAAGCTGCGGATGCTTAATGGTATGCGTGACGCTGCTCGTTTTGAAGCGGTAGCGATTCGAGATATTACCCTGCAAGCGGACATTGCTTATTTAAAGGGCGAAGTTAAACACATGAAGCAAGCGCGAGCGGAATATAATCAACTAAAAGCCCAACTACTTGAGGCGGTTGAGACCGACGACGACTTGGTTGCGCTTATAGAAACGCTCAACGCGACCGAGCTTAAAGTTCAATCTGTTTTTGAAAGCATCTTGGACGCTAATCTAAATGAAGATCAGGCAGGTGCGTTTGAAAAAATTAAAACCGAATTGCGTCCAGCACAAATAGAGCTGTTTAATCGATTAGAATCGCTACAAGTTGCAGTACAAGCAAAAGTGGATCAAGAGGCTGCGGCATCGCAAGAGCGGTTTGATGAAGCTTGGTTTACCAGTATCATTATCGGTGTATTAGCCACTTTATTTGCAGTAGGCATCTCTATTATTATCACACGTGACATTACCCGACCGATGCGCCAGATGCAACAAGCCTTGTCTCAAGTGGCTCATGAAGGTAATTTCTCCGTTAGGGTGAACTTACCCAGCCATCAACAAGATGAAGTTGCCCAAACGGCCAAGGCGCTGAATCACTTTTTGGCACAATTACAAGATACCATTCAATCGGTTAATCACGCCTTGGATCGTGTGGCGCAAGGGCATTTTGATGTGGTACTAGATCAATCTTTGCCTGGTGAACTAGACACCTTGCGCTTAGGTGTGAAACGAAGCGTAGAAAGTGTTTCTTTAACGATGGATGCCTTGTCAGAGGTCATGCATGGTTTGTACCAAGGTAATTTTACCATTCGCATGGATCAACGCGTGCCGTCAGAATTGCGTCATCAAGTCGATCAAGCAGTTTCTAATTTGCATGAAGTGATTGTGGATTTAAATCGAGTGGTTGATGCCATGGCGCAGGGTGATTTTACTCAGCGCATTCGCTTGACGGCAAGAGGCGAGTTGGCAGAACTGATTAGTCACATTAATACCTCATTGGAAGTGATTTCAGCAGCTATTGCTGACTCTGTTTCTGTGGCAAAAGCACTGAGGGATGGTGATTTTAGCCATCAAATGAGCGGTGTCTACGCTGGCAGTTTGGGTGAGTTGCAGTCGGCTATGAATGCAGCCATTCAGCGTATGGCAGAGGTTATTGAGGAAATTGTTCAGGTTGCTCAACAGGTCTCTCATGCCGCTGTCGAAATTAATCATGGTAATCAAGATTTGAATGATCGGACGCAACAACAAGCCATTGCGATTGAACAGTCTTCGGCACATTTAACTGAAATGACGAAAGTGGTTGCGAGTACGGTACATCATGTCGGTGAGTCTAAAGTCTTGGCTCAGCAAGCAGAGCAAGATGCCAATTCAGGTAGTCGCGTTATGCAGGAAACGATTGCGGCAATGGCGGCAATGAAGGTTGCCAGCGAGCAGGTTTCTGAAATTACCTCGTTAATTGATAGTATCGCTTTTCAGACCAACTTATTGGCATTAAACGCCGCAGTAGAAGCCGCGCGTGCGGGAGAACATGGGCGCGGTTTTGCTGTGGTTGCTGGAGAGGTGAGGAGTCTGGCACAAAAATCAGCTGATGCTGCTCGTGATATTCGTAGCCTGATTAATAATACGTTGGTGCAAGTAACCAAGGGAACCGAGCTTTCAGCCCAATCGGGTGATGCCTTGGTTAAAATTGAGCAATCGATTATTTCCGTTGGTCAGTTGGTGTCGAGAGTAACCGATCAGTCTGCACAGCAGCAGAATATGATTGTGTCACCGGCAATGTAAAAATGACCCACTAGCGGCATTTGAAAATTGACCCACCTGAGTATCATGGTAGTCATTTAGGCTGCCATTTAGATGTTAAC
>NCFI01000077.1:2500-10597 GCA_002281095.1 Thiotrichales bacterium 35-46-9 | reverse complement strand
TTAGTCTGGTTGCAGAAATTCTAAAATCTCGGACTTGCAACCTTCAAGCAAATACTGAGATTTAAGATAATTGTAACTCATCCAACCAGTCGAGACCCGGCAGATAAGCATTGAAGAAGCAATCAACTGTGGTGAAGCACGACTCACCTTTATTGCCATTGGGCGCTATGATGTGTGGTATGGCTGTGGTAACGCCCGTAATGCCGGTGCAAGCAGCAGAGGCTGATCAGCAACTGAAAACAGTTGTTGTGAAAGACGCGGCAGAAAAAGATCCGCTCAATCTGAATGAAAATAACGGTTATCAGGGGACAAAAACCCGTATTGGCAAAGTAGCGCAAGATCCGCACGACATTCCACAAGGTGTGACGGTCTTGACGCGAGAGCTATTGAATGATCAGCAAGCCAGCTCATTAAAAGATGCGTTGCGCAATGTTTCAGGGTTAACATTCAACGCTGCTGAAGGGGGGCGCGCAGGCGATAACATTAACTTGCGTGGTTTTTATTCTTTTGGTGACTTATACCTAGACGGTATCCGCGATACGGCACAATATAACCGCGAAATTTTTGCTTTCGAACAAGTTGAGGTTTTGCGTGGCGCAGGTTCGATGCTGTTTGGTCGTGGTCAAGCTGGTGGTGTCATCAATATGGTCAGTAAAACACCTAAATTGAAGGACGCTAACCGTGTTACCGCCAGTGTGGGTAGCAATGGTTATCAGCAAGCTACGGGCGATTTCAACAAGAAAGTGGGTGATACCACCGCCATTCGTGTGAATGTGATGAAGCGTGGTGAAGGAAGTTTCCGTCAAAACGTTGAAACAGGCACGCAACCCACCATTGAGCGTGAAGGTATTGCGCCCAGTATCAGTTTTGGCTTGGGCACGAATAATCAGTTCACGCTCAGTCACTATTATGTCAAAACAGATGATAATCCGGACTTTGGTATTAGCTTTGCCAATAAGCTACCGATAGATGCCAATATTGGTAAGTTTGCGGGCAATAAAAGCACCTTCGATAGAAGTGAAACCCATATCAGTACACTGAGTCATTTATATCGTTTTTCTAATAATACCGAAGTGAACACGAAATTGCGCAGTTCGCACATTAAGCGAGATTACATTGCTGCTAAGCCTAATGCCAATGGAACGACTTTTACCAGTAGTCCAGTCAATCGCTCGATTGATGTGAATAATTTAGCCATTCAATCGGATATTAGCCATAAAACGACTCTGTCTGGCATGAAGCATGAGCTGTTAGCAGGAGTTGAATTTCTAAATGAAGATGGTTGGCGCAGTTCCATGCGTAATCTTGCACAAGCAGGATCTCCCGCCTCAGCCGGTATTTATGTGCCGGGCATTTATAATACAACAGCGCCAATTACTTACAAGGGTGATACTTATTCAGTTTTTCTACAAGACCAAGTTGAGTTTGTTAAAGACTGGAAGTTCTTACTGGGTGTTCGTCATGATGATATGAAAGCCAAGTACTCGAATGTCCCTAATTTGAATTATTCAACGCAAAGCTACCGCACGGGCCTGTCTTGGCAACCGCAAGATTGGGCGCATTATTACCTGGCTTGGAGCGATTCAGTCAGTCCGACTGCTGATTTGAACCAAACATCGGGTGGATTTTATCCGCCAGAGCGCAGTCAAGTGACTGAGCTGGGAGCGAAATGGTTGTTTATGGAGGGGGATTTGGCGCTGCGTACCGCTATTTTCCGTGCAGACAAACAATACGAGCGTAATACCGATCTAGAATCCAGCGCGGGTATCCTAACCAACAAACGTCGTACCGATGGTATTGAGTTTGAAGTGGCGGGACGCATTACACCCAAATGGAATATGTTCGCTGGTATTTCGTTGATGGATCCCCGTATTACGGAAGTGGCGCAAAATAGAGCTGCGAATGGAACGATTACCAATACAGATCCACGTTTACAGGGACAAATCACACGCAATACACCTACTTATACTTACAATTTTTGGACAACCTATGCCTTTATGCCTAAATGGAAAGCTGGATTAGGCTTTGATGCGAAGAGTGAGCGCTATGCTTACAGTCCCAATACAGCTAATGCCAACAATAGCTTTACCAATGGTGTCTTTGATCCAAATAAAGCGCCAGCCTATGTGCGTTGGGATGGTATGCTCGCTTATGAAGAGAAAAACTATGCGGTTCGCTTAAATGTTTATAACCTGACCGATACCGATTGGTATGAATCCATTTACGATAACGGTGGTTTCGTCGTACCTGGTATGAAACAAACGGCTGTATTAACCACAGAGCTGAAATTCTAATTCTTAATAGCCCGTGTTTGACCGCCCATGTGAGGCGGTCATTTTTTATGGTCATCTGTTTTCGCGTAGAATAAATGCCCATAAAACATTCATTCAAGGAGTCCAGCCATGATGATTCATGTTCCCCAGGTGCTGACCAGTGAAGAGTTGGCGCAATGTCGTGCCATTTTAGAAGCTTCGAACTGGCTCGATGGTCGTGATACGGCTGGCTCACAAGCCGCCTTGGTCAAACGCAATTTGCAACTACCCGAGCAAAGCGAGGCCAGTCAGTCGCTACAAGCCATCGTTTTGGCGGCACTCAATCGCAATGCGTTGTTTTTTACCGCTGCTTTGCCAAAAAAAATATTACCGCCTTACTTTAATTGCTACACGGGTGAAATGAACACCTTTGGCAATCATGTCGATGGCTCAATTCGCACCGTGCCCGGCACAACGCAGCGTGTGCGTTCGGATGTTTCTTGCACGCTATTTTTCTCCGATCCCGAAGATTATGAGGGCGGTGAATTGGTGGTGGAAGACACCTTTGGTAACCATCGCGTTAAATTACCCGCTGGCGATATGATTCTCTATCCCTCGTCCAGTGTGCATCGTGTCGAACCCGTGACGCAAGGTGCGCGTGTCGCTTCGTTTTTCTGGACTGAGAGCATGGTGCGGGAAGATGAGCGTCGTCGTTTATTGTTCGATTTAGACATGAATATTTTAGCCCTGCGCCAACAAATTGGTGATACGCCCGAAGTGGTAAAGATGACCAGCACTTATCATAACTTACTGCGTATGTGGGCAGAGACTTAATGTTGTCGCTTGAACCTTTTCAACAACAAGCGCAAGCAGCACTGCCGCCCGAAGCTTGGGCGTATTTACAAGATACGGCAGGGCGTGGACTGACAGCCCAAGCTAATCGAGCCGCTTTCGATGCCATTCGGTTGGTGCCAAGGGTGCTGGCCGATATGCGCCAAGCCTCTACCGCGGTGAACCTGTTTGGGCAGTCATTAGAACATCCTTTGTTATTGGCGCCGATTGCTTACCAACGTCTTTTTCATGCCGACGGTGAGCAGGGTAGTGCCGCAGCCGCCGATGCGCAAGGCGGAACGATGTTGGTCAGCAGTCTGGCGAGTCAGTCGTTGGAAAGCATCGCTGCTGCCAGTGAACGCCCTTTATGGTTTCAGCTTTACTGGCAAGGCAGTCGAGAGCGAACGCTGCGCTTGCTTAAGCGTGCCGAAGCAGCAGGCTATGCGGTGATGTTAGTGACCGTCGATGCGCCGGTGAAACAAGCTGTTTGTACTTTGCCACCGCATATTTGGGCGGTTAATTGTGAACAACCCTTACAAGCGAATCCTGTAACAATCGGTGAGAGTGCCGTATTTCAAGGGTGGATGTCGCAAGCACCGACTTGGCAAGATATGCTTTGGCTCAGAGCACAGACACAGCACCCTTTATTAATCAAAGGCATCTTACACCCCGAAGATGCGGAGCAAGCGATGGGTATGGGTTTCGATGGCATCATCGTTTCTAATCACGGAGGTCGCGTATTGGACAGTGTGACCAGCAGTTTAGACGCACTAACGCAGGTGTTAGCACAGGTTCAAGGTCGTGTACCCGTGCTGTTTGATAGCGGCATCCGTTCGGGGCTGGATGCGTACAAAGCCCTATCTCTAGGCGCAGCGGCAGTCTGTATCGGTCGCCCTTATGTTTACGGACTGGCTGCTAATGGGGCGCTGGGTGTGGCGCAAGTCATACGTTTAATGCGCGATGAACTTGAAATGACGATGGCCTTGATGGGGCAGTCGCTTACGTTTAAGGCTTAGCCTCAGGTGGCATTATCGTCCATACCAGACTCACACCGCGACCGCGTCGATCGGATGCCGCCTGCAATCCCTGTTGCGGATGATGATAAATCCACTGTACATCGCCCTGAAACTGGCGACGCTTGACCTGATAACCCATTAACTCCAAGCCTTCGCGTGTTGCTTCATCTATGCTAGGATGAAAACCAATTTCATCCTTAGGCCATAGCTGATGATGCATACGAGGCGCATCAACCGCGGCTTGCGCCGACATGCCCCAAACCAGACTATTTAATAGGGTCTGAAACACGCTGGTGATAATGGTCGAACCACCTGGCGTACCCACCACCCCGACGAGTTGCTGGTCTTTCACCAAGATGGTCGGCGTCATCGACGATAACATGCGCTTACCCGGAGCAATGGCATTGGCTTCTCCACCGATCACGCCAAAGATATTGGGTACACCGGGTTTGGCAGAAAAGTCGTCCATTTCATTATTTAACAAGAAGCCAGCACCTTCCACCACCACACCATTGCCAAAAGGCATATTCAAGGTGGTGGTGTTCGCTACAGCATTCCCTTGCGCATCGACAATGGAAAAATGGGTAGTTTGTTCGCTTTCGCTAAAGCCAGCTTTAATCGATTCTGTGGCTGAAATGCGCTGAGGGTGAATCGCCTGAGCGCGCGAAGCTAAATAGTCAGGATTTAGCAGTTTTTGTACGGGTACGGAATGGAAGTCAGGGTCGCCAAGATGATGAGCGCGATCGGCATAAACGGGTTTCATGTATTCTGCCAATAAATGCCAATAGTCTGCTGAGTTGTGCTTTAATCCCTTAAAATCAGCCGAGCGATAGGCTTGCAAGGCTAATAACTGCAACAAAGCTACCCCGCCAGAGCTAGGTGGTGGTGCGCTAATCACCTGATGATCACGCCATTCGCCCATCAGGGGTTCACGCCAGCGCACACGGTAATGTGCTAAGTCGTCGGCAGAAAACCATGCACCTGCTTGCGCTAATAGATAGCCAGCGGTTTCGCCACGGTAAAAATCGTCAGCACCTTGTTGCGCCAAACGGGTTAAGGTCGCCGCCAATTGCGGTTGTTTAAATGTCTGACCAGCACGCATTAACCCGAAGTGTCGTGCGAAATTAACCTGTGTCGCTTTATCGCCCAGCCAACCCTGATACCAGCTAGCTAAGTCTGCCAAGTCTTTCGGAACGTCAAAGCCCTGTTCTGCCAGAGTAATGGCCGGTTTTATGAGCTCTGCCCAAGGCAGACGTCCAAAGCGTTGATGTGCCTCCCACAAGCCAGCCACCGTGCCCGGTATACCCGCAGCTTGCACGCCAATCAGCGATTGACGCGGAATAACCGCTCCCTGCTCATTCAAATAAACATCTCGGTGTGCTTTAGCGGGCGCAGTTTCTCGGTAATCGAGAAAATAATGCTGTTGATCATCGCGTATCAGCATAAAACCGCCGCCACCCAAATTACCCGCTTCGGGATAGGTAACGGCTAACACCATAGACGCTGCCACAGCGGCATCAACAGCATGGCCACCTTGGTTTAATACCTGTTGTGCTACCGCTGCCGCATAGCGATCTGGCATGGCCACCGCTGCTTGCCCCGCATGACCGTTGCTGAAAATGATGAACCAAGCAGATAAGATTATCCAAAATCGCATTAGGTTATCTCCGTGGTTTGTTGGTCTTTAACCTAAAATGGCATTCTATACACTAACAAAGGAAGTGAAAAACTCAGTGGTTAGCTTATTCAAACCCCTTCTGCCGCCAAGCTTCATAGACCACCACGGCTACGGCGTTCGACAAATTCAGGCTGCGGCATCCCGCACGCATGGGAATGGTGATACGCTGGTTTTCGGGCAAACTCATGCGTACCGCTTCGGGTAGGCCACGCGATTCAGGGCCAAACATCAAAGCGTCGCCATCTTCAAACACAACTTGATCGTAACGATTGGTGCTTTTGGTGGTCAAGGCAAAAACACGTTTGGGTTGCAGGCTAGATAAGCAGGCTTCTAAATTTTTATGTACTTGAACGTGCGTCAATTCGGTATAATCCATACCTGCACGACGTAACTGTTTTTCATCTAGGGTAAACCCTATTGGTTCAATTAAATGTAGGCTAGCGCCCGCATTGGCAGCCAATCGAATGATATTGCCTGTGTTAGGTGGAATTTCAGGTTCGTACAAAATAATGGCGATATTCATATTAAAGGATGCTCTCTTGTCTCTTAATACAACGGCGTTTGGACTCGATTTTAACACACCCCTGTGCTTGCTTTCAGGTAATGCGGGTTACGGTACGGAATATCTTAAAGTTTCAGGCTTTAACTACGATGCCGTGGGTGCTGTGTTTCTTAAAGGAACGACAGAAGCTGAGCGTTATGGCAATCCGGCCGAGCGTGTGACTGAAACACCTTACGGGCTGATGAATGCCATTGGCTTGCAGAACCCGGGAGCGGCAACCGTCATTAGCGAGTTGCTACCGAAATTGAATTGGGATGGCAAGCCGCACTTCATTCCTAATATTTCTGGGTTTTCCATCGACGAATACGCCAGTTTAGCGCGTGCTTTCGATCAAACACCCGTACCTGCCATTGAAATTAATATCTCTTGCCCGAATGTGAAAAAAGGCGGTGCGGCTTTTGGTAATGATCCCGACTTGTCGGCTAAAGTCGTTGAAGCTTGCCGTGCTGTGACCAGCAAACCGCTTATTGTTAAGTTGTCGCCCAATCAAACCGACATTGCCGAAGGAGCGCGTCGTTGTATAGACGCCGGTGCTAATGCCTTGTCCGCTATTAATACCGTTAGTGCTATGGCGATTGATATTCATACCCGTATGCCTCGTCTAGGCAATAATCAAGGTGGTTTGTCTGGCCCAGCGATTAAACCCATTGCCTTATTAGCGGTACATAAAATTTACCAAGTAGCCAAACCGCATCATATCCCCATTATCGGGCAGGGCGGTATTACCAATGCCGAAGATGCCATTGAATTTATGCTGGCTGGCGCAACGCTCGTCGGTATGGGTACAGCTCTAGCCAAAGACCCGCTCATTGCCAATAAGATCATTAAAGGCATACAAAAGTATATGAACAGCTACGGCTTCACCCATGTCAGTCAACTGACGGGTGCGCTAGAGCTACACGACAATAGTGCAGGTTGTACGCCAGCCAGTTGTCTTAAATAATTCATTTTCATTCACGTTATTAAAGATTGTTACCATGACCGACCAACAAATTGCCCAAACCCTTGCCATTATCAAACGTGGCGCTGCCGAGTTGCTCATTGAAGAGGAACTGATCAAGAAGTTGAAAAAAGGCACGCCCTTACGCGTTAAGGCGGGTTTCGATCCTACTGCTCCAGACCTACATTTAGGTCACACCGTCCTTATTAATAAACTGCGTCAACTGCAAGACCTAGGTCACCATATTCTGTTTCTGATTGGTGATTTCACCGCCATGATTGGTGACCCAACGGGTAAAAATGTCACACGTAAGCCATTAGATGCCGAAGCGGTGAAAGTGAATGCCAGAAGCTACACCGAACAAGTATTCAAAATTCTGGATGCGGACAAGACCGAGGTTGTCTTCAATGGTGCATGGATGAACCAGTTAACAGGCGTTGATATGATTCGCCTTGCCGCACAAAGCACAGTTGCTCGAATGCTTGAGCGTGATGACTTTACCAAGCGTTACCATAATCAACAGCCCATCGCCATTCATGAGTTTTTGTATCCTTTATTACAGGGTCACGACTCGGTTGTTTTGAAAGCCGATCTCGAATTAGGGGGTACAGATCAAAAATTCAACCTACTCATGGGTCGTGAGCTGCAAAAAGACGCAGGACAAGAACCGCAATGTGTCTTGATGATGCCGATTTTGGAAGGGCTAGACGGCGTACAAAAAATGTCTAAGTCTTTAGGCAACTACATTGGAATTAGTGACGCACCCGACGATATGTTCGGTAAAGTCATGTCCATTTCCGATGACCTGATGTGGCGTT
>NCFI01000076.1 GCA_002281095.1 Thiotrichales bacterium 35-46-9 | reverse complement strand
GTGCTGCGGTGAGTAAGGCAGATTCAATGGGCATGAATAGAATAACAAAGTCGGGGCTGTTAATGCCTTTACCCGTGGTGTAGTTTTTGCGACTGAGTCCCAGAATATGTTGGCGCACACTGCTGAGATGTTCTTGCGTTGCTTGTTGTTCGCTGTTTTCCTGTTCAGCATTGACCAAGCGCGTATAGGCGGTGAGTGATACTTTACTATCGATAATGAGATGTTTATTTTCAGGTAGCAGTAACAGGATATCGGGGCGTTGGCGAGCACCTTCTTCATTTTGTGTACTGTGTTGCGTTTGATAATGCAGCCCTTCCATTAATCCCGCCATTTCTAAGAGGCGTTCGAGCACCAGCTCGCCCCAGTCACCTTGGCTTTTCGCTTGACCCGTGAGTGCTTTGGTAAGGGCGTGAGTTTGTTCGCTTACCTGGGCGCTGGTTTTCATCAGGTGGTGCACCTGCTCCGATAGACGTGTGCGTTCGGTGGTGTCTAGGCGATGCAACTCTTCTATGCGTTGTTTGAATTCGGATAGGTTTTCTTTGAAGGGCGTCATTAAGCCAACCAGGCTCTGTTGCTGCTGTTGCTGCAGCTGTTCACCCGTTTGACGTAAAATATCGCCCGCTAAGGCTTGAAATTGATGCGTTAACGCCGTTTTTGCTTCTTCGAGTAATTGTTGTTTTTCTTCACTGAGGCTACGTTCTTTGTTGAGCAGGGTGTTGCTTTCCGCTAATTCGATTTTGAGACCGGTGATTTCTTGCTGTAAGTATTGGTTGCGCTGTTGTTGTTCTTGCAGCGTTTGCTGAATGTCACTTAATCTTTGCTCGTATTGTGCGGCTTGTAAAGCGAAGTTTTGCTCAATAAGTGAGGCTTGATGCTGTGCATTGAGTTTTTGTTGCCACAACACTATGGCAAGCAGTGCCATGAGGATGATTAGGGCATAAAGCCAGAGTGGGTCGAAAGGCAGAGTGAGCATCTTGGGTTTCTTTGCGTGAGTAACGGATTGTCTATGATAGCAACCCTTGTTGGTGAATAGTTACAGGGAACTTATAAAAACCTCGCTTTGCTCGATTTTTAGCGTTCCCATAATTGTTTTATCTCTGGTGGAAGGTATTCAATTAATCAGTTATATGCAATATTGGAGAAGCCCTTCCCCCAGACCCCCTTCCCGTTAGGGTTTTTAGTGGTCACCTACAGAATAAATCCTTTTTTTATGGCACAATTCAATTATTAAAACAAAGTTAATTTAGGTAACGATCGTATGTGCGGACTAGCCGGTTTTATTGACCCCAAACAGACCCAATCTGATGCGTCATTGCGTCAGCAAGTGGCCGTTATGAATGAGGCTATTTTGGCACGAGGCCCCGATTCGGCTGGTGAGTGGAGTGATGCCAGCTATGGCGTGGCGCTGGGTCATCGTCGCTTAGCCATTATGGATTTATCGCCTGCGGGTGAGCAACCGATGCATTCGCATTGTGGTCGTTATGTCATGGTGTTTAATGGCGAGGTGTACAATCATCATCTTTTACGTGCTCAGTTAGCCGCGGAAGGCGTTTCGGTGCCTTGGCGTGGTCACTCAGATACGGAAGTGATGCTCACGGCCATTGCTCACTGGGGTGTTGAGTATGCCTTGACACAATTTAATGGTATGTTTGCCTTTGCGCTCTGGGATCGCAAGCAAGCCAGTCTAACACTGGCGCGCGATCGACTGGGTGAAAAACCACTGAGCTATGGCTGGGTTAATGGCATCTTCTTTTTTGCTTCCACTTTGGATGCTTGCCGCGCTCACCCTCAATTCGTTGCTGAAGTTGATGCACAATCGCAAGCGCTTTATTTGCGTCATGGTTATGTGCCTGCACCTTACAGCATTGTTAAGGACATGCACAAGTTATTGCCGGGTCAGTATCTGACCTTGGCGCAACATGAGTTGTCTGAACGCAAGTTGCCAATTGCCCAGTATTATTGGCAGCCACGCAGTGTGGTCGAGCAGGCGTTGCGTCATCCTTTCCAAGGTTCTGAGCAAGAAGCGATGGATCAGTTAGATGCGCTACTAAAAGACGCTGTTGCCTTACGCATGGAAGCGGATGTGCCTTTGGGGGCCTTCTTGTCTGGCGGCTTTGACTCTTCATTGGTCGTGGCTTTGATGCAACAAGCTTCTCCCCAGCAAGTGAATAGCTTTTCCATTGGCTTTGACGATGCACAATTTAATGAGTCGGAGCACGCGCGAGCGGTAGCGAAACATTTACAAACCGCACACACTGAGCTGTTTGTCACGGCTCAAGATGCGTTGAATGTCATTCCGCAATTAAGTCGTATTTATGATGAGCCTTTTTCGGATTCTTCGGCTATTCCGACCTATTTAGTTTCTCAATTGACGCGACAAAGTGTTACCGTGGCTTTATCGGGTGATGGTGGCGATGAATTGTTTGGTGGCTATGGTCACTATGCGACCGGTGAGCGCTTGTGGAATTTAGTGGGCGGCAATTTGCCTTCGATGCTTTCGGTTGGATCTAATGCATTGCACACGCTACCACCAACGATTATCAATCGAGTGGGCGGTGTGTTTGGCAAAGCCAATCTGGGCGATCAGTTGTCGAAAATTGCCGATGTGCTGCCTTATTTCGATACCCATGCCAACGCTTACCGTGGGCTTGTGTCGCATTGGCGTGATCTGCAAGCCTTAATGCCGGACGTGCAAGAGCCCTTAACGCTGTTAACTGGACTCGAAGCGATTCCTGATGGGCTAGTCGAGATGGATGAGATCATGCAGTACTTGGATATGCGTACCTATATGAGCGATGACATCTTAACGAAAGTGGATAGAGCTAGCATGGCGGTTAGCTTAGAAGGTCGTATTCCTTTATTGGATCATCGTGTCGCTGAGTTTGCTTGGCGTTTACCGCGTCATTTCAAACGTCGTGATGGTGTGGGCAAGTGGTTGTTAAAAGAGTTAACCTACCGTTATATTCCCAAATCCATTATGGATAGACCCAAACAGGGCTTTGCCGTGCCACTGGCGCAATGGTTGCGGGGGGAGTTGCGCGATTGGGCAGAATCCTTGCTCACGGTTGAGCGTTTAGCCGCTTTGGGATTGAATGCGGTGTTGGTGCGTAAGGCATGGCAAGCCCATTTGTCGGGTCAACGGGATTTCAAAACACCCTTATGGACAGTGTTGATGCTGCTTAACTTTCATCAATCCTTATCGAGTCAGGCATGAAAATCGCGCTAGTGTTACAAACCTTAGGTAAGGGTGGTGCCGAGCGCGTCGCCTCGTTGTTATCGCAACAGTTTGAGCGTGACGGTCATCAGGTGCATGTGTTGTTGTGGGAAGCGGTTCAGCACTACCCGCATGGTGGGCAATTAACGGTATTAAACACGCCAGCGACGCCTTCTTTAATGGGTAAATTGTTCAATCTGTTTAAGCGGGCTTGGTTGTTGCGTCGCTGGTATCAGCAGCAGCGTCCTGACTTGGTGATTAGCTTGATGGAAACCGCTAATATTCCCGCTGTCTTATCGGGTATTCCGGTGGTCATTTCGGTGCATTTGGATCCGCGTTTTGAATTGGCTGGTTATCAAAAGTTATTGATGAAATGGCTTTATCCTTTGCCGAATGTACGGGCGCGCGTAGCGGTTTCAAAGGGTATTGCGGCCGTATTGGAGCAACACTTTGCTATCGAAGGTTGGAAAGTGATTGCTAATCCTGTGGATTTGCAGGCAATTGATCAACAAAAGCGTTTTCCTAGCCTGCCCGTCATCGAAGGTCTAACCGATGATTACCTATTGGGAATGGGGCGTTTACATGAGCAAAAAGGATTTGATTTGCTCATTGATGCTTATGCGCAAAGTCAGCTGTGCCGAGTGAAGCCACTGGTCATTATTGGAGAGGGCGAGGCACGTGCCCAGTTGGAAGCTCAGGTTGCTCGCCTGAAGTTACAGGATTGGGTGCATTTTCCTGGATGGGCGAACAATCCCTTTCCTTGGTTCGCGGGTGCATGGGCATTTGTTATGAGTTCTCGTTCAGAAGGGTTAGGCAATACCTTGATTGAAGCCATGGCTTGTGGTTGTGCCTGCATTAGCGCTGATTGTGATTTTGGTCCAAGAGACATCATTACGCATGAAGTAGATGGATTATTAGTGCCTGCTGAATCGAGTAAGGCCCTATCGCAGGCGTTCGATCGTTTGGCTATGCATGAGCCTGTTCGTCAGGCGCTACAGCGGGGCGCAATGCGCCGAGCGAAAGACTTTGCTTTGCCTTTGCTGGCGCAACAATGGGTAAAGATAATTGCTTAATGCGCGTTAATCCGCTATAGTTCGGTGACTATGAAAACTATGTGCAAACATCGTGCCTAAAGCACGCGACCTTAACTTTAAACCAGCGCGTCCTAACTACGCGCGTGCTTTGTTGTCTTTATGGCAAGCCACTGAATTGGATGCGGGTCAACAACTCGATGTTTATGCGCGTATCTTATCGGTAGCTCAGCAGCTATTGCATGTGGATAGTGCCAGTATTTGGTGGCAGCAATCGGGTGATGAGGGTAATCAGCTGGTTTGTATGTGTGCCAGTGATCCATTGTTACGTCAAAAGGCCATACCTCTAACGCTCCTGCCAAACTATTGGCATTATCTTCAGCAGCAGTCTTTAATGGTTTGTGATCACGCCGAACACAGGTTACCTCAACATAACACCATTATGAATGAGCTGTTGCCGTTTCTTGAACGTTATCAATCTATTATGCATGTGCGTCTGATGTCAGATGGACAGCTGCTAGGTGTGCTTCGTTTAGAGCGTCTGCGCGCTCATCATTGGTTAGAAGATGAGAAAACCTTCGCTTCGCTGTTGGCAGAGCAAGTTGTACATGAGTATGAGCATGAAGAACGTGCCAATATGCAACATGAGTTGGAGTTGATTTCTCGTGTCTTTACCGCCAGTCGCGATGCGATTATCGTCATGTCCAATAGTGGTGAAGTGCAAAAAGTTAATCCTGCCTTTACGGTTAATACCGGTTTTGAAGCTGATGAAATCATAGGCCAACATTACCCGAGTTGGGTTAATGCCGGTGGACAGACTGGTGTTGATTTTGTCGAGATGTGTCATTTGGTTTGCCAGTCGGGGCATTGGCAAGGCGAGTTATTGCAACGTCGTAAAGGGCGGGATTCGCAAGCAGTTTGGCAAACCATGTTGGCGATTATGGATAGCCAAGGCAACACAACCAATTTCATTGCTATTGAAAGTGATTTAAGTGGCTTTAAAGAGGCTCAGGCCAGAGTTCATTATTTATCGCATTATGATAGCTTAACGGGGTTAGCGAATCGAGTAGAGTTGCTTGAGCAGCTGGTTCACATGATTAATATTGCTCAGTCGGCTGGCACGCAGGTGGCGGTTTTTTGTGTCGATATTGACGACTTCAAAAAAGTGAATTTGAGCTTGGGTCATACGCTGGGTGACCAACTCTTGACGACCGTAGCGGCTCGTTTAGGGCATTTGGGTGATGCGCATGGTGTGTGGGCCAGATTAAGTGCCGATGAATTTATTTATGCGGTGTCAATAACGCATGGTACGCCAACAGAACCGATGATGATTTCTTTTTTGGAGGCGTTGCATCAACCATTTGCCTTAGGCGGTCAGCAATTACGCTTGACGGCCTCTATGGGTTCAGCGTTATATCCTCAAGATGCGCATGACGCTGAGTCCTTGTTACGATCGGCACAAACAGCCATGCGAGCGATGAAGCAATTGGGGGGTAATGGTTACCAATGCTATGTTTCGACCATGAATAGCCAAGCGATTGAGCGATTGTTGCTAGAAAATCAGCTGGCTCATGCCGTCAGTAATGGCGAGTTGGTGCTTCATTATCAACCACAGGTGTGTTTAGAAGACGGCCAACTGGTTGGTTTAGAGGCTTTGGTTCGTTGGCAACATCCAGAGTTGGGTCTGGTGTCTCCCGGTGTGTTTATCCCTTTAGCGGAAGAAACAGGGCTGATCGAGGAAATTGGTGATTGGGTGTTGGAGGAGGCTTGTCGTCAATTAGCACAATGGCGAGCCCAAGCTTTGCCTGTTGTTACGATGGCGGTGAACATCTCAGCGCCTCAATTTGTGCGTCGTCCTATTGTGCAACGTATTGCCGGTCTAATCGAGCAATATCGTTTACCAGCCAATTTGGTTGAACTAGAGTTAACCGAGCGCGTGGTGATGAATGATCCGAGCCATGTACGCGATATTATGATGCGATTGTCTGAGCTGGGTGTGCAGTTATCGATGGATGACTTTGGTACGGGTTATTCCAGTTTGAGTTATTTACAGAAATTTCCGCTAGATAAGTTAAAGGTTGATATGTCGTTTGTGCGCAATATTGCTACTTCTAAGGATGATTTGGCGATTACCAAAGCCATTATTCAGCTTGGGCGAAGTTTAGAGCTGTGCGTCATTGCCGAAGGTGTTGAGACATTAGAACAGAAACGGCTGTTAACATCGGTTGGTTGTCATGAAGGGCAGGGCTATTATTTTGCTAAACCTTTGCCGGCAGACAAAATTGCTGCCTTGTTGCAGCATCCCTTAACGCTGGCGCAAGGGATGCTCTCTTAACGATTTTAAGCAGAAAGCAGGGTTTGCCAGCGTTTTACCTGCGCACGTACCTGGTTCGGCGCTGTGCCACCTAAATGGTCGCGCGCAGCCACTGAGCCTTCTAAGGTGAGCACATCAAAGACATCTTGATTGGCATTGGGTGCGAATTGGCGAATTTCTTCCAATGTCATGTCCGCTAAGTCTTTAGCAGTGGCAACGCCATAACCCACTGCTTTACCCACCATTTCGTGCGCATCACGGAAAGGTGTACCTTGCTTGACCAGATAGTCGGCTAAATCGGTGGCAGTGGCAAAACCACGACGAGCCGCTTCACGGGTGATGTCTTTGCGTACTTGTACGGCAGGCATCATATCGGCAAAGGCACGTAGGCTACCCAATAGCGTGTCAATCGTATCAAAAAGCGGCTCTTTGTCTTCTTGGTTGTCTTTGTTGTAGGCTAAGGGTTGGCCTTTCATTAGGGTCAGTAGCGCCATTAAATGCCCGAACACGCGCCCTGATTTACCACGAACCAATTCCGGTACATCGGGATTTTTCTTCTGTGGCATGATGCTTGAGCCCGTACAGAAACGGTCGGGTAGGTGAATGAAATGGAATTGAGCCGAGGTCCATAAAATCAGCTCTTCGCTGAAGCGCGATAAGTGCATCATCAAAATACTAGCGGCACTGGTAAACTCGATGGCAAAATCACGGTCGGAAACCGCATCCAACGAATTTTGACACACGCGCTCAAAGCCTAGCAAACTCGCCGTGTATTCACGATCAATCGGATAAGTTGTACCTGCCAATGCCGCCGCGCCCAGTGGTAAGCTATTGGTGCGTTTGCGGCAGTCGAGCAAACGCTCATGGTCACGCTCTAACATTTCCGCCCAAGCCAACATATGATGACCAAAAGTGATGGGTTGCGCCGTTTGCAAATGGGTGAAGCCTGGCATGATGCTATCGGCTTCGCGTTCGGCAACTCCCACCAGTCCTATTTGCAGACGGCGAATTTCAGTGGTGATGACATCAATGGCATCACGTAAGTACAGACGAATATCGGTGGCGACTTGATCGTTACGGCTACGCCCCGTGTGTAACTTTTTGCCGACATAACCAATAGCGTCGGTCAGTTCCGACTCGATGTTCATGTGTACATCTTCACGTGCAATCGACCATTTAAAATTGCCCGACTCAATTTTGGCTTTAACTTGATTGAGTCCGGTGATAATCAAGTCGCGTTCGTCATTGGTCAATACACCAACCTTGGCCAACATGGTGGCATGAGCGATGGAGCCGGCGATGTCTTGTGCATACATGCGCTGATCGAAAGTGACTGAAGCGGTAAAGGCTTGAACAAAGGCATCGACCGCTTCTTCAAAGCGTCCGCCCCACATCATGTTGGTTGCTGCTGATGACATAATGAATTCCAATAAAGATAACTGTGGCTTATTTTACACCACTGAGCGTTAGTGACTGTTGTTTTTGTCTGTCTAAACAAGCTTAGAAACAAAAAAACCTAGCGATTAAGCTAGGTTTTGAATATGGTGCCTATTGAGAGACTCGAACTCCCGACCCACTGATTACAAATCAGTAGCTCTACCAACTCAACACACCAAACAAACCCTTGAAAATACTGGATTTATGGTAATTAATTAGCCTAACTTAGTCAATAAAATGTTTGTGAAATGTTAGCAGTCACAATGGAAATAAGCGGAAAAAAGCAATTATCCTGTTGAATCTAATCGTTTGACTAATGTACTATCCAAGAGCAAATTTACAAAAGGAATTCCATGATGCGTAATGTTGTTCGATTGTCTGTAATTGGTGTTAGTGTTCTTCTCATTTCTGGTTGTCAATCGCTGCCTTCTCAACTCGGTCAAAGTTTTTCGGCTGCTGCTTACGAAGGCGACAGCGAAGATTTCTCAAAATCATTCAACTGCAATTCTACCGCTCCTCAAAAATATCCGGGTTTTTTGGAAATATCTTCACTTGAAACAGCTCAAAACTTTTCCGCTATTGGTTTACAACAAGGCGGGGTCAGCTACTTGAAAGGTCAAAATTGTAAGATTCTTAATGACGCCTACAAAACATGTTCACTTTCTTCCAGTTTAAACGA
>NCFI01000137.1 GCA_002281095.1 Thiotrichales bacterium 35-46-9 | reverse complement strand
TTCTATAGCCCATGCCCTCACCGATGCTGAAATTGAAGCCTTAAAAGCGCAATATGGTGCTAAAACTGATGCCGCTGCACCTGCGGCTGAAGCAGCTGTAGCTAATGATGTGGTTGTGGTTCAAGCGCCGCCGGTAGCACCAGTAGTAGTGGCAAAAGAACCCGAAACTGCCTTGCCTTATTTCGGTTATGATTTGTTCAAAGGACAAAATGACTTTTCCTCGCTAAAAGATGTTCCTGTACCACAAGACTATGTGCTGAACATTGACGATCAAATCAAAATCACTATTTATGGTAAAACCACGCAAAAATACCTATTGTTTGTTGGTCGCGATGGTGGCGTTGAAGTGCCCGATGTCGGCAACCTATCGGCTGCGGGCATGAAGTTTACCGACTTTAGTCAAACAGCGACGCAAAAAATTCGTGAAAAGTTCACCGGCGCTGAAGTGAATATCAGCTTAGGTAAAGTGGGTAGTATGCGAGTGTTCGTGTTGGGTGATGCACAAACACCAGGTGGTTACCAAGTGAGTTCTTTAGCTACCATTACCCAAGCCTTGCAGACGGCGGGTGGCATTCGTTTGACCGGTTCCTTGCGCAACATTCAGGTCAAACGTGGTGGTAAAACCGTTGCTCGTATCGATTTATACGACCTGCTATTAAAAGGCGATAACAGCCAAGACATTCGCTTACAAAATGGTGATACTGTGTTTGTGCCACCGGTAGGACCTAGAGCATCCATTAAAGGCGGTGTGGTGCGTCCAGCGGTTTACGAAATTGGTTCGACAGTGAGTTTTAATGAATTGCTCGCGCTATCTGGCGGTTACCAGTCAGATGCTATCCGTAATCAAGTTTCGGTTACGACCATGAACAGTAAGGGCGAAAAACAAACCTTGGTCACCTCGGTGCAAGACCGTAAACTGAGTGTGCGTGATGGTGATTTACTCTATGTGCCTCAAAGCATTTCTGCCGCAGGTAACAATACCACCCAGGTGCGGGTAACAGGTAGTTTGGTGACACCGTTTAGTCATCCATGGAATGCCAATCTGCGAGTATTGGATGTATTGAGCATTGGTCAGGTGCCGGTATCCGACAACAATCAGCTGTATGTGGTGGTAAAAAATAGCGGTAAAACCGGGCAAAATCGTGCCAGGGTAGTGGATATTTCCGCTGCTAGCCGTGCGCCGCGTGGTGAGGCTAACTTGTTATTGCAACCAAACGATGAAGTGATTATTCACGCTTTAGATAAACGCAATGAAATTAACCAAGTATTGGCCGATTTAAAAGGCTTTACCGACGAATTGCCACACGTTCAGCTTTCAGGTGCGGTAAAACGTGCTGGGGCTTACCCTTGGCAAACCAGCTTGACGCTAACCGAATTGCTTGATGCTGCTGGTGGTTTTAACGAAAGCTACAAGGGTTCGGCTTATCCGTTGTTTGTGGTGGTGGTGTCGCGTGACATGACCAGTGCC
>NCFI01000002.1 GCA_002281095.1 Thiotrichales bacterium 35-46-9 | reverse complement strand
GCAATGCGTTGAAACACTTTGTTAAGAGCAGCCCATTTACTTTTCAAGGATTGGATGTGAAGTAGTGGATGGCTATTTTGTGTATGTAACATCAGCCCCCTTATTTGGGGGTTGATGCTATAAGAGAGGATTAAAACGGACAACCCATGGCTCTAGCGCGTTCGCGGATGGCCTGACGTTCTTGTTCATCGCTGCGCTGATCGTAAGGGATAGCCACTTCGGGCCAGCCTTGGCAGTGCTGAACGATAATGTCCGTCAGCGCATCCAAATGATCGTCACGACTGTTGAGCGCAGGAATATAGTGGTAAGTTTCACCACCCGATTCCATGAAATATTCGCGGTTTTCTTCATCAATTTCTTCTACTGTTTCTAAGCAGTCAGCCGAAAAGCCTGGGCAAATAACATGGAGATTTTTCACGCCTTGAGCCGGTAAAGATTTAATCGTGGCATCGGTGTAAGGTTTAATCCACTCTTCACGCCCAAACAACGACTGGAAGCTGACCAAATAATCGTCTTTGCTCAAGCCCAGTGCTTCTGCCAATAATCGACCGGTCGCATGACATTCGCAATGATAAGAGTCGCCATTGTCTAGGTAACGCTGTGGAATGCCATGAAAGGACATGAGTAGCTTGTCTGGACGACCATGTTCTGCCCAATATTCTTTTACGCTGTTAGCGAGTGCTTGAATGTAACCGGGGTGTTTGTGGTAATGACTGACAAAACGAACATCCGGAATGCGGCGCCATTGTTTCAGTGCATCGGCTAAGGCGTCCCAAGTGGAACCCGACGTTGCTGCGGCGTATTGCGGATACAAAGGTAATACCAGTAAGCGTTCACAGCCTTTTTGACGCAATGCATCGAGTCCTTTTGCCATCGAAGGATTGCCATAACGCATGGCAATTTCCACTTCGATTGGGCTATGGGTGAAGCGTGCTTTTAAGCGTTGGGCGACGCCTTCAGCTTGCGCTAAGGTAATGTCTAGCAAGGGTGCGCCGGGACCGAATTTTCCCCAAATGGTCTCATAGTCATGCGCTTTGGCCTTAGGGCGGAACTGCAAAATAATGCCGTGCAAAATTAACCACCACACAGCGCGAGGGGGAGGGGGTTCAACAATGCGCGGATCCCATAAGAATTCGGCAAGGTAGGGTTTTAAGCCTTTTTTAGTCGGCTCATCGGGAGTCCCTAAGTTGGTCAACAAAATGCCCAGTTTAGCCTGACGATCATGTTGATAACCTTGTTCAGCACTATATTTCATACGTTTCCTTTTTTATGTCTATCTATTGTCGTGTATTTTAGTTGAACATGGTAAAAGATGCGAGTCATTAGCAGGATTGCAGCAACAAACGTCTGTGTGTATCATGCAGCTAAGAGTTAAGTGTACAACAAAGGAGCAAAGATGCGCATTTTACATACCATGATACGTGTGGGAAATTTAGAAAAATCCATTGCTTTTTACACAGAAGTGTTAGGCATGCAGCTGTTGCGTCAAAAAGATTACCCTGATGGAAAATACACCTTGGCATTCCTGGGTTATCAGCCGGAAAGTGAAGGTGCTGTGTTAGAGCTGACCTATAACTGGGGCGTAGAGTCCTATGATTTGGGCAAGGGTTATGGACATATCGCGTTAGGCGTTTTGGATATTAAAGCCATGTGTGAGCTCATTCAGCAGCGTGGCGGTGAAATTACCTATGGGCCGGCTTTACATGGTGGTACAACTTGGATTGCTTTCACCAAAGACCCTGATGGCTATCAGGTCGAGTTAATTGAGCGAGCCTAATGATGTGAATCGCATCAAGTGATGCGATTCATTTCACTCAGTGGCCAACGGGCACGCGCGCTAAAATCGAGAGAGCTGTATTCACCAGCGTTAATACGTTGAAAGCCAGCAAAGGCAATCATAGCGCCATTATCGGTACAGAATTCTGGGCGAGGGAAAAAAGCATGTCCTGCGCGGCTAGTCATCAGTTGCGTCAGCGATGAGCGAATGCGTTGGTTAGCACTGACACCGCCGGCAACGACAAGGGTATTCAGCTTTTCTTGCTGTAAAGCACGTTTGAGTTTGATGATGAGCACATCGCAGACAGCCAACTCAAACGAAGCACAAATATCTGCCTTAGCTTGTTCTAAATCTTGGGCGCGTTCCGTTTGTGCTTGTTGCCAAGTGGTTAATACGGCAGTTTTCAGTCCAGAGAAACTAAAATCTAAACCAGCTCTATCGGTCATGGGGCGGGGCAATTTATAACGCAGGGCATTGCCTTGAAGGGCAAGCTTGGATACGATTGGCCCACCTGGATAGCCGAGTCCCATGAGTTTAGCTGTTTTATCGAAGGCCTCACCAATGGCATCGTCAAGCGTGTCGCCTAGCAGTTGATAATCACCAATGGCATCAACGCGAATGATTTGTGTATGTCCGCCTGATACCAGTAGCGCCATAAAGGGAAAGCTGAGTTCGGGGGCTTCTAACAAGGGCGAAAGCAGATGACCTTCCATGTGATGCACACCAATGGCAGGAATGCCTCTGGCAAAAGCGAGACTACGCGCAAACCCTGCTCCCGTTAGCAGTGCGCCAACTAAGCCAGGGCCAGCGGTGTAAGCAACGCCAGTGAGTTCATCTAAGCCAACGCCAGCTTGTTGCATGACTTGTTGCGTTAAGGGAATTAGGCGATGAATGTGATCACGGCTCGCTAATTCGGGCACGACACCACCGTAAGTGGCATGTAATGCAACTTGGCTGTGCAGAGCGTGAGCAATCAGACCTTCAGTTTCGTGATAAAGGGCTAAGCCTGTTTCATCACAAGAAGATTCAATGCCAAGAATGAGATGTAGTCTGTTGTTTTTCATTGCGCCATTTTAAGCGAAAATAGGCACAAAATGCAGCGGTGAGAGTAAAAGCAGTTAAAAGAAAGACCAAGTTGTGAGCTCGTTTGTGGCAAAAATGTGATGATGGGTTTGATTTTTTTAAATTTTTCTTGTTATAATGATCGTCTTTATTCCGTACGCGGAACCCCTAATTTATTTTTTAACGCCTAACTGGAAAGTATAGAAAACATGCCTGCTGTTAAATTACGCGAAACCGAACCATTTGACGTTGCTTTACGTCGCTTCAAACGTACCTGTGAAAAAGCGGGTGTATTGGCTGATGTTCGTAAAAAAGAATACTACGAAAAGCCAACGTGGGAGCGTAAACGCAAGAAAGCGGCTGCGGTTAAGCGTTTAGCTAAGCGTTTGTCACGCGAAAACCGTCGCATGGAATCGAAGTATTAATCACTTCTTCTTTAATTTCAACTGCTTAATGCTTGTTAGCAAAGGGTAAAACAAATATGTCAGCATTGCGCGAACAAATCAGTAATGATATGAAACAGTGCATGAAGTCGGGCGATAAAGCGCGGCTGTTGACGATTCGTGGGATCCTAGCTGCGATTAAGCAAATTGAGATTGACACTCGTCAAGCACCCGACGATGCTCAGGTGCTGGCGGTGTTGAATAAGCTGGTCAAACAGCGCAAAGATTCCATTTCCCAATTCACGCAGGCGGGTCGTACTGATCTGGCTGAAGTTGAACAGTTTGAATTGACCGTACTACAACATTATTTGCCTGAAGGATTGTCTGAAGCGCAAATTGAACAGATGATTGCCGAAGCGATTGCTGATTCCGGAGCGAAATCGCCTGCGGATATGGGCAAAGTGATGGCGCTTGTCAAACCCAAAATGGCTGGACTGGCTGATATGGGTGTGGTCAGTGCTCGCATCAAAGCTTTACTTGCCAACTAAGTTCCTTTCTTAAAGCAGCCTGCGTCATGGCTGGTCGCATTCCCAAAACGTTTATTGATGACTTAGTCGCACGTGCTGACGTGGTCGAGGTTGTTGGGCGACGCATTACCCTGAAAAAAGCTGGTCGAGAGTATAAAGCCTGCTGCCCCTTTCATAACGAAAAAACGCCTTCTTTTCAAATTAACCCGCAAAAAGGGTTCTACCATTGCTTTGGTTGTGGTGCGCATGGTGATGCGCTGCGTTTTATTATGGATTATGAACATCTCGATTTCGTTTCGGCTATTGAAGTGCTCGCCAGTGAAATGGGTGTATCCGTGCCACGTGAACAGGTTTCAGCCCAGCAGCAAGCAAAAGAGATACAACAACGAAGCGAGCAGTTACAAGGCTTCGCTTTACTGGCACAAGCAGCTCAGTGGTTTGTGCATAATTTGAAACATCATGCGCAGGGCGCACAAGCGATTGAATACTTAAAGTCTCGCGGTGTAACCGGTGTTGTTGCGCGTGATTTTGCGATTGGACTCGCGCCCAACGAATCCATGGGTTTACAGAAACAATTTCCTAATGTGACTAAGGCACAATGGTTGGCGGTGGGATTGGTGGCTGAGCGCGAGGATGGTTCGGTTGTCGATAAGTTTCGCAACCGCATTCAATTTCCAATTCGTGATTTGCGCGGCCGTGTTGTGGGTTTTGGTGGTCGTATTATGCAGGCCAGCGAGCATGCGCCTAAGTATCTCAATTCGCCTGAGACTGAGTTCTTCCATAAGGGCAATATGCTCTATGGTTTGTACGAAATGTTACAGTCGGTTCGTAACATCAATCGAGTGTTGGTTGTTGAGGGATACATGGATGTGGTGGCTTTAGCGCAATTTGGTGTGCGTCAAGTAGTGGCTACTTTGGGAACAGCTACGACGCCTGCGCATTTGCAGTTGCTATTTAAGCATACCTCTGAAATTGTTTTCGCTTTTGATGGCGACAAGGCGGGTCGTAAAGCCGCTTGGAAAGCCTTGTCTGTTGCGTTGACTCAGTTATCCGGTTCTCGTTCGGTTAAGTTTTTCTTTTTGCCACAAGATGAAGATCCTGATTCTTATGTGCGTCGTTATGGGGCAGAAGCCTTGATGCAAGCGCTGGATCAATCTCTAACGCCAGGTGAGTGGTTGGTTCAGGGTTTGGCTGATTTATCAGGGTTATCTTGGTCGGTGGCAGAAGATGCTCGCCGATTGCTGTTTCAATCCGCTCAGTGGTTAAAACAGACTGAAGAAATGAGTGTGCGCTATGCGTTAATTCAATCTTTGGCGCAAGCGGCCGATATGCAGGAATGGCAAGTTGAAAAGTTGTTGGGTGTGCGCACTGGTCTGGCCGTGCATCGCGATCTTAAGAAAAAACAGCTAGTTGCTCCTGCACTTGCGACACAAAAGTTGTCTGATAAATTGCTGGCTTTATTGACACAATTTCCGCAACTGGCTGAAGATTGGCCAAGTCAAGATGCGGCTTTGTTGCATCAGTATGGTGAAAAAGGCGTGATGGCCTTGCTGACAGCCTTAGCAGGTAATTTGCCTACTAATGCCTCTGCTTCGTTATTGCCTTTTACGATTGAGCAAGCGAAACATGAATGGCAGGATGGTTGGCAGTTGTTGGTATGTAAGGCGATTGAAACAGCGCGTTTGTCGATGCTCAAACAAATGGAGCAAGGACAGAGTAATGAGTCGCTTTTGGTTGCTTTGTCGAAACTGAATCAGCGTGTCAAACTCTGCCAAACGAGAGCGCAACGCCAATAAGTGAGTTTATATTCATCTAGCGAAATGCTAACTATTTTGGTATAATTTAAAGTTCCCCAACGCTCAATAGAGGACGGTATGGCATCATACGATGAACAACAGCAATTAGCGGATTTAATCGCGCGTGGACGTGAACAAGGATATCTTAATTACCAAGATATCACGGACATGTTGAATGATGAGTTCGAAGATGAAGAAAAGATTGAAGAGATCGTTGTTCTGTTAGGCGACATGGGCATTAATGTCCTCGATGATGCTTTGCCTAATCCTGATATTTTGGTGCCTGGTGCGCTCGTTGATGCTGACCCTGAAGTGGCTGCTGCCAGCATTGCCGATGATGGCGAATTAGGTCGTACTTCCGATCCTGTGCGTATGTATATGCGTGAAATGGGTTCTGTGGAGCTCCTAACTCGTAAGGGTGAAATTGAAATCGCACGTCGTATCGAGTCAGGTACGCGTGACATGCTCACTTCTTTAGCGCTTTACCCACAAATGCCGACCTTGCTCTTTCAACACTTGAAACAAGTGGAAGAGGGGGAGATTAAGCTTAGCGATTTGGTGATGGGTTTCTTGATGCCTGAACAAGAAGAAGCATCGCCAGCGCCTGAAGTTGCTGTTGCAGATGAGAGTTTAGAAGCGGATGATGATTCGGCTGATGGTGTTTCTAAAGAAGACCCTTACGATACCGAAGGTGTTACGGCTTTCTTAGCAGAGTTGCGTGACTTGCACCAAGTTGCTAGTAGTCACGAAGCAGAGTTTGGACATGCGGATGAGCGTGCGAAAACAGCGCGTTTGGCTGTTGCCAGCCGTTTGATGACGGTTAAGTTAGCTCCTTCATTTGTTGCCGAAGTGTTAGCTGATTTACGTAAACACGTCGATCAAATTCGTCAGTATGAACGCTTAATTATGGATTTAACGGTTGAGCAAGGCCGTTTACCGAAACAACATTTTATCAGTACCTTTGTTGGTTCAGAAACCGATTTGGAGTGGATTGAGCGTGTTATTGCCGCTAATGTGGATGATTCAGCCGCTCGCTTACAAGGTTTGAAAGATCAGGTGACGCGTGCACAGAAACGCTTACGTTTCCTTGAAAAACGCATCGCTATGGATATTACCTCGCTGAAAGACGTGAATCGTAAAGTGGTCGATGCTGACAGTCGTACACGTGCCGCGAAAAAAGAGATGATCGAAGCTAACTTGCGTTTGGTGATTTCGATCGCGAAAAAATACACTAACCGTGGTTTGCAGTTCCTAGATTTGATTCAGGAAGGCAATATCGGTTTGATGAAAGCGGTGGATAAGTTTGAATATCGTCGCGGCTATAAGTTCTCTACCTATGCGACTTGGTGGATTCGTCAAGCCATTACGCGCAGTATTGCCGATCAAGCACGCACCATTCGTATTCCAGTACACATGATTGAAACCATTAATAAGCTAAATCGTGTACAGCGTCAGTTACTCCAGCAGATGGGTCGTGAGCCAACAGCGGATGAGTTGGCGGATGCCATGGAAATGGGTGAAGATAAAATCCGCAAAGTGATGAAAATCTCCAAAGAACCCATTTCGATGGAAACACCGATTGGTGATGATGAAGATTCTTCATTGGGTGATTTTATTGAAGATGGTAATATGTTGTCACCTTCGGAGTCGGCGGACAATCAAGGCTTGTCTGAAGCGGTAGAGCTGATGTTATCGACATTAAGTCCGCGTGAAGCGAAAGTATTGCGTATGCGTTTTGGCATTCAAATGAATACCGACCATACTTTAGAGGAAGTGGGTAAGCAGTTCGATGTAACGCGTGAGCGAATTCGTCAGATTGAAGCCAAAGCACTTCGTAAATTGCGTCATCCATCGCGTGCAGAAAAACTGCGCTCTTTCTTGGATTGATGTACACCGAGTTTGGGACTGTAGCTCAGGGGTTAGAGCAGGCGACTCATAATCGCTTGGTCGAGTGTTCAAATCACTCCAGTCCTACCATATTAACCACCTTCGGGTGGTTTTTTTATGGCTGGCATTTGCTTTTATCATGCGTGTGCGTTCTAATCATGATCAGTCGTTATTGATTGCCGGAGAGCGAGTTATGAATCCCTATTGTTCAGAATCGACAGAAGTAAGCGATGCTTTGTTGCGTGTTATTGCTCATATGCCAACGCTCAGTCTGCCAGTCTTGTTGAATGATAAACTGAGCCAAGGTATCAGCGACCATCAATTTATGCGGATTGCGGTTTGGCTGGCGCAAAAAAGTTATGATGAGGGTGGTTGCCCAATAGGGGCTGTGATTATTGATAATGAAACCCGTCGCATTGTCGGTAAAGGGCATAATACGCTGGTACAAGAGAATCATCCCTATAATCATGGCGAAACAGCCGCTATTAGAGATGCGGGACGTATTGATTTCAGTCGTACCACCTTATTTACGTCATTAAGTCCCTGTGAAGTCTGCGCGAGTTTGTTACACATGCGTGGCTTTTCTCGTGTGGTGGCGGGAGATGTCACTAACGCCAGTGGAACTGAGGCACTATTGAGTGCAAAAGGGGTTAAGGTCGATGTATTAGAAGATACCATGGGCATAGCATTGTATGCACGATTTCGCCAAGAACAACCCTTATTAGACCTTGAAGATTGGCGCGGTGTTTGCGCTATTCACCGCCATTAAATCAAAAGGTGGGTTAAGTTTACTGATGTTGAGTGCTTATTAGCAGGCGTTAACCTCCGATAAAATAACCGTTGCCTTGTTCGTGGATAAACTGTTGTACAAACTCCCAGTTTGCTTGAAAACTGGTATAAACTTGGTACAAGGTTTCGCCTTTGCGGACTTTATCTCCTAATTTTCGATTGAGATCTATGCCAGCGCCGGCATTGAGTGGTGCGCCAGCCATGTGCGCAATACGTGCAATGATTAGGTTGTCGATAGACTTAATGATGCCGCTGTGATTGCTTTTAACCGAAATGACCAATTCGGCAACATCCATCGCTTCTTTTTTTCCTTGTCGCTCAATGATGCGGTTCATCTTTTCTAGTGCTCGACCCGACTCGAGAATATCTCTGGCAAGGTGATAACCACTACCACCGCGAACATCGGGGTGAAACTCTAAAATGCGACCTGCGATTTGTAACGATTTTTCACGAAGATCGGCTGGAGCTCTGCTGTCATTAGCCAGTACTTGCATGACATCACGCGCTTCTAACACTGGTCCAATTCCTTTACCAATTGGCTGATTGCCGTCAGTAATAACGACTTCCATTTGTAAGCCAGTATGTAAAGCGACATACTCAAATAATTTGCGTAGTTGTATTGCATCTCGCATGTTGGTCACTTTAGCATGTGGTCCAACGGGTATGTCTAATAATAAATGCGTCGCGCCAGCAGCGAGTTTTTTGGACAAAATAGAAGCAATCATTTGACCCTGAGAGTCTAGGCTTAATGGGCGTTCGACTGAAATGAGAATGTCGTCTACTGGAGCAAGGTTGGCTGTTCCGCCCCATGCGAGACAAGCACGCTCTTGATGCACGATATGGCGCAGTGTGTCCATGGTAAGATTGACTTCAGCCAAAACCTCCATGGTGTCGGCTGTGCCTGCGGGAGAGGTGATGGCGCGACTGGATGTTTTGGGCATGAGCAGACCATAAGCGGCCACAATAGGGGTCACAATCATGGTGGTTCTGTTGCCAGGAATACCACCGATACAGTGTTTATCAACCACCATAGGCTCGTCCCAGTTGATATGTTTACCTGTATCGGTCATGGCTCTGGTTAAAAATAACACTTCTTCACGATCCATGCCGGACTGTGCGGAAGACACCAAAAAGGCTGCTAACTCTTCTTTAGCATAGCGATGTGCAACAATGTCCTGACAGATAGCGGTGTACTCGGCTTGACTCAATCGCTCACCCGCAATTTTAGCCCTTACCGCTTTCATTGAGTGAACGGGAGGGGGCTGACGTACGCTCACTGGCGTGCCTTCGGTTAACCCTAATTGTGTAAATGCCGTCGTGCTTAATCCCAGCTCTGATGGACTGAGGAGTTGATCGTCTTCAACAATATTCAGGGTGGCTAGAATCGTTTGTCCATCGGCACGAATTTCAAGTTTAGATAAGGCGCGAAATCCCTCGGTTTGGTACAAAGGGCAGTGACGATGTAGGTAAGCAACCTGTTCGCGATAGGTGTCGATGCCAATGCGTTTTAAGTGCAAACAATGTGCTGGTTTTGTGTCGTTCATCATCAATACCTTGTGAGTTTGTTGGGCGCACCGTGTTATAATATCTGATTTTATTGTTATCGCTCATGGATGACAAGTAAGGTTCTACAAGGTAACAAGGAATGCGCAAGTATTTAATGGCTGGTTTATTGGTATGGTTGCCTTTGGGGGTAACGGTACTGGTCATTAATTTTTTAATTGAAACTTTTGATCAGGTGCTGATATTGCTCCCATCAGCTTATCGCCCTGATGAATTGTTAGGATACCATATCCCGGGATTCGGTCTGTTGATGACAGCTGTGGTGATTTTGGTTACAGGTATGATTGTCGCTAATTATTTAGGCGAGAAATTGGTAGGTTTCTGGGAGGGCTTGCTGTCTCGAATTCCTTTGGTGCGTTCTATTTATTCTGCTGTAAAACAAGTGACTGAAGCGTTTGTTGGTTCGGAGCAATCATTTCAAAAGGCCTATTTGGTTGAATACCCGCGTCGAGGTACTTGGACACTCGCCTTTCAGACCAGTACGAAAACAGGTGAAGCTCAAATTAAAACAGGGCTTAATTCTGTGGTTAATGTTTTTGTGCCAACAACACCTAATCCGACATCAGGGTTCTTTTTAATGGTCTCACAAGACGATTTGGTCCCCTTAGATATGTCGGTCGAACAAGCATTAAAAATGATCATTTCTGGTGGTGTTGTTGTGCCTGAACTGCAAGAATCAGCAACTGAAAAAGATAAATTGGTAAAGGAAGAAATAAAATGACGATGCGTTCGCATTTAGCAAATAGTGTTACGGAAGCGTTAGAAGGTCAAACGGTTCAATTGTGTGGTTGGGTCAATCGTCGTCGTGATCACGGTGGGGTTATCTTTATCGATTTGCGCGACCATACTGGATTCGTGCAAGTGGTGGTCGATCCGGATACCGCTGATGCCTTTGCTAAAGCAGAGCATATTCGCAACGAATGTGTGTTACAGATTCAGGGTCGTGTGCGTTTGCGTCCAGAAGGTACGGCAAATGCCAACATCGCCAGCGGTAAAATCGAAGTATTAGCAAAAGACCTGCAAGTGCTAAGCATGGCTGAGCCGATTCCTTTCCAATTGGATGAAAAACACCTTTCTGAAGAAGTGCGTTTGAAGTATCGTTACCTTGATCTGCGTCGTGATGCTATGCAGAACAATTTGCGTACCCGTTCTAAAACAGTTTCGATCATGCGTCGTTACTTAGAAAGTCATGCTTTTAATGAAATCGAAACGCCCATTTTGACGAAATCGACACCGGAAGGTGCGCGTGATTATTTAGTGCCTAGTCGTACGCATCAGGGCGAGTGGTTTGCTTTGCCACAATCGCCTCAGCTGTTCAAACAGATGTTGATGATGTCGGGCATGGATCGTTACTACCAAGTCGCGCGTTGTTTCCGTGATGAAGACCTGCGTGCAGACCGTCAACCCGAGTTCACGCAAGTGGACATGGAAGCTTCTTTCGTCGATCAAGAAGAATACATGGCGTTAATGGAAGGTTTGTTCAAAACCGTATTTCAAGAAGCGTTGGGCGAGACGTTCGAGGGTGACTTCCAACGTATGCCTTACGCTGAAGCCATGCGTCGCTTCGGTTCAGACCGTCCTGATATGCGTTTTGGTATGGAATTGGTTGATGTGGCTGACTTATTGCAAGATATCGAATTCAAGGTATTTGCTGCTCCAGCTAAAGATCCGAAAAGCCGTGTGGTTGCCATGTGTGTGCCGAATGGTGGCGAAATGTCACGTAAAGAAATCGACGACTATACTCAGTTTGTTGGTATTTACGGTGCTAAAGGATTGGCGTGGATTAAGGTAAATGCCATCGAAAATGGTATTGATGGCCTTCAATCGCCCATCGTCAAGTTCTTCCCCGATCAAGTCATGCAGATTTTAGAACGTGTTGGCGCGAAAAATGGCGACTTGGTTTTCTTTGGCGCAGATAAAGCCAAAGTCGTTAACGATGCATTGGGTGCGTTGCGAGTGAAAGTGGCTGAAGATCGTAACATGATGGAAAAACAGTGGGCGCCTTTATGGGTAGTCGATTTCCCGATGTTCGAGTACGACGATAAGGCTAACCGCTATGTTGCGGTTCACCATCCGTTTACAGCTCCGCAAGGCGGGCTAGAAGCGCTGGCCGATGGTGCTGACCTAGCTAACCTAACGGCTAAAGCCTACGATTTGGTGCTCAATGGTATCGAGTTAGGCGGTGGTTCGGTGCGTATTCACGATCCTCGTATGCAATCGCGCGTGTTTGAGTTGTTGGGCTTATCACAAGAAGACATCGACGGTAAGTTCGGTTGGTTCGTTGAAGCCTTACAATACGGTACACCACCGCATGCGGGCATGGCGTTCGGCCTAGATCGCTTGGTGATGATGATGGTGGGTGCGCCTTCTATTCGTGATGTGATTGCTTTCCCGAAAACACAATCGGCTGCGTGTGTGCTCACCAATGCGCCTTCAGACGTGGCGGCAACGCAATTGCGTGAGCTAGGTATTCGCCCTCGTGTGGTAGAGCAAAAAGCATAATCGCTTTTCGTCTGTGTTAATTCATGAGCAGCCTTCGGGCTGCTTTTGTGTTTGACCTATCAGAACCCCACCTTCTCAGTGTAAAATACTCACATGACAACAAACACTCAACACACCGATATTCCGATTGCGCTGGCACAACGTATTCAAGCCTTAGCCTCGGCGGCACCGACTACGCCTTGGTTGTCTGACGCAGACAAACAGGCATTGCGTGAACGTATCAAAGCACTGCTGATTGAAAAAGATGCGGTGTTGGTAGCGCACTATTATGTCGATGCTGACCTGCAAGCCTTGGCCGAAGAAACGGGTGGTTGCGTCGCCGATTCGTTAGAAATGGCGAATTTTGGCAATCAGCATCCCGCTAAAACGCTGGTTGTAGTGGGTGTGCGTTTTATGGGCGAGACGGCCAAGATTCTCAATCCCGAAAAACGCGTGCTGATGCCAGACTTAGGCGCTACCTGCTCACTAGATGAAGGCTGTCCAGCGGCTGATTTTGCTGCTTGGCGTGCGCAGTATCCCGATCGGGTTGCCTTGGTTTATGCCAATACCAGTGCGCAAGTCAAAGCACTGGCCGATTGGGTCGTTACGTCGGGTAATGCCTTACAAATTGTGCGCCACTTGCATGCGCAAGGAAAAAAACTGCTCTGGGCGCCCGATCGTCATTTAGGCAATTGGATTGCGCGTGAAACAGGTGCCGATATGATTCGTTGGCAGGGACATTGTTTGGTGCATGACGAGTTTAAAACGCAAGCCTTAATCGACCTGATCGCTAAACATCCCGATGCTAAGGTGCTGGTTCACCCTGAATCGCCTGAATCGGTTGTGAAGTTAGCGCATGTGGTGGGTTCTACCAAGGTGCTGATTAATGCCGTGCAAAATTTGCCCGATGAGAAGTTCATTATCGCCACGGATGCAGGTATTTTTTGGAAAATGCAGCAACTCGCACCGCATAAAACGTTATTGGTTGCACCGACGAGTGGCGAGGGCGCTACCTGCCAAAGTTGTGCCCATTGTCCTTGGATGGCGATGAACGGCTTGCAAAATTTAGCGCAGGTATTAGCAACAGGAGCAAACGAAATTATGATTGAAGAAAGCATTAGACAAGGTGCCGTCAACTCGCTCAATCGTATGTTGGATTTTTCACGCCAACAAGGGTTAGTCGTTGCTGGTCGTAAGGATACGTAAAAAAAATTTAAAGGAGTAGGCTGTGGCTGGACACAGTAAATGGGCCAATATTAAACATCGAAAAGCGCGTCAAGACGTTAAAAAAGCTAAAATTTTTACTCGATTATTGCGTGAGATTTTGGTTGCGGCGCGGATGAACCCTGACGCTTCGTTGAACCCGCGTTTAAGAGCGGCTGTTGATAAAGCGCTGGTTAATAATATGAAGCGCGATACCATCGAAAAAACCATTGCCCGTGCGGCGGGTACTGCGGAAGGGGAAAACTACGAAGAGTTGCGTTACGAAGGTTATGCACCCTTTGGTGTGGCAGTGATTGTCGAAACCATGACCGATAACAAGCAGCGTACGGTTGCCGAAGTGCGTCATGCCTTCTCAAAAAAAGGTGGCAATATGGGTACCGATGGATCGGTTTCCTATATGTTCAAAAAACAAGGTGTGATTAGTTTTGCCGCTGGTGTGGATGAAGATACGGTCATGAATGCTGCGTTAGAAGCGGGTGCTGACGATGTGGTAACGCACGAAGATGGCAGTATGGATGTGATCACCACACCTGAAGCCTTTATGGATGTGAAAACAGCGCTTGAAGAGGCTGGATTGGTGGCAGAACATGCTGATGTGGTAATGGAAGCGGATGTTAAAGTTTCCCTGAATGCCGAAGAAACACAAAAAGTCTTAGATTTGATTGATATGATGGAAGACTTAGATGATGTGCAAGAGGTCTATCATAACTTAGCGATTTCAGAAGAAGTCATGGCTCAGCTAGGCGACTAGGATGATTATATTGGGCATCGACCCTGCCTTTCGTGTTTCTGGTTTCGGTGTGATTGAGTTAACCCGTTTTACGCCACGTTATATTGCATCGGGTAGCATTAAAGTAGCGCATTTGTCGGAGGGAGAGCGTTTGGTTAAGCTGCATGAAAGTATGCAAACGCTGATCGAACAATTTTCGCCTGCTTCTGTGGCGATTGAAAGTCCATTTATTTATAAGAATCCACAAACGGCGATTAAGCTGGGTATGGCACGTGGGGTGGTGATGTTGTCGGCTGCCAGTCGAGCCTTGCCCATCGCGGAATACTCACCGACACAAATTAAAAGTTCGGTTGTCGGTAAAGGTCATGCCAATAAGTCGCAGGTGCAATATATGGTTAGTCAATTATTAGGTTTGTCCGAACCACCTTCAGAAGATGCTGCCGATGCCCTCGCTTGCGCCTTAACTCATGCTAAAATAGCTGCTTTTACACACAAGGTTCAGCGATGATCGCTCGTCTACGAGGTCAATTGATTGAAAAAATGCCGCCTTGGGTCGTCTTGGATGTTGCAGGGGTGGGCTATCAAGTTGAAGTACCCTTATCTACCTTTGAGGTGTTGCCCGCTTTAGGTGAGCAAAGTAGTTTGCTGATCGAAATGGTGGTGCGTGAAGATGCGATGTTGCTTTACGGTTTCGCAACGGAAAAAGAGAAGTCCTTGTTTCGTCTGTTGGTGAAAGTTAATGGTATTGGTCCTAAGTTAGCCTTGGCGGTATTGTCATCCTTGTCGGTAGATGCCTTTGTGCAAGCGGTTAGAGAAAAGAACGCTGCTTTGTTAACGAAAATTCCCGGTGTTGGTAAGAAAACGGCTGAGCGCATGGTGCTCGAATTGGCAACAGCGGTTGATTCCATTGTCGGCGCTTTTGTGTTGAACGGCACTGCGGTTCCCTTATCGCTTAATAACGCGGATAGCATGATGAGACAACAAGCGATTCAGGCGCTAGAAGCCTTGGGCTATAAAAATGCCGAAGCAGCGCAGCGTGTTGATAAGGCTTGGCAAGATAATGCCGTGTTAAGCGACCAAATTAAATATGCGCTTCAGGTGACCTTGTGATAGAACTGGATCGCATTGTCGGTAATCAGCAACAGCAGGAAGATTTCACGGCTGTCACTTCATTGCGTCCGCAACGATTCAATGAGTATATTGGTCAGCGTTCGGTTTGTGAACAATTAACCACCTTTGTTAAAGCGGCTCAGGGACGTCGTGAAGCGATGGATCATGTGCTCCTTTATGGGCCACCGGGTTTGGGTAAAACCACCTTGGCGCAAGTCTTGGCGAATGAAATGGGCGCTAATTTGCGTCAAACATCCGGTCCCGTGTTGGAAAAGCCAGGTGATTTAGCGGCAATGCTCACACGGTTAGAACCTTACGATGTGTTGTTTGTCGATGAAATTCATCGTCTTAACCCTGTTGTCGAAGAAGTACTTTATCCTGCGATGGAAGACTATCATATTGACATTATGATTGGTGAAGGGCCAGCTGCTCAGAGTGTTAAAATTGATTTGCCGCCTTTTACGCTGGTGGGTGCGACGACGCGTGCCGGTATGCTAACAGCACCTTTGCGTGATCGTTTTGGTATTGTGCAGCGACTTGAGTTTTATTCTGTCGAAGACCTAACAACGATTGTGCAACGCAATGCTGAACGCTTGGTTGTGCCCATGGATGCCTTGGGTGCGGTAGAAATCGCACGTCGTTCTCGCGGAACGCCTCGCATTGCTAATCGTCTGCTGAAGCGGGTGCGTGATTACGCGCAAGTTCATGCCGACGGAGTGGTCACACAGGCATTGGCGGGCGCTGCTTTGGACTTATTGCAAATTGACGACACAGGTTTAGATAAGATGGACATTCGTTATTTGCAAACCTTAATTGAGCATTTTTCAGGCGGGCCAGCGGGAGTGGACTCTTTGGCGACAGCCTTAGGTGAAGATAAGGGTACGCTGGAAGATGTGCTAGAGCCTTACTTAATCCAACAAGGGTTCATTCAGCGTACCACGCGAGGACGTGTTGCTAATGCAATTGCTTATTCTCACCTTGGTATTGATGTGCCAGAGGTGCTAAAATGAGCACATATCATTGGCCAGTTAGGGTGTACTACGAAGACACTGACGCTGGCGGTGTCGTTTATTACGCCAATTACCTCAAGTTTATGGAACGAGCTCGTAGCGAATGGTTACGGGCTTTAGGTGTTGAACAAGATCAGCTTCGTGTCGAAGCCGGTGCATTGCTGATGGTTCATAGCTTAAGCGTACAGTATTTACGTCCTGCGAAGTTTAATCAACAGTTGTCGGTGACTGTTGAAGTGAATCATTTGGGACGTGCAAAAGTTGGTTTTCGACAAGGTATTTTGTGTGATGATCAGTTGCTTTGCCAAGGTGAAGTGACGATTGCGTGTGTAAGTGAGATTAATGGAAAGCCAATGGCGTTTCCAACCCAATTAAAAGAAGCCTTTCAGGGAGTGCTAGTCAGGTGAGTGCAGGTACGGAATTATCGATTGTTCAGTTGGTGAGCGATGCCAGTTTAGTGGTGCAAATCGTTATGGCGATTTTGGTCTTCTTATCCGTTGCTTCGTGGGCGGTTATTTTTGCCAAGTCGTGGGAGTTTAATGTGGCGGAACGACAAAGTAAGACTTTCGAAACCGCTTTTTGGTCAAGTCATGATTTGTCAGGGTTTTACACCTATACCGCTTCATTGAATTTAGAGCCTCGTGGCATGAATGCGATTTTTACGGTGGGATTCAAAGAGTTTGTGCGTTTGAAAAAACAAGCAGGAATTGAAGCTTCTGAAATTATTGGTGGCGCTCAACGCGCGATGAAAGTGGCTTTTGGTCGTGAATTAGATCAGTTGGAAACACGCTTACCCTTCTTGGCGACAGTCGCTTCAGTGAGTCCTTATATCGGTCTATTTGGTACCGTTTGGGGTATCATGATTTCGTTCGTTGCCTTTGCATCGGCTGAGCAAGTGACACTGGCTCAAGTGGCACCTGGGATTGCGGAAGCGTTGGTAGCAACAGCAATGGGCTTGTTTGCCGCTATTCCTGCGGTGATAGCTTATAACCGCCTGAGTGTTAAGTCAGATCGCTTGCTCAATCAGTATGAAAACTTTTCACAAGAGTTTTTAACGATTTTGCAACGTCAAGCCTACAAAAGTGACAAGGCTGAGACCGTTTAAATGAGTGCTGATTCTCCTTTTCGTAGTCATCGCAAACACAAACTGAAAGCAGAAATTAACGTCGTTCCCTTTATCGACGTCATGTTGGTGTTGCTGGTGATTTTTATGATTACCGTTCCGGTGATTCATCATTCGGTTAAAGTGGATTTGCCCGAAGAAGTGCAACAAAAAGACAAGCCTAAAGCACGTGGCGATAAAGCAAATGAAATTGTCATTCAGGTGTTGCCGAAGGCAAAAGCTGAAAATGGTCTTTTGTACAGTGTGCAAACTGGACAGATTGAGCCTAAACTCTTTGCGCAAGATGATGCCAGTATTCGAGAGTTAACCAGTTATATTGCTTTGTTGCGTGCCGGAAAAACTGATGATGAAAGTGCGATTGTCGTTTTCGGCGATAAGGCAGCGGAATATGGTGATGTGGTCGGTTTGTTTTTGCGCTTGAAAGGTGAAAATATCAAGAGCGTTAAACTGGCGACTCAGCCAGCTAAGTCGCAGGGTAAATAAACCGTGTTGGCATTTTTACGACACCATCCTTTAGCGACTTTGTTGGCCTTGATTGTGCATGGTGTCTTGCTCTACTTTATCGTTTATGGTTTCTTGCAACATAAAGAACAGATGAATGATGTCTTGGCAGAAATTTCCGAAGCAGATTTAGTGCAAGCTGATGTGGTTGATCCTCGTGTTTCACAAGCTTTAACGCAGCGACCAACGCCAGTTGAGGAAAAGCCGGTAGAGCCTCCTAAACCAGAGCCATTACCGACAGTGCCGCCTCAACCCAGTCCCGAGCAATTGGCAAAGGCTGAAGCTGAAAAGCAAAAACAGGAAGCACAAAAGCAGCAAGAAGAGCTGAAGAAGCAAGAAGCACAGAAAAAACAAGCGGAAGAGGCTAAGCGTGTTGCTGCGGAACAAGCGTTAGCCAAAGAAAAGGAAGCAGAGAAACAGAAACAGGCTGAAGCACTGAAAAAGCAACAAGATGCGGAAAAACAGAAAGCGGATGCGGCTAAAAAACAGCAAGAAGAACTCAAAAAACAAGAAGAGCAGAAGAAACAGGAAGCGCTGAAAAAGCAACAGGAAGCAGAGAAGCAGAAGCAAGAGGCTGAGTTGCAGAAAAAAGCTGAGCAGGAAGCAAAAGAAAAAGCAGAAGCTGAGCGACGGAAAAATGAGATTAAAGAACAGGCTAAGCGTGAAGAAGCCATGCGTAAAGCGATGCAGGCAGAGCGCGAGTCTGAAGCAAAAGCCGCAAATGCTGCTCTGGTGAAGCAAGAAACATCGACCTGGATTAGTGCTATTGGTGCTAAAGTGCGTCGCGCATGGATTAAAGAGTCAACGGAAAATGCAGTGTGTGATGTTTACATGCGTCAAACGCGAGAAGGTGAAGTGAAAGAGGTGCGTGTTAAATCCTGTCAGGGTGAGGCCAGCGAAGCTTACAAGCGTTCGGTTGAATTGGCTGTCCGTCGCGCTTCTCCTTTACCCAGAGCACCTTCAGATGAAGTGTTCAAAGAAGAAATTATTTTTATTTTCAAACCACAATAATCGGGGTGTTTATGATGCAACTCAGTGGAATCCGTGTTAACCAATTAGCGAAAGTCTGGTTGATTTGTACTGGTCTGTGGATGAGTGCTCAAGCCATGGCGCAAGAAGCGGTTAGAGTCGAAATTACCGGTGGTACTGAGCAGGCATTGCCGATTGCTGTGACGCCATTTAAGAATCAGATGAGTATTGTTAATCCTGACTACAATATTGCTCAAATTATTCGTGATGATTTAGCGCGTTCAGGTAGTTTTACGCCGATGCGCGAAAGCGATATGTCAGCCGCTGTGTTAGCGGGCGAATTGAATTTGGATTACTGGCGCAAAATGATGCAAGACTACTTGGTCATTGGCGAAGTCCGTCCGCAAGGTGGTGATATGTATCAGGTCGATATGCGCCTCATTAACACCTTGAATAATCAAGAAATGGTAGCACGTCGCTGGAACGGTGTTTCTGCACCATTATTGCGTACCGCAGCACATCAAATGTCTGATGCGATTTACACAGCTGTAACGGGTCGTGGTGGTGCTTTCGATTCTCGTATGGCTTATGTACGCGTTGAACGTGCGCAAGGCAAGCGTAAAATGTTTTTACTAGAAGTGGCGGATTCTGACGGTTACGGTCCACGTACCATTTTGCGTTCTTATATGCCGTTGATGTCGGTCAGCTGGTCTCCAGATGGTTCCAAGTTAGCTTATGTGTCTTTTGAAAATCGTCGTCCTGAAATTATCGTACAAAGCCTAGATGGTCGTAGTCGTCAGAGTATTGCCGCTTATGAAGGTATTAACAGTGCGCCCGCATGGTCACCTGATGGTCGTAGTTTACTGATGACACTTTCTAAAGGTGGTAATCCAGATATTTATGTGATGGATGTGGCAACTAAGCGCCTAACTCAGTTGACTTTCGATGCCGCAATTGAAACAGAGGCGGTATGGTCTGCAGATGGTCAGTCGGTATTTTTTAACTCAGATCGTCGTGGTCAACCGCAGATTTTTCAAGCGAGTTTAGCGAATCCGAGAGACTTGAAACGTATTACCTTTGAAGGTAAGTACAACGCGCGTCCAAGTGCCTCTTCCGATGGCCGTTATCTTGCGTATATTCGTCAAGATATTGGTGGCTTTAAAGTCACAACGCAGGATTTAGTGAGTGGCGCATCGAAAGTGATTTCGACCACCGGTACGGACGAGTCTCCCAGCTTTGCGCCTAATGGTGATATGATTGCTTACTCTTACAATGATTATCGCGGCGGTGTTATCGCTGTGTTATCTCGTAATGGTCGTTCCTTTACTAAGCTGAATATTGCAGGTGATGTGCGTGATCCAGCATGGGGACCACTCAACAGTAGCCAGTAATGCTGTACCGAATTGATTGAATATTTTATGATTGAACAAATGAGCAAAGGGGTTTTAAAAATGCGCCAAGTTATGCGTGTTGCGTTGGTTTCGAGTTTGTCGGTCTTATTAGCAGCGTGTTCTGATCCGCCCGTTGATGACAGCAATGTCAATAAACCGGTTGTGGTTGATGGCGCAGCGGGTAGTGGCATGAGCAGTGGTGATCTAAAAGGGATTGACTTAAATACCCTGGGTGCTATGGCTGCGATGGAAGATGAAAAGAATTATGCTGTAGGCGGTGTTCAGCCGACCATTTATTTTGGTCTTGATCAGTATTCGATTGATGGTAAAGGTCAGGCTGTGATCAATCATTATGTACGTTATTTGCAATCAAAACCAACATTGAATATTGTCTTAGAAGGACATTGTGATGAACGTGGTAGTAGCGAGTACAACATGGCATTGGGCGAGCGTCGTGCTAAAGCCGTGCGTGATGCTTTAACGGTTGCTGGTATTCCAAGTTCACGCATCCGTGTGGTCAGTTTCGGTGAAGAAAAACCAGCGGCAGAAGGGCATGATGAAGCATCTTGGGCGTTAAATCGTCGTGTCGAGATGAAGTTCCCTCAGTAATTAAAGCCATTTAGGGGTGTGTTTGATATGTTGTCATCCAAGTATGTATTAGCCGTTGCTATTGGTGCATTACTGATTACGGGACAAGCCTCAGCTAATCGTGCCGAAGTGGTGGAGTATGATCCTAGTGTTCGTACACAGCCGCCAAAGGTGATGGAAGCTGATGTTGGTATGATGGGCTATGTTAATGACAAGTTCAATCGCATCGAGAAAAATTCGTTAGAAAATGCAGACCGTCTTGATCGTCTTGAGCGTGATTTGGCTAAGATTAAGCAGTTAGAAGCCAAAATTGAAGCGTTAGAAAAACAGGTTGCCGCACTTAAAGCAGCTCCCGTGGTTGAGCCCAATGAGGCTAATACTGCAGCTAAACCAAGCATGACGCCAGCTGAAGTGGAGCAAGCGCAGCAAGCTTACAAAAAAGCTTTTGATCAGTTAATGGCCGGAAAATATCCTGAAGCTGGTAAGTTGTTTAAGGAATTTGTTGAGAAGTTTCCGCACTCAGACCAACTGGGAAATGCGCATTACTGGTATGGCGAAACGCAGTTTGTGGCTCGTAAGTATGAACTTGCTTTGAACGCCTACACTGCTTCGGTGGAAGCGGGCGGCCCTAAACAGGCAGATGCGTTATTAAAACAAGGCGAGTGTTACCTTGAGTTGAAGAAGCCAAAAGAAGCTCGAGCCAGTTTTGAGGAAGTTAAAAAACGCTTCCCAGAATCAACAGCGTCCAAACAGGCAGATAAGCTATTGGCAACGCTCAAAAAATAAAAATTTTCTTCAACATACAAAGGGATGGGGGCTTGGGGGAAGGGATGCACCATAATGACATGCAACTGATTCAGTTAACCCCTTCCACCAACCAGAAAATAGCAATAGGAAGTCTGAATAAAAAGCGAAGCGCATTATTCAGAGCTTACCTAAGTGTTTCAGTTTGGGTTAGTTTTGTATGCTGTGAACGGGATAGGAGGTTATGCTTCCTGTCCCTTTCTTTTTTATAACATGACTTGAAACAAGTTAACCTTCGTTTGGGTTTTGGTCGATGCAATTAAATAATGAACCGCGATTGGCGGTAGTACTTTTATCGGGTGGGCTAGATTCAGCCACTACGCTCGCTTGGGCAATTGCACAAGGTTATGAGTGTCATACCATTAGCTTTAATTATGGTCAACGACATGCCGCTGAGTTACTGGCAGCAGAGCGTCTCTCACGTCGTTTGGGGGCATTGACACATCGAGTGGTAACAATTGATTTGGCGCAGATGGGTGGCTCTGCCTTAACGGATGCTTCTATTCCTGTGCCAGAAACAGAATCGTCGGGTATTCCACTCACTTATGTGCCAGCACGTAATACGGTCTTTTTATCCTATTCCTTAGCTTTGGCTGAAGTATTAACAGCGCGACATATTTTTATTGGTGTTAACGCAGTGGATTATTCGGGCTATCCTGACTGTCGTCCTGAGTTTATTGAAGCATTTGAAAAAATGGCAAACTTAGCAACCAAAGCGGGTGTTGAGGGTCAGTCCGTCAAGATACATGCGCCTTTGCAGTTTTTGTCGAAAGCTGAAATCATTCAAACTGGCATGCGTTTAGGTGTCGATTTCTCTCAAACGGTATCTTGCTATCAAGCCGATGATGAGGGAAAGGCATGTGGTGTCTGTGATGCTTGTCGTTTGCGCCATGAGGGATTTGTGCAAGCGGGCGTAGCAGATCCAACGCACTACACTGCTGCAAAAAATGTGACAAAATAATGACAGGGGGCTTGCAATATAATTAAGCTCTGCTATAATTATCCATATCGAGCGGGTTGTTAGCTCAGTCGGTAGAGCAGCTGACTTTTAATCAGTTGGTCGCTGGTTCGAATCCAGCACAACCCACCAAATACGAAAACCTAGCTACTTAGCTAGGTTTTTTTATGCATGATAAAAAATAGTTTATTTCCTTGTTGTTTTTTCGCAACATTTTAAGTATGCTATAGCTACTGAATTGTATTGTTGGTTTTTTTGATTATTTTTAAGGGGTCTTATCATGACTAAGTTCAATTTGTTTGCAATGGCTGCTGCTGGTTTAGTATTAGCTGGTTGTTCTTCTACGCCAACTGAAGAAGGTACTAAAACAACAGCTGCACCAGCAACTCCAGTTGTTGGTGCTGCGGCTGCGGCTGCTCCTGCAGCAACTGTTGGTTCAGTGGTTTATTTTGATTTCGATCGTGATGAAGTTAAGCCAGAGTTCATGGCTGTTATCAAAGCTCAGGCTGCAAGCCTAGCTGGTAACGCTAAGAAAGTAACTTTAGAAGGTCATGCTGATGAGCGTGGTACTCGTGAGTACAACCTAAGCTTGGGCGAGCGTCGTGCTAAGTCTGTTGCTGAAGTGTTGAAAGCAAACGGTATTACTGCTGACCGTATCAAATTGGTTAGCTTCGGTGAAGACCGTCCAGCGGTAGAAGGCCATGACGAGTCTGCTTGGTCTAAAAACCGTCGCGTAGAGTTCGTTGCTCAGTAATTGCCTTACTGATTTGAACTAAAAAAGCCCCCTTGGAAATCCAAGGGGGCTTTTTTGTTTTTAGTCTGTTAAAATCAAGTTTATTTATTTTGGATTAGTGTTTACATCATGTCTGAGTTACAACGCAAGTATTTATCGGATTATCAGCCTTCTAATTTTTTAATTGAGCGCGTTGACTTAACCGTTTGTTTACATCCGACCGTGACTCAGGTGACTAGTGTGTTGACGATTCACGCGAATCATGGTGATGACTCTCAAGTTCTGACGTTACAGGGTGAAGACCTTAAGCTTATTTCTGTTAGTGTTAACGGTCAAAGGCTTCCAGAATCTGATTATGTGCAGACAGAAGAAGCCTTGCTATTAACACTTTCTGGCAGTGAATCGCAGGTTGAAATTCAAACGGAAGTTAATCCACAAGCCAACTCTCGTTTAGAAGGGCTTTATTTATCTGATGGTGTTTTTTGTACTCAATGCGAAGCAGAAGGCTTTAGACGCATTACCTATTATTTAGATCGCCCCGATGTGATGGCGGTTTACACCACGCGAATTGAATCGCCGGTGTCCTTAGCTCCCGTATTATTATCTAATGGTAATTTAGTGGAATCGGGTAACTTGGCAGAGGGTTGGCACTATGCCGTTTGGCACGATCCTTTTCCAAAACCCAGTTATTTGTTCGCTCTTGTGGCGGGTGATTTGGTTTGTCAACAACGCCCTTATGTTACAGCGGACGGTAAAGCTGTTTCGTTGGAAGTTTATGTTAAGCAACATCACGCTAGTCGTTGCGAGCACGCCTTGGTGTCACTGGAAAATGCCATGCGTTGGGATGAGCAAACTTTTGGCCGTTGTTATGATCTTGATCGCTACATGATTGTCGCCGTTGATGACTTCAATATGGGTGCTATGGAAAACAAAGGCTTAAATGTGTTTAATGCCCGTTTTGTCTTGGCTGACCCGCAAACCGCAACGGATACGGATTACATTAATATTGATAGTGTCATTGCGCATGAGTACTTTCATAACTGGACGGGTAATCGGATTACCTGTCGCGATTGGTTTCAGCTGACGTTAAAAGAAGGCTTAACGGTTTATCGTGATCAGCTTTATACCGAGCAAACCTTGTTAGGTAAGGTGAAGCGGATTGAGGATGTGCGCGGCTTAAGGAGTATTCAGTTTGCTGAAGATGCCAGTCCGCTTCGCCATCCCATTCAACCATCGTCTTATGTGGAAATGAATAATTTTTATACAGCAACCGTTTATGAAAAAGGGGCTGAAGTGGTTCGCATTTATGAAAGCTTGCTGGGTAAAGCGGGTTTTCGTAAAGGCATGGACTTGTACTTTGATCGTCATGATGGTCAAGCGGTAAGAGTAGAGGAGTTTCGTCAAGCGATGGCCGACGCCAATGGCGTTGATTTATCGCAGATGCATGCCTGGTATACACAAGCGGGTACGCCAACACTTTCAGTGGTGTCCGAGTGGCATGCAGCAACGCAAACCTTGCAATTGAAAGTCACACAGTCTTTGCCAGAAGTGGCCAACTTCCAACCTTTGTTGATTCCGTTATCCATGGCGATTTTTAATGAGTCGGGTTGTCGTCAATCAGTCCTACTGCAGCAAGGTAAAGGCGATTGGCAAGGTAGTGAGGGCATGATTTGGTTAACACAAGCTGAAGAAACCTTGCTGTTTACTCAGGTTGTCGAATCGCCTCGCTTATCATTATTGCGTAATTTCTCTGCTCCTGTGATTTTGCAGATGGAGCGAAGGCTCGATGATTGGTTGTGGCAAGCAGCACATGATGATGATTTATTTAATCGCTGGGAAGCTTGGCAACAGGTTTGGGTTTCGTTAATCTTGTCGGGTCAGCAAGCTTTAGCGCAAGGAGGTGGGATGTCTTTGCCATCCACTCTGTTGCCAATAGTCAAGGCGATGTTGTTGAACGATGAACTCCCCGCCGCTTGGCTAGCAGAAGCTCTGCGTTTACCCAGTTTTGATTATTTGGCGCAGCAAGTATCGCCTTTATCACCACAGTCGATATTAGATGCGATACAGCAATTAAAGCGTTGGCTGGCACATGAGTTGGGTGATGTAATGTGGCAGGTATTGGATGCGCGTTTAGCGACGATTCAGCAGTTTGCTTTCTCGGCTGATGTGATTGCCAATCGCAGCTGGTGTCATTTATTACTGAGCTATTTAGCCAGTGTGGATGATGAACGCGCTTTTGCCTGGGCTTATGATCAAGTCGTGTTAGCGAATAACATGACCAACAGCCAAGCCGCCTTAACACTGTTGGTTCATCATCAGGCACCACAAGCGCAGGATGCTTTAGTGCAGTTTTATCAGCGTTGGCAGGGTGTGGGTTTGGTGTTAGATAAATGGTTTAGTGTTCAAGCGGGCAATCCTCAAGCCAGCATTGAGCAGGTTGAATCTTTGTGCCTGCATGAACGATTTGTACGGACGACTCCCAATCGTGTGCGTAGTGTTTTAGGTGTTTTTGGTCGTGCTAATCCACGTGTTTTTCATCAAGCAGATGGTGCGGGTTATCGTTTGTTGGTGGAGCAGGTGGCAGAAATTGACGCTATTAATCCACAAATTGCCGCACGTCTTATTCAAGCCTTTAACGCATGGCAAAAGCTAGTGCCGACGCAGCAAGCCTTGGCAGGAGCTGCGCTGGCCAGTTTGTCAGCACGAGCGCACTTGTCGAAAGATTTGCGTGAAGTGTTGGGCAATTTGAGACATGCAACTGTTTAAGTCAAGAGATGCCATTTTGCGTTCATTGCAGCGCTTGGCACAGTTAAGCTATTTGCTGTTTGCTTTGCCTTTGACGACTTGGGCAGAGCAACAACCCATTGTGGTGCTGCTAAGCTCTGCAGAACAGGTAGGACGAGCGGCCAACGATCAATTGTTGATGGGCGCAAGACGTTATTTGCCTGCTGATCAGACGCTTAAGGTGGTGCGTTTGGATGACTTTGCGCACTTTCAAGCGGCTTGGCGAGCGACTGTTCAGTTAAATCCTAAAATAGTGATCGGTCCATTGCACAAAGGAGATGTGCAACAGCTGATCCAGGCTTCGCCTAAAATACCTGTGATTGCTCTTAATCAAAGCGCTTTAGTGCATCCGCAAGTTTGGCAATTTGCCGCGACGGCAGAACAACCAGTTTATCAATTGGCCATGCATTTGGCCGAAAAATCTATGACTGAATTATTGATGTTAGAAGTCAGTTCATCTCATGCGAATCGTTTGTCGCACAGCTTCTTATCCGTTCAAGATGCGCGAATTAAAGAGCGTTTGATGTATCAAGATAGCGAGCAGTTATTGGCCGCTCTTTATGCCATTACCGGTTATCATAAAAGTCGTCGTCGTATAACGCAGTTGGAAAAGCTGTTACAGGAACCTCTGGTGTCTATGCCTTGGTTACGTCAAGATGTCGAGGCGTTAGTGTTGTTTGCTCCCTTAGCCGATGCATTAGAAGTGTCTCATCATGTCGATTATGCTTGGGGACAATCCTTTAGTTTGTATTGGGTGGATACGGGAGCAAATGCGATGAGCGATTATGTGCGTAGTACACCCAATTGGGGTCGGATGAAGAGTTTTATGCCTTTTTATCAAATTGAAGCCATGCAACAGCAACGCGCTAAACAGGATAGTTTTTTCACTGCTTTAGGTGAAGATGCGATGCGTTTGGCGTTAATGCGATTGTCTCATCCCCATGCCTTACCCAAGAACTCTTTTAAAGGTGCCACGGGTTATCTAACGCTCGATGATGAGCAGCGTATTCAAGCACGTTTGCCATTAGTCTGGTTAGGCGATGGTCAAGTCGAGATCCTTGATGACATGAGTGTCGCTGAATGAGTTCACATTGGTATTAATCTTGCTTAATCTTCATTGAAATTTATCGTTCAGAAATTCTGTCGTTGGTCGATAAGCTTCACATGTCTTTAAATTGGTAACAGTCGGAAGATTGCCTCAATCAGATTTCATTATTGAGCACTTCCTTAAGTAGGGTTAGTCTGTGTCAGATTTTAACGCATTAGATTTAGATAGCTTAGATGCATTACTGGATGCGGCGGATGTTACGCCAGAATCTGCAGATGCGGCTACCAAGATCAACAACGAACCACCACCAGACCCGTTGCTTGACCTAGCAGTAGGCGATACCGAAGCTATTGCTCCAGAGCCAAGGGTTCCACCAGATACAGCTGAGTTGGCCTCCGCTTCAGAAGTAGTGGAGGCTGCGCCTTCTGTTTCGGCAGACGATGACCTGTTGGCCATGGCCCCGCTTTCGGCTAAGCCAGAGATGCCACTTAAATCAGAACTTAACGAATCACCGACGCCTGCTAAAGCACCTCCCAGTCTTAAAGCCGGTAAATCAACAGCACAGTGGACGGACGCAGAAATGGACTCACTTAAAAAATTGATTATTATTTTTGGCAGTATTTTAATTGTATTAGTACTGACGGCGATCGGCTTAGCGGCGGGTGGTTTATTTGCTTCACCCAAAACAGATGCTAAATTGATGGAACAGGTTGAAGCCATTAAGAATGAGGTAGGTCAGTCTTATTTGATTTTAGAGGATTCGGGCAAGAAGACGAAAACCATGACAGGGCAGTTGTCGGATGTTGCGACGCAGTTAGCGGAAATTGCCGAAGCGATTGAGATATTAAAGACCAAAACGGCGAGTGCTGCACCAACACCAGCAGCAGCGAGTGGTAAGCCAATGACAGCAGCAGAACGTAAAGCTGCTTTGCGCGAAGAGATTCAACACAATCTTGCCAATGGTGATGCCGAAGGTGATAAAGCAGCTGATACTGAAGTTGTTGCAACCCCCAAAAGTGAAAAAGTTGTTAATTCAGCTCAAGCTGAGCAGCTTGTTGCCGACATAGTTGATATGAAGAAGCGGTTAATCGCCACTCAAAAGGTGCTCGAAAACTTGCAGAAACAATCGGAAACTTTGCAACAACAATCACAATTAGTAACAGATACCTTAAAGTCGGTTGAGACAGACGTTAAGGCACTTAAGCCTGTTGCGAAAGTGGTGAGTGCGCCAAAAGCGCCCGTTGTGAAAAAAGTCGAAGAGAAAGAGGTTGCACCAAAAGCTGAGGTGAAACCAATAAAGCCGGCTGATGACCCTGAATGGCGAGCTCGTTGGAGTCAACAAATGGGCAAGTCTGACGGATTTCCTTAGGATGGAAACCATGATTGAAAATAATAGTTGCAAACAGCAACAGACATTGACCGAATTCGGCAATGGGAGTGAGAAATCAATGAAACAGCCCAATAAGGAAGTCTTATCATGAAACCGCTAATGTCAATTATGAGTATTGCTGTTGCTAGTTCGATGCTGTTGCTTGGTTGTGTGAACAACAATGGTAGCAGCAGTCAGGCAACAAAACCGGAAGCGACAGTCGCCAAGCCTGTCGCGCCTAAAGAACGAGTGCGTATTTCAGCAGTCGGTTATGGTACCGAAAGTTTATACGAAGCTTACACACCAGGTCAGCGTCGTTTGATGGCGATTCGTGCTTCTAAATTAGATGCCTATCGTTCATTAGCAGAGCAAATTAACGGTGTTAAAATCGAAGGCAACACAACAGTGGGTGCGATGGCAGTTAAAAGCGATTCGTTCCGTGCTAAAGTGAACGCAATGGTTCGTGGTGCACGTGTTACTAGTGTAACGCCTATGGCAGATAACAACTATGAAACCGTGATTGAAGTATTTGTTGACCGTGATTTCTTCGACAACTACTTGTCTTATAGTGATCAAGCCGTGAATTCACCTGTCAAATCAAGTTGTGGTACTAACTGTTTTGATCCGGACGATCTAGCACCTCGATAAGTGCGAGTGCAATGATCACCGCAGTTATCAAGGGAGGAATCGTTATGAAAACACTCGGTTTTACCGCGATATTATTGGTTGGTGTGGGATTGTCGGCACAACAGGTATTGGCTTCATCGAGCATTTCAACTCGCGTTAAAGTGGTTGAAGAGAAGGTTCGGTTGCATGACAAAAAATTGCGCGAGTTGTCCGCTCAACAAGAGTTGACCAATAAACAAATCGCGCAGTTGCAGTTGGCAAGAATGGAAGCGGAAAAAGCGATGGTGGCAAAAGCTGAAGCAGATAAGCAAGCTGCACAAGCTAAGGCAATCATTAAGCAACGACCAAAACCAGCGAAAGCTCAAGAAGTGGTTGCTGAAGTTAAGACCAAACCGCCGATACAGTTACACAGTGATCCTGCAAGCTATGCTTTTCCATAAGGAAGAGCATGGCTTTTTTCGTTTTGGGAATTGAGTAGTTAGCTAACCTGTTTTAGTTGAGACAACCACTGTCTTAATCGATTCCATTCTTTCTCTTGCGCCGGCAAGCCCAAGCGAAGACCATGAATAGCGGGAAGATGCCTGAGCAATAGCTGAGATTGAGCGGCCATTTCACCCCATTCTCGATGCTGTTCAGACACTATCGTGACAAAATAATCCGTTTGAATTGTGGGTTTTATGCCATGATCTGTTAATGATGTCGTTAAGCATTGACTCTGCTGTTGAAGTCGAGATGTTTGTTGAGCTTGCCAAGCTGTATCGTTTAACGCTAATTTTCCCGCCCAACGTGCTAGGTTGCTGACTGACCAAGGCGATTGTCGCAGGCTCAGTTGATTAATCTGCTCATCATTTGCCAGTACGAAGCCTAAGCGAATGCCTGCCAGTCCAAAAAACTTACCGATGGAACGCAATTTCCACGTATTCATCTCGAGCGGTAGCGTTGGCGTAGGGCGACTATCAGCAAAGGCTTCGTCTATCACCATAACGCCTCGGCGCAGATTATGTTTAATGTGCTGTAATTGCATTTCGTTCAACACAATTCCCAGTGGGTTATGCGGTTGAATTAGGACGCAAGCATCGCAGTCGGATGATTGTGCAATTAACTCATTAATATCAGTCACTTCGATGACATGATGTCCAGCGTTGCGCCAAGCACGAGGGTGTTCGCTGTAACCGTTTGCCAGCATCAGCACGACTAGTCGGTCGGAGTAACAATAAGGTATTTGTTCAATGGCCCATTGACTACCGGAAATAGCAAGGCATTCTGTAGGGCTTACGCCATAATAGTGGGCAGCGATGTCAATGAGTCCATCTTCCGTTTCGGGTAGGCGCTGCCAGACGCTTTCAGGAACCATTGGCAAAGGATAAGACCAAGGCGCTATACCAGTTGACAAGTCAACCCATTGTTCTGCCGTGCCGCCATAGTCTTGGCAAGCCGCCTGTAATCGACCACCGTGCTGCTGTTTCATAAGCTTAACGCAGCAATAACAAGCAGCCAAGCGACGACGGATTTATCGATTAATGATAAGCAGGCCTGAATGTGTGTCGCTTGGCAAGGTTTTCCCCAACCGAAGTAGGGGCGTTTTTCGCGTACCCCTTGGTAAGTTGCACCACCACCTAATCGAACGCCTAAGGCTCCTGAGCCAGCGGCCATTACTAAGCCGGCATTAGGACTGTCGTGTTGTCGTCCTTGTCTCCAAGCGCAGCCCAATGCGTGTCGTGTGTATTTGCCGACGATAGCATAACTCAACGCAGTCAGTCGGGCGGGGATATAACCGAGTAGATCATCACAGCGTGCTGCGGACTTGCCAAAATATTCAAAACGAACATTTCGATAGCCCCACATGCCATCTAGGGTGTTGATGAGCCGATGCGATAAAGCAGCGGGAGCGCCCAATAATATAAACCAAAACAAACTGGCGAATAATGCGTCATGTCCATTTTCCAAAACCGACTCACAGGTGGCTTTAGCCATGGCTGTTTCGTTGAGTGTTTGCGTATCCCGACTGACAATCATGGCTAGGGCTTGCCGAGCTTGTGTTAAATCGCCTTGTGTTAGCGGATTAGCGATGGCTAAGGCATGTTCGCGCAGACTTTGCCAGCCAAGACAAAACATCAGCACTAAGGTTTGCACAAGGATATTCGCCCAAAGCGGTAATAGCATCAGTGTGCCAATCAATAATGCAACGGGTAGACCGATCAGAAGCAGTAAACTCAGTAAGCCAAGACAGAAGTTGAGTAACGGATGATGATGTGCGTTATTGAATCGTTTTTCTAGCCAGTGTGCCAGCAGTCCAAACCCAACCAGTGGGTGCCAGCGATTGCTCGGCTCACCCAATAGTCTGTCAAGTAATAAGGCGCTGATTGCCATTAACAAACTCATGAACCATTAAATCCAGTCATCATCAATGCTAAGACGATAATATTTTAACCAAGCCTTAAAATAATCTATGTCTTGTTCAAAGTTGCGTCTATCCGAGCGTGTTTGTTGTAGTTGTTGCTCTAGGCGGGCGATGTCTTCTTTTAGGTAGCTTTGTAGCTTTTTCGGCGTCAGTCGGTCGAAGTGTGCCATACCTAACATCATTTTATAGCGCTGTTCTATCTGCTGCGTTTCGGCTTTCAATTGTTGCCATTGCTGTTCAAGCAGTTTAATAAAGCTTTGAATTTTGTTATCGCTGAGTTGATGTAGCTGTTGGCTCACTTGTGTTTCTTGTAATTGAAGTTCAAGTAATTTAATGAGATTCTTTTCTTCGTAAGCTACTGTCACCGCTTGCATCAGTTGAGTTTTACGCGCTCGTCTGGCTTCATCGGCTTCCCGGTCGGGATGCAGTGCTTTAACCAATTGACGATAAATGGCTTGAATCGATTCTTGTGCCGATTCAGCCTCGGCTTTTTCTTTCGCTTCTTTTTCCAATTGCTTAGCTGTTTTTTTACGCGCTCGCTGTGCTTGGTGCTGGGCCTGATAGGCTTGTTGCTGCTCAAACAGGTGCTTGGCAATCATGTCTGGGTCGTTGACATCAACGGATTCATCTAGACTAAAACCAAAGGCATCTTCAAAGGCGCTGCGCAGAGCGGCATCCATCTCTGCCTGCTCTTCGTCAGTTAAACGGGTTTCTTCTGGCAGATAACGCTGATAAATGGCATGCAGTTCGGCATGGTCGGTTTCATCAATTAATTGCTCGCAAAGCTCAATAATGATGCTGATTAGCTTGCTGCGTTGATTTTTGGTTAGCTTAGTAGTCATTAGATGATCGTCAAACACACAAACCAATTTAACCTGCTCATTGACCAGTTGTTGTCTTAGCGGTTCATATTTGCCCGCTACTTGCCGTTGACACTGTTCATGTGCTTGCTGCCACTGTTCCAGCGCTACTTTTTGTTTTTCGATCTTTTCCAGGGCGGCGTTATATTTGCGTTGAGCGGGACTGAGAGATTGCTCGCTTGCTGCTTCAATAGCCACAACTGACCGAACATGGGTAGCCGTGAGAGGAGAGGAGGGCATGACTAAGTTTCCGTCAAACGATATCAAACGAACAAAGCGGCAGTTGCTTTGGCGTTGCTAGGGAAATACAAGTGAATGTAGCTTGCCGTCAGTTTTCCGACTCGATAAACCTTTTCGCTCACACCCTTGCCATGCGGATTAACCCCTTGTGTTAAGGGTTCAAGCTGCATCCTTAGGCTACTATGATGAAAAGTATGGCCGCGTAATTCACCTTCAGGGAAATTGACCGCTTGCATACCTAAAGCAACCAGTCGGTTTTGCATAACAGCTTCACCTTCTAACAAGCCCCATAGTTTACCAATTTTGCCTGCTTTGTCGGTCAGTTGATTGAGTAGGGCCAGCATGCCACCACATTCTGCCAGTATTGGTTTTCCTTGAAGGTGATGTTCCCGCAATGAATTGGCTGTTTGCTGTGCATTGGCAAGAGTGTCGAGATAGAGTTCGGGATAGCCTCCTGTGAGGTAAACGGCATCACACTGGGGGAGAGCTTCATTAGCCAGTGGTGAAAAGTAAACAATCTTTGCCCCTAAGGCTTTTAGGGTATCCATATTCGCCTGATACAAAAAAGAAAAGGCTTTATCCTTCGATATGGCAATGGTTTTGTCTGCCAATAAGCGCGGTGTTTCTACCAAGGGTTGAGTTTGCTTAAAACTCACCTGTGGCAATGGTGTTGTGTCGACTAAAGTTGTCTGTGCCAACTGATCGGCCATTTGTGTTATGCGGTGCGTTAAGTCAGACAACTCGCTTGCTTGCACCAGCCCTAGATGACGCTCTGGTAAAGCGGCATCGGCATTGCGTCGAATAATGCCTTTGAGCGGAGTGTCCTCACGCACACTCGTGGCGATTAAATCCGCATGTAAGTCGCTGGCAACCCGATTGGCTAGGATACCAAACAAGGGCAGACTAGGGCGGTAAGTGGCTAGCCCATGCGCTAAGGCTCCGAAAGTTTGTGCCATCGAGGAAGCATCAATCACGGTTAACACAGGCACACCCAAAGCCTCGGCTAAATCAGCTGAGGAAGGGGTGCCATCGAATAGTCCCATAACACCTTCGATGAGGATAATGTCAGCGGTTTGCGCCGCTTCTGCTAACAATGAGCGTACATGGGCTTGACCGCCCATCCACATATCGAGTTGATACACAGGGTGACCAGTGGACACCTCGTGGATCATGGGATCGATGAAATCAGGGCCAGTTTTGAAAATACGAACGCGGTTACCCTGTTGTCGATAGAGCCACGCCAAGCCAGCGGTAATGGTGGTTTTTCCTTGTCCCGATGCAGGCGCGACAATAAATAGAGCCTGTGTCATTTAGGCAGCTTGAGCGTGGCTGTGACGTTTTGCCCATGTGCTTAACGCCATGTGAGCAATGGTAGCAATGACCAAATAAACGGCAAGTCCTTCCAAATGACCCGGTAGGCGAGTGAGATAGTCGCTGAACATGACGCTAAAATCGGTTTCAAACTTACCTGATAGGTAGTGAAAGCTCGCTGCAGAAACCAAATAACCCAGCGCACCTGCAATAGGCGCAATAATTACTAATGTTGCAACGCTTTTCAGCGACTCGCCAGCATATAAGCGAGCAAAGAGTTGACCGCCTGCCCAGTAAATAGCGTAAGAAAAGAGCAGGAACAAATAGCTATTGCTCAAACAAAAATCTGTATTACCAGACCAAGTTAAGCCAGTAATATCCATTGCCCAGACAATGGCAAAAGCGAGCGTCAGCACCCAAACTTTGCGGAAATAGACGCCAAGCAAAAAAAACAACCCGATGGTTGAAGCGGGAATCAAGTCAAAGCTTAATGCATTGTGGCCGCGCGTTGTGACCAGCAATAAAATCAGAAAAGCACCTAACAATAGTTGGTTGCGAATGGATAATGTTGGCATTTTTTTCTCCTTAAAGTTCGATACCATGTTGGGCTTTGATACCCGATTTATAGGCATGTTTAATTTCTTTTACTTCACTGACTGTATCCGCAACGTCAATCAGTGCTTGTGGTGCACCTCGTCCCGTAATAATCACGTGTTGCATGAAGGGGCGAGCGGCTAAGTCAGTCAGTACCTGCTCGGTTTCTAAATAGCGCATACGTAACACAATATTCAGTTCATCGAGCAGAATCATATCGTAGCTGTCATCGGCTAAAAACCGTTTCACTTGTTCCCAAGCTTTCTGCGCGCTAGCAATATCTTTTTCGATGTTTTGTGTTTCCCAGGTGAAACCATCACCCATCACATGGTAGCTGACTTCTTCAGGAAAACGACGAAAAAAAGCCTCCTCACCCGTGCTGTAGCTACCTTTTATGAATTGTACCACGCCAACCTTCATACCGTGACCTAAAGCGCGTGCGACCATACCAAAACCTGATGAAGATTTGCCTTTACCATCACCGGTCATCACTAGAATTAGCCCTTTTTCATCATTAGCGCGCGCCATACCCGCGTCAACGATGGCTTTATGTTTTTTCATACGATTAGCATGATTTTCTGGATTGATGTTCATAGAGACTTCCTTAACGTTGTTGCCAAATGGCTTGTTTTTCAATCAGCTCATCGATTCCTTTGAGCAAAACGGGGGCAGGGTGTAAGAAATTATCGCCATTCAAAACCACTAGTTGACTAACTTTTGGCAGTTCAATCAGCGCACAGGCATCGGCGACTTGACGGGTAAATACAAAAATCAGATCGGGTTTTAAGGCGGCAATTAAGGCTTGAGTTTCTTCAGCAGTTCTGTCTTTAGAAAGATGCCTGACACCTTCGGTGTTATCAACCAGCTTAAATCTGGCACGGGTAAAGAGTTCGGCAAGCCAAGTCTTATTACCAAAAGAATAGGGCTGACCTGTGCAGCTAGAGAGTAGCAACACTTTTTTACCCTTGCCATTTACTTGCTTAATTTTGTTTTGCCATTGAGCGGAAAATTGTTTTGCTTTGTGCATTATCTCTGGCTTCTTGGTTTTGTCAGCAATATCCATCAAGTTTTGGCTAATTTGCGCCATGCCTTGGAAGCTGTCTAGTCGTAAGCCTTGGCTGTTTGGGGGCAAAACTTTTTGAAATACTTCTGGCTTTGTCCACACAGAGGTAATCCATAAATCGGGTTTTAGTTGGGCAATTGCTTGGGCATCTGGGTCGATAATGCCACCTGTGTTAGGGATGTCTTTCAGGTTGTCGTAACGACTCGTACCGACAATACAATTTTTTAAGCCCAAATAATCGAGTTGATGGGTAATGTAAGGCGACTGACTAATGATGCGTGGGCAGTCGGCGAGAGCATATTGAATAAATAACTGGAACAGCAGAATTAGGTAAAAAAATGGTTTCATACTATTACCACTGATTATAGTGAATAAGTTGTTCGAGTGGTAAGCGTTGTCGCCAACCTTTGCTTGCCAGTTCGGGTTCGGTTAAAAACTCACTGACATAGCCAACACACAAGTAGGCTAAGGGATATACATTTTCTGGTAAATTAAGTGCTTGGCTAAGGTGGATATGGTCGAGAATACTGACCCAACCGACACCGATTCCTTCCGCTCTTGCTGCTAACCAAAAGTTTTGCACGGCCAAGCAGGTGCTAAATAAGTCCATGTCGATAACAGAGTTGCGCCCTAAAACGTGTTCTCCGCCACGTGTTCGATCACAGGTGATACAAATATTAATAGGGCTTTCTACAATCCCTTCGAGTTTAAGTTGTGTGTAAAGGCTGTGCTGACTGTCTGAATAGTTGCAGGCGGCTTTGCTGTTTTCGCGGTTATAATTTGCCTTAATGCGCTGACGTATGGTCAAATCGTCGATGACAATAAAATCCCAAGGCTGCATAAATCCTACTGAAGGGGCGGCATGAGCCGCCGCCAACAATCGAGTTAGCACTTCATTGGGAATCGGGTCTGGCAAAAACTGAGAACGCACATCACGACGCTGATGAATAGTGCGATAAACCACTGCTTTTTCCGACTCATTAAAAGCGTTATGCATTAAAACTTGTACTCGACACCCGCTAACAGCGTGCGCGGTGAGTAGGCGTAGTAGTTGGTAGGCGCTGAAGCATTGAAGCTATTGGTCGCTTGGGCGATGCGCTCATCGGTTAAATTAATACCTTTAACAAATAAGCGAACTTCTTTGTTCCACTGATAACTGGCATTGGCGTGCCATAACCAATAATTGCCCGTATCGTATCCTGCTTTACCTGTGGTGTTGTTGTAACTGTCGACACGTGTGCCGACAAACTGTGATTGAATACCGAGTACCGCTTTATTGAAGCCCAGATAAGTCCAGCCTAAACTCCCATTGGTTTCAGGGCGACGAGCAAGGGGAGTGCCCGTTTGTGTTTTGGCATCGAGCACGGTATAGCTGGCGCTGATTTCTGATGCTAACGAAGGTAAGCTCTCGCTCGCTTTCCACTCCCAACCGTTGAGTTGAGAATCGCCCGGGCGATTGTAATAATTACGATTGGTACTGTCATAATCGATTAAGTCAGTTACCTTGTCCTCGAAGCGAGCCACGCTATAACCTTTCCAACCTAAGCTGATTTCTTTGCTGTCCACGGTTTCAGGGCGTAATGAGCCAACATCGGGACGCACTGTTGCCTTAAATGCGGCATCGTACTGAATGAAACGTTCAAATAAGTTGGGCATACGACGGCTGTCCGCCATATTAAAGGCAAAGTAAGCATCCTTACTCAGCATTTGTTTGATGCCAAAACGCTTACCAATGTAACTGTTGTAATCATTAAAGTCATCGTTACGAAGGCTTAAATTGACGATTGTGGGATGTTCGGCTTGCGGCAAATGAAAGCTTTGTGTTCTGGCAACGAATACGCCTTGTTGGTGTTGATTTTTACCAATGCCTGCGTTGCTCATGGTGTCGCTCGATTGTTCCGAACGATCAATACCGATCGTCCAACCACCCAAACTGTCTTTACGGTTGGCGGTCATGCTTTGTTGATTGGTTTTGGCATTGAATAGTGAACCATTAAAATCTCGATCAATACTGCCATTTTGTGCATTAAGGGCAAGCTGCCAATCGGCAAGCGTAAAACGGTAGGTTGCGCTTAAGGTCTGTTGTTGATAGGTCGAATAATTGATGTTGGTGGCTGCTGAACCATCATAATTACCGCGTGCATCGGCTTTGAAGGCACTGATTTCGAGACGTTGGTTGTGAGCAATATTCCAACCCAGTTTGGCATTCAGTGTGTCATTGCGGTAGCCATCTTTTTCATAGTCTAAAGGGTTTTGCTTAACGCCATTAACGATAGGAGTAATGGACGAAAACTCATCACTACTCAGTCCTGTATAGCCAATTCGTGCATCGAAGTTTTTATTAGCGTAGCCAATCGTGCCTTGCGTTTGTTTTTGACCCAAATCACCCAGGGTATAAGCAATACTGCCATGTGTCCCTTGCGCTGCTTTTTTGGTGATGACGTTAATGACACCCGCTGCAGCATCCGCGCCCCAAATGCCTGCTTGCGCACCCGGCAATATTTCGATGCGTTCAATGTCGCTCACCAACAGATGTTGCCATTGTGCACCACTTGTACCAGAAGGGTCATTAAAGCGCATACCATCAACCACCAATAGGACTCGTTTGCTGTCGTGTCCACGTAAAAAGACGCTGGTTGTCGTTCCTAGTCCACCGTTACTGTAAACCGGAATGCCAGCCAGTCGATCTAAGGCTTCGGGTAGCGTTTGAATGGCTTTTTCAGTCAGTTGTTCACTGGTAATAACGGTGATGTTGCCCGTGTAGTCGGATTTGGCTTGTTCAACGCGTGTGGCTGAAACAATCACTTGGTCGAGGTTAGTTGCGTTTGCCCAAACAGGCGCAGAAAGGGAGGTTGCCACAGCGACACTTAACGCCGTGCGAGAAAAAGAAAGGTTCATAAAATTTCCTTCGGTCATTATAGTAAATGGCACGAAAGACAAACGGAAACACCAGAGTATCTGGTTAAAACAGAAAGATATCATCGCATCTGCTTTGCCGTATTGCCCACCGCAATCGGTAAATGGAGTTAATTGGGCCGGTATCCAGACTCAAAAGCAGTTTCATTTCACCTTCCCAGTAAGCTTGCTGACCAGTGGTTGTGACGCCTTGTCACGCGAAATGTCTTCTCTATTACTGTTGCGGGGGCAGTGTGGGCATTTCACCCAACTTCCCGTTTAACGTTTAACGATTAAGCTAAACGCACCCAATAATCATGTTTACAGTGCAATTTTAGCACAAACTAGGCACATGGTTAAGACGCTTGGTCTGCTGCTGTGTTAAAATGGTGCTCTTGTCTTTAAAGCGCCCGTAGCTCAGCTGGATAGAGTATCGCCCTCCGAAGGCGAGGGTCGCACGTTCGAATCGTGTCGGGCGCGCCAATAAGTTCTAATTAAAACAAAATACAAAAGTGTTTTTGCTATTCTTGTTTGTTCGTTTAAAACTACTTGACTTACCAGTCTGAATTCTCCCACCTTGGAGTGACTAGGTTGTTAAGGTATCGCCTTAACTCCTTTTGAGCGAAGTCGCACATGGCTTTTTCTTCTGTCTAAGCGCGTCAATTTCTGTTTGAGTGAGCATGAAAGAGGTTTGAGAAGCAGTTTTTTCGTTGTATTAGATGATTGTTTTCTTTGTTTAATATTCCACAAATGCAAAAGCCGTTACAGGTTTCCCTATAACGGCTTTTGCGCCCTAGTCGGTCATCAGAATACTGACTCCGATAAGGGAGAGTAGTGACTGTATTTTCATGCGGCAGCGGAGGTTTTGTCAATAAGGCCTTAGTTTTTGTTTTGCAATATCAGTTATGTCATGCATTGCGGTCAGCAAGGATAGTTTGTTCTAACTGTTGACTATTGCTTTTAGGCGCACGGGCAAAACTTTCGGAACTTAATAGATGCAAGAGTGCGTTACCGCTATTTGGAGCATGGTTTACGTTTATCTTGGTAGCTTTATCGGACTCTATGAATAGTCGTGCTTGATAGGCTGTATCGTATTCAGTTTCGTCGATACACGCTTGTAAATACAGCGCAATGTCTTCTTCTGTTTGAATGTATTCTGCTGAATTCCATTTTTTCAGTTTCACCATTCTTACGCCGCCTTTCGCGTCCAATGATGATCTTGCTCTTCAAACTCAATTCGAGTCATTATTTCACTGGTTTCAGACTCAGATAAGGTTTTGAGCAATAGCCCAATCTTGCTGTCTTCGGCTTGGCTTTCCAGATAGTAAGCGCGCAGTAACACGTCGCTGCCTCTTGGGATGGCTGTTTCACCTTTTTCCCAACGTGCGACGGTTTGGCTATCCACGCCGAGCAATTCAGCCAGTGCTTTTTGTGACAAGTTAAGCTCTACTCGTAAGAACTTAAATTCTCTGGCTTCCAGTGGGCTGTGTTTGTCTACCAATGTTTTGGCAATCTGTAGATGTAATTGCTCAAGGTCATTGATGCTAGTAAAAGTGTCGCCATCTTCTTCGATGGTATGAACACCATTAAGCAAGTAGATATTATCAAGCCCGCTTTCTGTGTAGTGGTAGGGGGTCATTGCAAACTCCATTTATTTGAGTATGACGGTAACAACAAAAGCATTTGGGTCGTTTTCAACATTTTTCAAATCAACAACCACTTCGATGATCTCTCCAGCAGCAAAGCCTTGTAAATTAAATTTCCAACTTGCACTTGCTGTTAAATGCGGTTTTTCTGTGAAACGACTGGCGTTATCTTGTAATACAGTCATCACTTGTTTGGTGCTAATGCCTCTTTCAATCATTCGTTGCTTGGCGTGAGAGCCAAAACGAATTTTATGAGAAGCGGTTAGTGCCAAGTCTTGTACAATTTTTTTAGCAATTTTCTCTTGGAGAGGAAAGCTCACCGTTGTTGCTTCAATTGTCATTTTGTTGCCTATCAAATTGATAGCTATCATTTTGATAACTTGTTGTGGTTGTGTCAAGTGTCTTTTCGGTTTAGCTTATCAGCAATATCCGCATGCTTCAAATGCGTGTAGCCTTGTAACAGCAGCGTTTGTTTGTGATCTAATCAAGTGTTATGAATTCAATTCAACCCCATCGCTTCTAATTCTTCTTTAGAAAGATAGCGGTAGGTGTAGCCTTTAGCGGACATGCAGCGATTGATGTAGGCTTCGCGTTCTAGTTCGTTGGCATCGAAGGTTTCAAAGCGCATGCGTGGTTGATAATGACTGATATACCAAATTTCGCGACCATCATGAATACGACGACCGTAAACCGGCACTTGCACCCAATAGGGTTGCTGTATCCATTTGGTGGGGTAGAGGGGTCGAGCTTCCTGCACACAAACATTGTAGTCAGCGTCATGTTGGCGTTGATCCGACACCACGCCGTCTTTAAAGGCAACCGTGCGCCCACACGCACTTAATAGGAGCATTAACACAATCACAAAATACTTGAACACAGTTTCGCTCCTAATTGATTCACCATGAATGAGTGTTTTCAATTGTTTTTCTGATTATCGCACATTTATTTGGCTTATGTTACACTGAATTCAGTGCCTAATTTGACGTTATTTTCCCAGCAAAAATGGGTCAATGCGTGAACCTCATTTTGATGTCCTTGTGGTGGAGAAAAAATATGCTAAAAGCCAACATTATCGAAAAATTAAACGCGCAAGTGAATGCGGAAATGTTCGCTTCTAACTTGTACTTACAAATGGCGGCTTGGTGTGAGGATAAAGGCTTGGCAGGTGCGGCTGAGTTTTTTAAAAAGCATGTGCCGGAAGAGTTAGCACATCGTGATAAGTTCATTCACTATCTATTTGAATGTGGTGCGCCGGTACGCATTGGCGCGCTTGATGCGCCTCGTGCTGACTATAACAACTTGGTTGAAGTGATTGAAGCAGCCTATGCGCATGAGCAAAAGGTAACAGCCATGATTAATGACATTGCTAACTTGGCGTTAGATGAGCGTGATTTTAATACCTTTAATATGTTGCAGTGGTTTATTGCCGAGCAGCGAGAAGAAGAAGTCTTGTTTCGGGGTATTTTGGATCAAATTGCCTTGGTTGCTTTCAAAGGTCAGTCGGGTGAGGCGATGTTCCATATTAACCAACATTTGCAACGTTTAGCGCAAACGCTTTAAGTGTTTCTTCAACATAATGAGTCAGCTAGTTCATTTCGCTTTTTATGTGCCGACCACGCATGCCGAAGCGGTAAAAACAGCGATTTTTGCCGCTGGTGCTGGTAGGGTGGGTCAGTACGATTGCTGTAGTTGGCAAACTTTAGGGCAGGGGCAGTTTCGTCCGCTCGATGGTGCTAATCCTTTTCTGGGTGAGGTTAATCGCATCGAGCAGGTTGAAGAGGTTAAGGTCGAAACCGTTTGTCAGGTTGATGTTTTGCCAGCAGTGGTGCAGGCCTTGTTAGCAGCGCATCCTTACGAAGAAGTCGCTTACATGGCATTGCCCATGATAAGTGTTAAGTAGTGTCTGAAAAATATAAAAGGGATGGGGGCGTGGGGGAAGGGCTGCACATCAATCAACCCATAACGAATTGATATAATGTCCTTCCAACCACACATAAAATGAAAATAAGAAGTCTGAATAAAAGCATAGCGCATTATTCAGACCTTCTTTAATTCGGCTATAATAAGTTAAATTTTAATCCTTCTCTAAAACTGCAAAGATTTCTACTATGTCGATTGCCCTGCCTGCTCGTCGTTTGAGTGTTGCCCCTATGATGGCTGTTACTGATCGACATTATCGTTACTTTCTCCGCTTACTGTCTAAACACACTTGGTTGTACACCGAAATGGTGGTGGATCAGTCGTTAATTCATGGCGACAAAAAGCGCTTTTTGCAGTACGCTGATTGTGAGCATCCGATTGCGTTGCAACTGGGGGGGCATGATGCCCAGCGTTTGGCACAATGTACGCGTTGGGCAGAAGAATGGGGTTATGACGAGGTTAACCTGAACGTTGGTTGTCCTTCGGATCGCGTTCAGAATGGCGGCATCGGTGCCTGTTTGATGGCTACGCCACAGGTGGTCGCTGAGGCAGTTCATGCCATGCAGTCGGCGGTGAAGATTCCGGTGACTGTCAAACACCGCATTGGTATTGATGAGCAAGAGAGCTTTGAACAACTCTGCCAATTTGTTGAAACGGTGGCAGATGCCGGTTGTCAGACATTCATTGTGCATGCACGCAAGGCTTGGTTGAAAGGGCTAAGCCCAAAAGAAAATCGTCATAAGCCCCCCATTAATTGGCGCATGGTTCATGAATTGAAAGCGCAGTTTCCGCAGTTGGAAATCATTATTAATGGTGATATTAAGTCATTATCACAAGGGCTATTGCACTTGGACGATTATGAAGGGCTACCCGCAGTGGACGGCGTGATGCTAGGACGTCTGATTATGGATGATGCTTGGGCATTACATGATGCCGATCGTCTTTATTATGGGGCGGAAAATCCGTTTACGGATCCTAAAGCGGCTCTGGCTGTTTATGAAGATTATTTGGCTGAAGCCATTGCTGATGGTGTACCCATCGGCTTAATGTTACAGCACTTGTTGGCCTTGTTTGTGGGACAAAAGGGCGCGCGTCAGTGGCGTCGTTATTTAAGTGCGAATATGTATAAACCCGATGCCAGTTTAGCCGTGCTTCGTGAGGCGATGGATTTAGTTCAGTTTGAGGCTGCTTCACATGGTTAATGCGCCGATTGGTGTGTTTGATTCGGGTGTGGGGGGCTTATCGGTACTGAAAGAAATTTACCGATTATTGCCACAAGAATCCTTGCTGTATGTTGCGGATTCGGGTTTTGCGCCTTATGGCGATAAGTCGTGTGACTATATTCAGCAGCGTTGCGAACAGATTACTCGCTTCTTTTTAGCGTATTCGGTGAAAGCGATTGTGGTCGCCTGTAATACGGCAACCAGTGTGGCGGTCGATGGGTTGCGTCAGTGGTGTCCCGTGCCGATTATTGCCATGGAACCCGCCATTAAACCAGCGCGATTGCAAACAAAAAGTGGTGTCGTTGGTGTGTTGGCAACGACGCAGACCTTGTGTAGTGCTAACGTCAATCGGTTAATTGCCGAGCATGGCAAAGATATTCAGGTATTGTTGCAACCTTGCAAGGGTTTTGTTGAATTGGTCGAGTCGGGTCAGTTGCAGGGTGAAGCCGTTACTGAATTGGTCAGGCAACGTGTTCTTCCCTTATTAGCACAGGGTGCGGATACGCTGGTGTTAGGCTGTACCCATTACCCGTTTTTAAGTCAGGTTATTCGAGCGGTGGCGGGTGAAGAGGTAACAATTATTGACCCTTCCGCCGCGATTGCGCGACAACTGCAACGTAAATTAGCTGAACACGATGCACTAGCACAGGGTGAATCTGTGGGCGATATTCGTTTTTACACCACCGGTTCGGTTGATCTGGTGCAAGCGATCATCAGTCAATTGTGGGCGGGAGAGGTTAGGGTTGAGGCCTTATCTTGAACCCAGATTTTCCATTAGATCGCATTGCATGCATACACCCATGCTAACGGCGTTAATTTGGTCATTTTTTCCGCTTATTTGTCGGCAATAGACTTGCTATTACCTTCGCACAAGCAAAAAAACTGCCTCAAACTTCCACTCGTTATCATTGTGTGTTCTAATGGAAATTCTGGGTTAAATCACCCAAACGGCTGCACGATACTCACTTCAGGAAAACAGGTTTTAACAGCCGCTTCTTCATGACGATCAAATAAGAGTTTGACATTAGGGCCGGCATCTAGGGTTGCCCAACAAGCGAGTCCTTCGCTGCGTGCTTGCCAGAGGGTTTGCAAGGTGGCGATGGTTTCGGGTAAGAAATAGCATAGTGCCGGTGAGGTAGATAGCATGGTGGCGTGCATGGATAGGGCGTTGTGTTCGCTGATTGCGCCAATTTGCGCTATGTCCTGTGCGGCAATTGCGGTTTGTAGTTGTGATAAGTGTTGCTCAACCATGGGTTTCCAAGAGGGGTAAAGGCTCAGTCCATGTACCGTTTGTTGCATACCTAAACGCGAGCTGATGGGTTTGGTTTTGCGCGATAACGTCAATAAGCCGACGCGTAATGACGGCAGTTGATGGGCGATTGACGTGGCATAGCTATCCATGCCATCGGCTTGTGTGCCAGCGTGCCAGTGAACTAAGCCATCCCAGAGCGAGCGGCTAGCACTGCCTGAACCGATGCGCGCCAAAATTGATAATTGTGTTTTGTTCAATTGCCACTGGCATAAGTCGTTAAGTGCCAGCACCAGTGCAGCATAACCCGAGGCTGATGACGCCAAACCTGCACCGGTGGGAACGTCATTGTCGGTGTCGATGATAAAGCCAAGCGATGGGTTGGGTCGGAAGTAATTTAAATATTGACGAGTGCGTTTAACAAAGGCGTTATCGCTTGGCAATAGCTCACCATTTAAGCTGATGCTATCTTCACCTTCAGTCCAACGAATGCGTGTCCTTGTGCCTAAGGTACGTAAGCCGATGGATAGGCTGTCTGTCACCGGTAGGTTAAGCTCGGTGTCACGTTTGCCCCAATATTTAATGAGCGCGATATTAACCGGCGCAAAGGCACTGCCTTCACGAGAAAAATCGGGTATGGTTTTGGGAATAATTTGTTGAATACAGGCTTGTGCGCTAAACATAAAATAATGGCCTAAAAACAGTGTGCGCCCAAGGCGCTGGTGTGAACGGGAAGGGCATCGGTTAGGGGCGTGCAGGGTGTGCCAATGGCAATGACGCAATCACCTAAACCAGAGCCAGAAATTTTTGCGCCATAAAGCCCTTCGCAAGCGCGTAGGCGATGCGCTATGGCATCTAAGTTGCTATCGCTGACGCCTAAGCCGTGCATTAACCCATGTGCCATATTCATACAGCGTCCCAGTTCAGCTAGGTTGTTGAGTTGAATCGCTTCACAGGCGGCATTTGTGATGTGGCTGATCCAGATGAGCCATTGTTCAAATAAAGGGTGATGTTTGGGCCATAAGGCTTCTACTTGTCGAATGACCTGAGGTGTTGGCGTTTTATAACCGCAATAGACACTGACAATCGGCAGCTGGTCGGCAAGGCGTTGCATGGTCAGCATTTTGGGATCAAAGCGAAGGATACCGCCACTGAGTGCGACCGCTAAATCCGTACCTGATCCTGTTCCCTGCACGGCTCTGATGCTGGCTAGTCCAAGTTGAAAGCGTGCTTCCACAGATGCCAAAGTGTCGCATAAGACTGACAACCCTGTAACCATCGCCGCCACAACGGCGCTGGAACTGCCTAAACCTTGAGTGGCATTAATATCACTGCGAATAGTGATGTTTAGCCCTCGTTGACAAGCTTGTGGGGCTTGTTGACGAAACAGCTTTAACACCGTCATGACAAAACTGAGTTTGGGTTCGGGTGTCAATGTTTGCCAGTCGGTGTGGTGTTCGATAAAGTCGGTGACAATATGAACTTGTGTATCGTCACGGGCTTGCCATTCAATGGTGAGCCAATGATCAATAGCGCACGCAATAGCGGGCTTTCCATGCAATACCGCATGTTCGCCAAACAGCATTAAACTGCCTGGTGCGCGGCTCATCCATGTTGTCTTCATGGGCTGACTCCCTTTGATGGAGCGGTTAAAGATGCGAGCGGCCAATAAGGATAGCCATATTCAGCACAGAGCTTGTTGGGATCTTGCTCTGATAATAGCCAGAAAAACCCACCACCATCACCAAGAATACTCCCTGCACCACACAGTTTGCCTGCCCAACCCAGCGCCTGCACCGCTTGTGCAAACTGCTGAACTTTTGGCGGTACCACCCCCAATTGTATTAGGCATTCATGCAGATCATTGACGGTTTCTGCTAGGGTAGTTGATGCATGGGCGAGGTTTAGGCTTTGTGCGATTTTTTCGGTTGCCGTTTCCATGCTCGACCAGAGGTCTTGGCGGCTGGCATGATGTTTTCTAACCCAACCGACGCAATCCGCGGTACTACTCTGCGCTTTGCCGGTATGCACTAAATAGCCGGGCAAGGCGGTGTCAGTTGCTAGTGCGCTGAACTGGCCTTGTTTCCAGACTAAGCGATCACTTAATAAAATAGCAGCGACATCCAGTCCCGATGATTTTCCGTGTGCTAATTGCTCACATTGTGTTGCCATGTCTTGAATGTCAGGCTGCGAAAGCGGAGTGTTGGTTGCTTTGGCTAATGTGTGAATCATGGCAATAATGAGGCTGGCAGAAGAGCCTAATCCTTGTCCGATCGGAATATCACTTTTCAGATGGATGGATAAACTGGGTAGTACAGTGGTTTGTTGCCAACGTGCTAACACCGCTAAGGGTAGATCACTGAGTTGAGTGAGGAGCGGTGTTCGGCTGTCTTGTTGCCATTGCTGATGGCGTTGTTGAAGCTGCTGCCAATGAAGGTTCAAGCTATGGCTATCCCAATTGATTTCTTGACCGTTTGATAGATGCAGGCCTCCCGTATCGGAAGTCTGAATGTCACACTGAGTTGCCCAAGCCAAGCGCGTTGTGATGGCACTGCTGCCATAAACAACGCTGTGTTCGCCTGCGAGAATGAGTTTACTCGATGCTTGACTGCTGAACATATTGTCGTTTGTGAGCACGAATGGCGCTCAGGCGGAAGTGACCGCGACTATAGCTCGGAATTTCTATATTATCGTTACGTTCGACTTCACCAAATTGTTTATAGAAATCGAGGTATTGTGAAAAAGAAAGCTCTTTACGCGCCGCGAGTAGGTTTTGATGCTGGCTGGTGTAAAGATGTTGACGATAGTTTGCACCGACGATGCCGCTAAAAAATTCGCCCACGCAACCTGAACCATAGCTAAAAAGACCAATGCGCTGACCAGCAAGATCATCAGCATCATTTTCGAGCAACGAAATTAAGCCAAAATAGAGCGAGGCGCTGTAGCTATTGCCCACCGTACGATTGTATTTGAGCGATGCACCCATGGCTTGCTCAATACTGGCTTCGTTGGCCTCTTGTCCTGTTAACTTCATTAAGCGACTATGTGCTTTAATCGCCATTTTGGTAAAGGGTAAGTGGTAACAGAAGCGAGCAAAGTCTGCGTAATTCAGTGCACGGCTTTCGTGAAAATGTTGCCAAGCATGTTTTAAGGCAGTGAGGTAAACCATGGTTGAGTATTTGCCGTCGACTAAGGCAGTATCACGATAGTTAGGGCGCCAAAAATCCATCACATCTTCGGTGTAATAGCCAGAACCGGTTTCAATCGCTAATACATCGGCTTGATGACTAACGAGCATGGCCACTGCGCCACAACCTTGTGTTGCCTCACCAGGTGAGCCAAGTTCATAACGTGCCACATCGGCAGCAATGACCAAAATACGTTCATTGGCATTGACGCGCACCATATTAACCGCCATTTGTAAGGCGGCAGTGCCAGCGTAGCAAGCGTGTTTTAGCTCGACGACGCGACAACGTGACGATAAGCCGAGTAATCCATGCACAAAAGCACCAGCTGATTTGGATTGATCAATACCACTCTCGGTAGCAAAAAGTACAGCGGTGAAACTTTGAGGATCAAATTCTTGCACAATGGGCAAGGCAGCATTGGCAGCGAGTGTCACAATGTCTTCATCGGGAGAGATGACGCTCATTTGGTCTTGACCAATACCGACGTGAAATTTGTCAGCATCTTCACCGCGAGCTTGAGCAAAGACACTCATGTCGAGATAAAAAGGTGCTGTATAAAAACTGATACGTTGAATGCCAATGGTCATCGACGCGAACCTTCTGCTAAATCAACGATGAGGTGCTTGTTGAGCCAGACTTCTTGTAGATTGGATTTGCCCAATAGAAACAAGGTAATGCGAATTTCTTGTTTAACTTGTTCAATACGCTCAATCACTGCTTGTGTTGACTCCATCGCAGGTTGTAAAAAAGGCGCAGCCATACCAGCGATGCGAGCACCCAGAACGAATGATTTTACCACATCAATGCCGTTACGTAAGCCACCACTTGCAATCAGCTGGGTTTGCGGTGCTAATGGTCGACATTGTTGTAAGATCCAAGGGGTGGGTAAGCCCCAATCTTGAAAGGTTAGGCCGATCGGATTACCTCCGCTGCGAAGTTGCTCAACCCGACTCCATGAAGTGCCGCCACTGCCGGCTACATCGAAGTAGTGAATACCTTGTGCCATGCCTTGACGAATGAAATCGGGAGATAGTCCACTACCGACTTCTTTTAACAAAATAGGGCGAGATAGCTGTTGCTGTAACTGACCAATTTTCGCCCAGAGATTTGAAAAATCGGTATCGCCTTCGGGTTGAATGGCTTCTTGTAGTGGGTTTAAATGCAAAAAAAGTCCGTCCGCATCCAGTTGATCTATCGCGGCTTGGGCGTGATGGCTATTCAGTTGGTAGTTAAGTTGAACCGCACCTAAATTGGCAATGAGTGGAATACTGGGAGCGAATGGACGCAACTTAAAACTAGCCGCGGCTGCTGAATTTTCAAACTGAATGCGTTGAGAACCGACAGCGAGAGCGACACCACAGTGTTCGGCGGCCTCGGCTAAACGCTGATTAATGGCCAGTAATTCCGGATGATCGCCCCCTGTCATAGAGGAAATGAGCAAAGGTGCCTCCAGCGTTTTTCCTAAAAACTCACAACGCATATCAACGTCTGCTAGCCCACATTCGGGTAGTGCATTGTGCATTAAGCGAAAAGCGTCGAAATAACCACCCTGACGATCGACTTGTGAGTCGTTGAGTAGGTGATGTATGTGGTCTAGCTTGCGTTGACCAATGCTCATGCTGGCTGGTGCCTTTCTAGCTTGCGGTGAGATTGCATCAGTTCACCTGGGTTGGTTTGTGCTGCTAGTAGCGATAATTCGCCACACAGCACCACGGCTGCGCAAATCATGGCTAATCGACGCGCACTGCTGCCTGCATCTGTGTTGGGGGTACAACCCATTAATGCGAGATTGTCAGTGACAAAATCCAAGCCCTTGCCATTACCGACCGTACCGACGATTAAATTGGGCAAGCTAACGGAGAAGTAGAGAGAGCCATCCTCCAATACTTCAGCGTGGTCTATCGCTTGCGAGCCTTCAACAATATTGGCAGCATCTTGTCCGGTGGCGAGATAAAAGGCAAGCAACATATTGGCAGCATGCGCATTAGCTGACATTAGGCTGCCAGCCAGAATGCTGCCGATTAAATTTTTGCGAATATGTAAGTCAACCAATCGTTGCGGGGTTGTTTTAAGGTAGCGTGCCACTAACTTGGCTGGGAGTGTACACTCAGCAATAACAGATTTACCACGCCCTTCAATAGAGTTAACAGCAGATACTTTTTTGTCGGTGCAATAGTTGCCGGAAATGGTGACGTAGCTCAATTCAGGCCACTGAGTTAGCACCCAGTTTTGTAGGTGTTCAGCAGATTGTGTCACCATATTGTGACCAGAAGCATCGCCACTATTAATTGCCAGCCTTAGATAGATGAGACGTCCGACAATACGCGTATCCAGAGATTTGAGTCGGGCAAAACGACTGGTTGCTGCTACCACTTCACTAGCTTCTGTCAGCCGTGCTTCGATGGATTGGCAAATGCGTCGCGCAGCTTGCGCATCGGCAGCTTGCACAGCAAAGGATCGTGTCATCTGTTCATTGAGCAGGGTAACTTGAATGCCACCTGCAGCCGCGCTGACTCGTGCGCCGCGATTGACTGAAGGCCACAAGGGGGTTTCATAAGTGGCTAGGGGAACCATGATTTCATCATCAACATCACCAATTAACCTAAGTGGTCCTATGGTTTGCATGGGGATAGAAGCGAAGTGTTGAGTCATGATCAATCCAGAGTATTGTATCCTAACATTATATCATGCCACAAAGCGGAAACAAAAAAGCACCCAACGGGTGCTTCTTGTGCAACGAGCAATTCCAGAGATACTTAATTAAGAAGCACGCTTACGGAATTCGCCTGTACGCGTGTCGATTTCAATCATTTCATCGGTTTCGATGAAGGCCGCTACTTGAAGTTCAAAGCCACTGGCTAAGCGAGCTGGTTTCATCACTTTACCTGACGTATCGCCACGCACCGCCATTTCAGTGTAAACCACTTTGCGGTTGATGATAGTTGGGAACTCAACCGTAATAGGCTTGCCTTCGTAGAAAGTGACTTCAACTTCATCGGTCATGCCTTCTTCGATATAGTTGAGTGCATCACCCAGGTTCTCTTTTTCCACTTCATAAGGATTGTATTCTTCGTCCATGAAAACATACAGAGGATCGGCGAAGTAGCTGTAAGTACAGGTTTTTTTCTCAAGGATCACTTGATCAAATTTGTCGTCTGCTTTAACGACTGTTTCAGTACCAGCACCTGATAACAGGTTTTTCAGCTTCATTTTCACAACGGCGGCATTACGACCTGATTTGCTAAATTCGGCTTTCAACACGATCATCGGTTGACCTTCGAACATCATTACGTTGCCAGAGCGAAATTCTTGTGCAGTTTTCATGGGAGAGTTTCCATACAATAAAATTGAGTTAATCCTTTCTATTATACCTTGCTTTCTATAAAGCTGACTAGATTCGTGCTTAAATCGTTCATAGATAAAATAGATTCTTGTGCGCCTAAGGCATATCTTTGAAGTTGGGGTAGTTGATTGAGCACTTCAGTCAAATTGACCAAGGCAGCTTGAGCATTCCAGTTGCGTGTTAGTTCGGCAAGTAGGGGAGGCATGGATAGGACTTGTATAAAAGCGTTGAGTTTAATCCAATGGGCTTGATCTTCAGTAGGGTAAATATGCCATACCAAGGGTTTAGCGGCTAATAGCCCACGGATGAGCGATTCTTCTCCGCGCACAAAATTGAGATCACACGACCAGAGCAGTCGATCATATTCACTTTGTGGTAAAAACGGGATAAAGTGAATGGTGGCGTTGCCTAACTGATAGCTATTGCCTGCGCTGATTTGCCATTGATCAAAATGGGTGGTTAATTCGTGACACAGCTTGCTCATTGGACAATAGAGCTCAATGGGCAATGGGTAGTCAGCTGCTTGTTCCAATAAGCTAATAATCGCTTTGTTTTCATAGCCAAATAAACTGATGCGCATACTGGATGTATGAGCGCGCGGAAGTTGCCAACGTTCAAACCAGTCGAGTTGTTCGTTCAGAGTAAAGGCAAGTCGTTGCTGTTCATAATCGGCCTCGTAAAGCACGCCACCTGTACCAGACACAATACCAGGAAAAAAGAAGTATTTATGCAACCCATCAGATTGAAAGGAGCGTAAGCCGTGACAACCGAGCACCCAGTCTTCGCAACTGAAATAGTCCAGATTAACGCAAAGGCTGGCTTGTTTAAGCATGGCTTGTCGATAATGGGCTGGTAATTCGCAAGCAAAAGCTTCAATGACCACTGATGCAGGTTTGATGTTAGGGAAAGGAGTTGACCACAAGCACACAGCGATTTGATTCAGCTGTTGCTCTGCCAAGTGTTCGTTTGTTTCGGGGTAAAGGTGTTTTAAGGCAGTAAGTTCATCGACCCAAAGCCGCACGTGAATGCCATGACGTTGATTCAGTTGTAACGCCAGTCGCCAACAAGTGGCGATATCTCCATAATTGTCGATAACGGTGCAAAAAATGTCGTAGTCTGGGTGGGGGAGCTGGTTCACTGTATAAAAAGTCCGTGGTGGTATAAGGGGCGTTTTGTATGAATTCATGATTTGATGATGCAGATTGTAGCTGAAGTTGGTATGATTACAGACCAATTTTTATAAAGAAAACAGTCGATGACAACGGAAAATCGTTTGGTTCGCCTCGCCACTTATGTGGCGGTAGCAGTGGCCGTTATGTTAGTGGTCATTAAGCTATACGCTTGGTTGCGTACAGGTTCGGCTTCTATTCTGGCTTCTTTACTCGATTCGACAGTCGATATTATCGCCTCGTTGATTATCATGTATGCGGTGATGATTTCGCAAGCGCCTGCCGATAAAGAACATCGTTTTGGTCACGGTAAAGCGGAACCTCTAGCCAGTTTGGCGCAAAGTGCCTTCATTGCTGGTTCTGCGGTTTATTTGATTCTTTATGCCATTGAAAGCTTGTGGATGAATAGCGCATTACAGCAGGTAAATGTTGGTCTTTGGGTGATGGGGTTATCACTTGTTTTAACCACCTTATTGGTTATCTTTCAGTATTATGTGATTCAAAAAACCAAATCAACGGC
>NCFI01000075.1 GCA_002281095.1 Thiotrichales bacterium 35-46-9 | reverse complement strand
CCACTCCCCTATCCCTTTTATATTTTTCAAATATTCCTCAGGATTAAGCAACAGACTTGATAATCTTGTTCCTTACCTTCAAGCCCAACCAGTTACCCCACAAAGCGAAGATCAACCAAATGAGTGAGTGTAAGCTGGCTGAACTAAGCCCACTAACAAAAGCACCGATATTACACCCAAAACCGATGATGCCCGCATAGCCCATCATTAAGCCACCAACTATGGTTAATAATAGGTTTCTTCTGCCTGTTAAAGGTGACTTGATGAGCCCAGTGCAGGCTCGCTTTGTTAACACGCTATGCGCTATGGCAGCACCAACAATAAAGCCCATTAAGGTTAAAGTCATAGGTTCTTGCCAAAACGGCATTTCAATCATGTGCGCATATTCGGCACTAAATCCCCAAAAAGTCCAGCCTTGCCAGCCTAACATATCCATCGCTTGAATACCGATGGTGGCAAAAGGTACCGTCACGCCCCACGGATGACCCTGCCATAAGGTCAACAACATCAACAACAGCGCAATGAGTAGAACACCTAAAAAGGCAACAGAATTAAGCTTAACTGGAGTAATCTGCCCATAACGACGATGTTCCACGTAAACCAGTATTCCGTATGCTGAGACCAACAACAGAAGTGCCGTCAGCAAACCTCCTTGCCATCCCAAATGCTCAACCCATGAAAAGGGCAACCAACTCGCCTGTGCTTGCCACCAGTCGAAATGATAAGCGGCCAGCGTCGCCCCCACAATCATCATTAACAAGGCTAGCCAACCATTCCAATGGCCGCGCCCTGCATTGCCTAAAGAGCCAGATGTACAGCTTCCTGCTAATTGCATGCCGATACCGAACACCAACCCACCAAACACCACACTCAGTGATAAAGGGCGTACAAAAGGTTGAATGGGTTGATGAAGCAGACTGTGTTCATCGATTAACGGGTAAAGCATCGTAACGAGCAGTGCCAATAAAATCAGCTGCAGGCGAGTACCATGCGTTTTACCTTGCTCTAGTAATTGACGCCACGCACCCGAAAATCCAAAACCAGAAGCAACAAAACTCGCCCCTAAGGCTAGACTCAACAACCCCAATAGTAACAAGTCCATGTCACTTAAACACCTTCTGCTAAGCGTTTAGGCACGCCACCGAAACCGCCATTACTCATGCAAACAATCACATCTCCCGATTGCGTTTGCTTTAATACCTGGGCTAGTAATGTGTGGTAATCATGAGCGATGAAAACGGGCTGACAGAAACTTTCTAGCGGAATTTGCCAATCCCAATCAGGATGCTGATACATAAAAACGCTATCCGCTTCAGCTAATGCCGTTGCCAACTGATCCTTAAACGCCCCCATTCGCATGGTATTAGAGCGAGGTTCAAGCACGGCAATCAGTCGTTGATCGGGAAAGCGTTGCGACAAGCCGGCTAAGGTAACCTGAATTGCCGTCGGATGATGGGCAAAGTCTTCAAAAACACGAATCTCATTGCGATGCGCTAACAAGGTTAGGCGCCGTGCAACGCCCTTAAATTGCGATAATGACTCGCAAGCGATCGCAACGGGAACACCGGCATGTTGCGCAGCAATTATTGCAGAGAGCGCATTGCGAATATTAAACTCACCTAGCAACGACCAACGAACTTCACCCACAACCTGACCTTGATGCAACACAGCAAAATGACTGGCATCGGCACCACACAATCGCCACGACCATTCGGCTGTCGTCTCAGAACCATGCTGAGCGATAGATGACCAACAGCCTTGAGCCAACAAGGTTTCAATCGCCTCACTGTGACTAGGTGTAATCACCAAACCTGAAGCCGGTACCAAACGCATACCATGATGAAACTGTTTTTGAATTTGCGCTAAATTGTCGTAAATGTCGGCGTGATCAAACTCTAAATTATTAATCACCCAAGTTCTGGGACAATAATGAACTAACTTAGCCCGTTTATCAAAAAACGCACTATCATACTCATCCGACTCAACAATAAAAAAAGGTGAATCGTGACTCCAACGCGCAGATACGCCAAAGTTACTCGGCACACCACCAATTAAAAAGCCCGGTGACAGCTTGGCATCTTCGAGAATCCATGTCAGCATACTGGATGTCGTTGTTTTGCCATGCGTTCCAGAAACAGCTAACACCCATTTGTCTTTTAATACCACCTCATGCAACCATTGAGGCCCTGATACATAAGTTAACTGGGACTCTAGTAACGCTTCGATGGCAGGCATGCCTCGCTTCATCACATTACCCACAATGACACAATCGGGTTGTTGCTGAATAAAGGTGCAATCGTCCATCGCGGCTAACTCGATGTTGAGCGCTGCTAATTGATCACTCATCGGCGGATATAAAGGATTGTCTTGCCCCGTCACCTGATAGCCCATTTGACGCGCAATTTGCGCCAAACCGCCCATAAAAGTGCCACCAATGCCCAGAATGTGAATATGTTTTGGATGAGCTGCTGCGTGCATAGCTGAAATTCTCTTTACATTTGTGAAGATGCGCTCGATGGAGAGTGAGCATTGTTGTCATCATGAATCGCTTTAATTAACGCCTGTATCTGACGCTTGCAACACCCGGTACCATCACTGGCATAGGTTCGCTGTTGCACCTGCTGCAAGGTTTGCGCTCCCTCGGCAATGGCTTTGATGACATCGCTTTTAATCACTTGGTTACATACACACAAGGGCTGCTCTAAATCACGTTTGAGCAAATCCGGTAAGCAACTTAACGCTTCTTCATAAGTCATGCCATGTCCTAACTATTTATCATCTCATTGTAACGGCTAGCGGCAAAAAACCAAAGGATCGGATACACAGGCGTCAGGATTGCATCTTGCCCAATTCAGACATTGGCTTTATCCTTAGCAATTAGCTATTCAATAATCAGTTTATTATGACTTCATTACCCGCTCATTTCATTCAAGATTCACAAAACTTGGCTCCCGTTATTACCGCCTTAATGGAAGCGCAGTTTATTGCCCTAGACACAGAATTTGTTCGTCGAAATACCTATAAACCAATTTTATGCTTAGTTCAAGCGATGACAGATAAAGGCGATATTTTTTTACTGGATGCCTTATCCCTAGACTTATCTCCTTTTTGGGAATGCTTACAACAAACGGTTGCTGTTAAAGTATTTCATGATAGCCGTCAGGATTTAGAAATTGTCTGGCTAGAATCGGGTCAACTGCCCGCACCGATTTTTGACACCCAACTGGCTGCCCTAGTGCTCGGTTTAGGGGAGTCTTGTGGTTTTGCTCGCTTAGTCGAAGCTGAATTAGGGGTGGTATTGAGCAAAGATCAAACCGAAACCGATTGGAGCCAGCGACCTTTATCTGATGCGCAACTACAGTATGCCATTGATGATGTCCTCTACTTAGCCAAACTCTACCCTCAACTACAACAAAAGCTGACTGCAAATGGACGCTTACACTGGATTGACGATGACAATCGACAGTTGAGTGAAATCAGTTTGTATCAAGCCGATATCATTAGTTTACGAAAAAAAGTTAAAGCGCCCCCCTTTTTTCATGCCGAACAAAAATCACGCCTAGATGCCTTGCTATTGTGGCGTGAAGCCAAAGCAATCGAAGCCAACAAACCCAGACAATGGATACTCGATAACGGTCAACTCTTGTCTTTAGCGGAAAAAATGCCCAACCAACTTGAACAACTAAGTCGACTAGGTCTAGCACCACAAACCATTCGCAAACATGGACAGACGCTGATTGAATTGTTAGCCCATCCGCCTGAAATTGGGCAACCAGCTAAGATACCCAGTGTGGATGGTGAAAAACTGAAAAGGCTGCGTCATCATATTGAACAACTGGCCAGCGAACTCGGATTGCGTCAAAACGCTGTTTTAGCCAACAAGGATGAACTGTCGGTTTGGTTGGTTGGTGGCGTTCGACCGCCACGCTTGACCAAAGGTTGGCGCAATGCGTTGCTATCAGAAAGCAAAATGGACCTAATTGTGAGTGAATTGCGTCAAGCAACACAACCTTAATTATCCTTTCTGCTATAATTACAAAAGTTTTATTTAATTTTTGAACAGGAGCTTCCCGATATGTTGCTAAGCACATACCTTAAACAAAACGCTGATGCGGATTTAGCTTATCTATTAGACAACGTGATGGTTGCATGTAAAGACATCGCGTTTCGTTTAAACCAAGGTGCATTAGCGGGCATTTTAGGTGCTGCGGGTACAGAAAACGTTCAGGGTGAAGATCAAAAAGCACTAGACGTTATTTCTAATGACTTATTGAAAGATACTTTGCTATCTTCTGGCGTTGTACGTGGTATTGCCTCTGAAGAAGAAGACTTACCAGTTGCCGGTTCAGCTGACGGTAAATTCCTAGTATTGTTCGACCCATTAGATGGCTCTTCTAACATTGACGTTAACCTGTCAGTCGGTACCATCTTCTCTATTTTACCTGCTGCCGATGGTGCAGACGGTGGCGCAGAAGCTACTTACTTGCAATCAGGTCGCAATCAATTAGCTGCTGGCTACGTGCTTTATGGCCCATCAACATTATTGGTTATGACTTTGGGTAAAGGCGTTGATATTTTCACCCTAGACACCAAAATTGGTGAGTTCGTTCTGACTAAAGAACAAGTTAAAGTACCTGAAACGACTAAAGAATTTGCTATTAATATGTCTGTTCAACGTTTTTGGGAAGCGCCGATGCAACAGTATATTGCTGACTGTATCGCTGGTGAAACTGGTCCATTAGGTAAGCGTTACAACATGCGTTGGGTTGCTTCTATGGTTGCCGAAGTTCACCGTATTCTTACGCGTGGTGGTATTTTCATGTACCCTTACGACAACCGTGAGCCAGGCAAACCCGGTAAATTACGTTTGATGTACGAAGGTAACCCCATGAGCTTCTTATTAGAGCAAGCTGGTGCTATGTCTACAACACCTTACGAAAACATCATGGATATTAACCCTGAAAAAATTCACCAACGTTGTGGCGTCGTACTAGGTTCTAAAGAAGAAGTTAAGACGGTTCAAAGCTACTACAAAATCTAATTAAAACAAATGGCGCATCCCCCTTGCGTTGCGTGCATAGCGCCTAGCAATCGGGATGCTCGTAGTTGTTTTAGGAACAAAACATAGTTAAGCCCCCGCAATGCGGGGCTTTTTTGACCAATCATTATTAAAAGGAATACTCATTATGGGTTTAGCTGATATTTCCGCTGGAAAAGTACCTGATGAAATGAACGTGATTATCGAAATCCCTGCCAACTCTACCCCAATCAAATACGAAGTAGACAAAGATACCAGCACGGTATGGGTGGATCGTTTTATGGCTACGGCGATGTTCTATCCGGCTAACTACGGTTTTGTCAATCAAACCCTCGGCTTAGATGGCGACCCTGTCGATGTGCTGGTGATAACGCCTTACCCACTACAGCCAGGCGTTGCCATTCGTTGTCGTCCAGTTGCTGTGTTAAAAATGACCGACGATGGTGGCCAAGACGCGAAAATCATTGCTGTACCTGTCGATAAACTCACGCCCATTTACAAAGATGTAAAAGATTTGGCGGATGTTCCTGCTTTACTTAAAGGACAAATCCAACATTTCTTTGAGCGCTACAAGGACTTGGAGCCAGGAAAATGGGCTAAAATTGACGGCTGGGAAGGTGTTGAAGCCGCTAAACAAGAATTATTAGATGGTGTTGCCCGCTACCAAGCGAGTCAAGCTTAATTCTTTGACTTCAGCCTGAAGATACCCTGCCATCCGCAGGGTATTTTTTTGTCATAAACTTGACCATCGGTTATAATTCTAGAGTTTGCCTTTGGCAACCCCCAAGGGTTATGCGCTTCATGGCTAAAAAGTCATCGGAGAAAGCCGATTTTTATAGGCTATGTGAGAACGTTTTGCTTCCGTACAACAGGAACAGGTAGAGTGAAAGAAATTCAAGATAAGCAGTTGCGTGCTCGTGTTAAGCTACTCGGAACGCTGTTAGGTAATGTCGTACGTCAACAAGCTGGTGAAGCCGTTTACGAAGCCGTTGAACGCTTGCGTCAAGGTTATATTAGTTTACGTAAGCAAGATGATCCCGCATTACGTCAATCACTCAATGATTTTATCGCTGAGTTAGACGCCGACACCATGACGCATGTGATTCGTGCTTTCAATATTTATTTTGGTCTAGCCAATTTAGCGGAAGAAGAAGGCGCTTTTCATCGTCGTCAACACCAAATGCGTGAAGAAGGTCCGCTCTGGTTAGGCTCGTTCATGACGTCGATTGGCGAGTTGAAAGCCGAAGGCATCAGCGCCGAACAAATGAATGAATTAGTACAAGGCTTGATGTATCGTCCTGTCTTTACTGCTCACCCTACCGAGTCTAAACGTCGTGCGGTGATGGAAAATTTACGTGAAGTTTTCGTTACCCTAGAAGATTTGGTTTTTGATGAACGTCGTAACGATTGGAATGACCCCGAGATCATCAATCGCTTACAAACGCAAATTCAAGTATTGTGGAACACCGATGAAGTTCGATCGACTAAACCAGAAGTCGATGATGAAATTCGTCACGGTATTTTCTATTTCCGCCAATCGTTATTTGAAGCGGTACCGAAAGTTTATCGCTTTATGGATCGCGCCTTGGCACATCATTATCCAGAAGCGAAGCTAAGTGCCTCGCCCTTTTTATCCTTTGGTTCTTGGATTGGTGGCGACAGAGACGGCAACCCTTTTGTAACGCACCAAAAAACAGAAATGGCTGTGCTATTACACGCTCGTACCATTCTTTATTACTATCGTGATACCGTATTTAAACTCAGTCGTCATCTTACGCACTCACGTCACTTGTGCAATATCAGCCAAGAAGTGATTAACCGTGCAACCATTGTCGATTCTGACTTGTTACATGAAATTTTCCATAACCGTCCTAATCGTTTTAGTGATGAACCCTATCGCCGCTTCTTGTACATTATTGAAGGCAGAATTCAAGCAACACTAAGCTGGATTGAAAGTCGCATTAATAAAGAGCCAGCTCCTCGCTCTCGTTTTGCTTACGATAACGAATACCAGTTTTTAGAAGACCTACAGCTGATTCATGACTCACTCTGCGGACATGGTGACAAAACCATTGCCGATAGCGATTTACTCGACTTAATTCGCGTCGTAAAAACCTTCGGTTTTTATCTGATGCGCTTAGATATCCGTCAAGAATCAACCGTTCACAGTGAGTCCGTTGCTGAACTATTAATGCATTTAGGCATAGATTACAATGCCTTAACAGAAGAAGCTCGAATTCGTTTATTGGCAGAGCACATTGCCTCTCCCGTCATTATTGATCGTAAACACCTTGTTCTTTCGGAAAAAACAAAAGAAGTTTTAGCTGTGTTTGATGTCATTCGTCAAATGCGCGAAGAAATCAGCCCGAAAGCTTTTGGGCAATATGTTATTTCCATGACGCACCACGCTAGCCATGTCATGGAAGTGATGTTCTTAGCGCATCAAACAGGACTTGCAGGCGCTTCTAATGGCGAAACTTATTGCCACATTCAAGTGTCGCCACTGTTTGAAACCATCGAAGACTTACAACACATTGTGCCTGTAATGACCGATTTGATGGAAAACGAGACCTACCGCGCACTGGTAAACAGCGCTGGTAAATTACAAGAAATTATGTTGGGTTATTCTGACTCTTGTAAAGATGGCGGTATCGTTGCTTCAGCATGGAATCTCTATCGTGCGCAAAAAGAAATTATGGCGGTGTTTGACCAATATGATATTGAATGCCGTTTATTTCATGGTCGTGGTGGTACGGTCGGTCGTGGGGGTGGTCCAACACACATCGCCATTCAGTCACAACCTTACGGTACCGTGCACGGCCAAATCAAATTTACCGAACAAGGTGAAGTGCTTTCTTACAAATACAGCAACTCTGAAACAGCAGCCTATGAATTGACTTTGGGTGTGACGGGACTGATGAAGGCCAGTACCCACTTAGTACAGTCTGTCAGAGTAGAAGATGAACAAGACATGGCTATTATGGCTGAGCTGGCGCAGTATGGTGAAGCAAGCTACCGTCAACTAACCGATAATACGCCCGGCTTCTTGGACTATTTCTATGAAATCACACCGGTAACTGAAATTGGCCTGTTGAACATGGGATCACGCCCTTCTCATCGTAAAACCGGTAATCGTAGCAAGGCTTCTATTCGTGCTATTCCCTGGGTGTTTGGATGGGCGCAAGCGCGCTTAACCCTGCCTGCTTGGTATGGTTTAGGTAGTGCCTTGGATCAGTGGCAGAAAGAACACCCAGAACAACCGACTGCTTTGCGCGATATGTATGAGCGCTGGCCTTTCTTCCGTTCGATGGTCAGCAATATCCAAATGTCGCTGTTTAAAACGGAACTAACGACTGGCAAAGAATACTCTATGCTGGCACAAGATCGTGAGCAGGCACTCAGCATTTACGATACCATTGCCGGTGAGTATCACTGCACCAGTAAGCAGGTGCTGAGTATTAGTGGTAACGAGACCTTAATGGCAGACACGCCAGAAATTGCCTTGTCACTACATCGTCGCAATCCTTATTTAGATCCGCTCAATCACGTGCAGATCGTCTTGCTTAAACGTTATCGCAACCCAGAAGCAACCGAAGCAGAGCGTGATATGTGGTTAAGACCCCTGCTGCGCTCGATTAATGCCATTGCGGCTGGTATGCGTAATACGGGTTAAGGAAAAAGATTTGCATGATTAAAACTGTCTTAAACGCCAAACTACATCGAGTGACCACCACACATGCCGAGTTAGATTACGAAGGCTCTTGTGCTATTGATGGTCAGCTACTAGATGTTGCTGGCATTCATGAATATGAAC
>NCFI01000001.1 GCA_002281095.1 Thiotrichales bacterium 35-46-9 | reverse complement strand
CCTTGGACGCCTTTGTTTCTAACACTTATGCCAGTTTAGATGAATTACCACAAGGAGCGATTGTCGGGACCTCGAGCTTGCGTCGTAAAAGTCAGCTGTTGGCGGTGCGCCCCGACTTACAGTTGCATGATTTACGCGGGAATATTCATACGCGTATGCGTAAATTAGATGAAGGTCAGTATGATGCCATTATTTTGGCGGCAGCCGGGCTAGAGCGTATGGGTTTGCCGGAGCGTATCCGTAGCATTATTGCTGCGGAAGTTTGCCTACCTGCTGTGGCGCAAGGCGCCTTGGCGATTGAAGTGCTGGCAAACGATTCTAGTACACAGGGTTTTGTCGATTGCTTGAATGATGAGTCAACTTTGGCTTGTGTGCGTGCCGAACGTGCTATGAATGCCGCCTTAGAAGGCGGGTGTCAGGTGCCGATTGGCTCTTACGCTATTTGGCAAGGCGAGCAGGTTTGGTTACGCGGTTTGGTGGCCAGCTTGGATGGCAAAACCATTATTCGGGGTGAACGCAAGGGTTCTGCGGCGGATGCCCAAGCGATGGGTGAAGATTTGGCGCAAGAGTTGTTAGCGAATGGCGCCAAGTCGATTTTAGATGTCGTTTACGGTCGCGCATGACTTCACCGGTAAAGCAGTTGTGGGTAACGCGTCCGAATCCTGATGGTGAGCAGATGGCCAAACTCGTGCGTGAAGCGGGCATGATGCCTTGGCTGATGCCGGTGATGGATATCTTTTGGCAATCTCCCGCTCATGAAGCCTTGCGACAGTTGATGCAAGCGCAGATTATCATCGTCACCAGCCGCTACGCCGTGACCAGTTTGGAAAAATCGGGCATTGATTTGCCGACGCAAGCGACTTATTTTGCGGTAGGGGCAGCAACTGCTAAGGCCTTACAGCAACGAGGCATTGATGCTATCGTACCGACTCAAAGTGATTCCGAGGGCTTGTTAAATGAGCCTGTATTAGCGCATACTGAGGGCAGGGCTGTAGTCATTTTGAAAGGCGAAGGTGGGCGTACCACCTTGCTGACGCAACTCACCAAGCGTGGTGCGTTGGTCACCGAAATTCCCCTTTATCGCCGCGTGTGTAAGTCCGTTGATCAAGGCATGCTAACGACTTTTCTGCAGCAGGATCAAGCGGTGGTGAGTGTAGCGAGCGCCGAGAGTTTAACCTGTGCCATGAATGCAACACCCGTTGGTTTTCGTCGTCGGTTAATGGCGTTGCCTCTGGCGGTCATGAGTCAGCGAATCGCTGATTTTGCCCGTGCTAAAGGCTGGCAGGGTGAGATTCAGGTGGCGGCAGCGACCAGCTCTGGGGGCTTAATTGAGGCAGCTAAAGCCTGTCAATGATGTGGGTTGATGCAACCTGCTAAGGAGTAGCAAGATGGAAAATACATCCAATGCAACCGTAACGGAAGCGGTAACAGAATCCCCAAAACTGAATCAAACCAATGCGACTGAGGGCTTGCCTCCGGCTAAATCCCCCAAATGGTTGCTCTGGACAGGCGTGCTGGGCGCTTTTTTAGCCCTGTTGTCTTTGTTGGTGGTGATGCTGTTGGGGCAACGTTTGTTGTCTTTGGAGGCGTCGCAAGCGCAGGCGCTCAGCGATAACCAGCAGTGGGTAGAGTCGCAACAAACCCAGTGGCAAACACAACAGCAAAGCTTGCTCGAACAGCAACAAGCCTTAGCGGCTGTTTTACGTCAAGAGTTAGCGGATAACTTGGCGCAAGTTGATGCACGCTTAAAAGCGCGTGAACAGCAACAACCTTGGCAATTCACCGATACTAACATCGTTAAACTGATGACAGCGCAGCTTGAAGGTTTGTCCTTGTTATCGGTTGAACCAGCAGCGTTGCTGGATTTTATAGCCCATTGGCAGACCTTGTTGGCACAGCAAGGTGTTGAGGAGAATCATCCGTTACGCCGAGCCTTGTCGCAAGAAGCGCAAGTCCTGACTGGTTTATCAAACGAGCGCGTTGCCAGTGTCAATCAGCAAACCTGGCGCGTTTGGCAAGGACTGATTGATTACTATGCGCCTGCTTCTGCCGACGGACTGATTAAACCCACGAGCGAGGTGAATGAGGGCGAAACAGTGTCTTGGTGGAGTGGTTTGCTCAAATTTATTCGCATTACTCCTGCACAAGAAGTCGATGCCAGTCGGCTAACGCAGTTAAGAGATGCGAGCTTGTGGCAAACACAAGCGAGTATGGCACTGGCGCAGTTGCGCTGGGGCGTACAAACGAATCAACCTCGTTTGGTGCAAGAAGAAAGTCAGCAGTTAGTGCAGTTGTTGGCTGTGATGGCGGTGAGTTTGCCAGACAGTATGTCCGCACAGCTGACTGGCTGGCAGACTTGGTCTGGTTGGGGCAAGCCAGAATGGCGTCATTTGCGTGATTATTTAGCGCAGCCAACTGCAGCAACACAACCATGATTCGGCTCATCGTTTGGGGTGTGCTGGCACTCTTGGGTGCTGGTTTGGCCATGTTCGCGGTCAGTGAACAGGGCTATGTCGCGGTCAATTGGTCGGGTTGGTTGATTGAAACCTCAGTCAGCTTTTTAGTGTTGTTGTTGGTGTTGGCGTTAGCCGTTGTTTACGGTGTCATGCGTTTGGTGTTGGGGGTATGGGGTTTGCCGGAGCGCTGGCGTCGTTGGCGAGAGGGCAAACGTGCTGCGCTACCGATGAAGCATGTCGCTCAAGGGTTGCAGGCCTTGGCGTTGCAAGAAGACGACAAGGCGATGCAAGCACTAGTGGCTGGCAAGGATGCCAGTCAATGGTTACGTTATTGTCTGGCAGCGCAGTTAGCGCAGGCTCAGCATCAATGGGTGCAGCGTGATGCTTATATTGAGAAAGCACTTGCCTTAGCACCCGATCAGGCATTTACCATTCAGCTATTGCAAAGTCGTTGGTTAATGGATGAACAGCCTGAACGGGCTTTGGCATTGATTGACTCTCTGCAATTGCTTTACCCAAAACAGCGCACCTTAAAAGCAATGCGTGTGCAGGCATTAGAGCGGTTATCGGACTGGCAAAGCCTAGCAGGTTATTTACCAGAAGCGAAAAATGCCTTATCTCGTTCGCGTTATCTGGAATTGCAATCCCGCTTGCTGGCGCAATCCCTCAGTCGTGCCGACAACCGAGAGCTGCTGGAAGCTGAGTGGAAAGCCTTGTCTCGCTCACAACAGCGTCATCCGCTGATTGCTAAAGCCTATGTCGAACGCGCCTTGGTCTGGGGTGTGTCTAGTACTTTATGGCAAGTGGTGGTGAAAGCCTTGGAACAACGCTGGGATGCCCAGCTCTTGCCTTTATTGGTGGCTTTGATTGGGCAAGACCCTTATCGTGAATTGAAGCAGGTGCAACTGTGGTTGAAAAACTCGCCAAACGAGCCAGCCTTATGGTGGTTGTCGGGATTGCTGGCGCAACAGCAGGGCATGAGTCAACAAGCGGAACAAGATTTACTGCGTAGCTTAGCGTTAGCACCCAATGCTCAAGTAGCAGTGGCTTTGTCCGATTTGTACGCGGCTCAGTCTAACCCTGAAGCGGGGCGGCGTTTGCTTTGTAACCAACTGCAAGCCGCATCAGCGGCGGATCGCCTTCATCCACTTCCACAAATTCAACAGGCTGGATAAGGAACCCGCGACGTAGGTCATGGCGCAAGCGCGTAAAATGCGTTTAGCGGAGTGCAGTTCTTTAGGACTCAATAAATTACTTTGCGCCAGTAATGGCATGGCGCGGTTAAAGCTGGCATCTAACTCAACCGGTAGGGTGCTGATATTGACCAGTACGCCGCCAAACTGAGAGACAAAGCCAATGGCAAAGGCTAAGGCAGCCAAAATAGGGCTGTGAATAACCACCAGTAGAATGGGTAAGGCAATCAATGCCCAACCTGAAAAACGTGCAAAGGTTTGAGCACGCGTCACTAATTCGGTGCGTCTTTGTAGGGCTTCGTAGCCTTGTGCATCTTGAATGGCATGACCTACTTCATGGGCAGCGGTAACAATGGCAGTTAACGAATTACGATGAAAGTTGTCGGGTGAGAGACGCACGGTTTTGCTGAGTGGATCGTAATGATCGCCATCACTGGTTTCTTCTACTCGAACATGTGCCAGCCCTTGCTGTTTGAGCAGGTGTTCAGCAAACTGAGAACCTGTGCCCGGCAAGGTCGGATGAGGCGCACTAAAGCGCTGCAAAATGCGTTTGGTATGCCATTGTGGCAGGTAAAGTGCAACGGCAACCAAGCCAATCGCAACCAGTAATAGTGTATTCATGCGCCCTATTTTACGTGAATTGGCGTTAAGATAATACGCATCATCTCAGGATATTCTTTCGTTATGTCAAAGCACAAACCCTTCTGGGCCTTCTCATTGCTGTTGTCGATGCTGTTGCTGGCTTTTAGCCTGCCGTTGTTATTATCTTGGATAACGCACAGTGACTATCATGGGCGCTGGGTAAATGAACCTGCACCGGAATTTCAATTAACGACGCAACAAGGACTTTCTCCAAGTTTGGTCGATTTTCGTGGACAAACGGTGTTTCTGTATTTTGGTTATTTACGCTGTGATGGTTTTTGTCAGCATCAATGGGTGACGCTGTTTCATGTTATGCAAGCCTTGAAAGATGAGCCAGTCACTGCCGTGCTCATTTCTTTGGATCCTCAGCGAGATAGTGCAGAAGATTTTTCTGCTTTGGCATCTAATTTAGGAGCCAACTTTGTCGCCATTAGCGGTCAAAAGTTAGACGAAATACAAGCTGTTGCCAATAGTTACCATCAACCTTTTTCCAAAATAGGGGCTTGGCAACAAAATGATTACAAAGTAGAGCATGCTGGCGATATTTTCATGATTTCGTCACAAGGCAATGTTACACTCATCTACAGTGGGGATAAATTTTTACCCGAGCAGATAGTGGCGGATTATCGGCGTTTACAGCAGGTCGGAGACTAGTATGATTCAATTAACACAAGCCTTAGCGGCAGAACATGATCAAAATCGTTTAAAAATAGATAAGCTGGTGCTAGGACTGAGTTTGGCCCATTTGCCCATTACCATGTTTTTGGCGCCCATGGGCTTTGGTACTTCTAGCTTTGCGATTGTGGCGAGCCTAATTTTTGCCGTTATTATTGTTGCTGGTTATTTCATGCTGAAAGGCTCGCGCTGGTTTGGTGTCTTAGCCGGCGCTGGCTTTATGGTACTGTCTGCCATTTTGATTCAGGCGCAGATGGGACGTATCGAAATGCACTTCCATATTTTTATGGCCTTGGCGTTTATGCTGCTCTACCGTGATTGGTTAACCGTGGTGGTTCCAGCGGCGGTCATTGCGGTTCATCATCTGTTGTTTACCTATTTACAAATGCAAGGTGCAACATTGGGTAGCATGCCGATTGTCGCTTTTAGCAATGGTTGTAGTTGGGGAATTACCTTCTTACACGCTGCATTTGTCGTAGCAGAATCAGCGGTGTTAATCTACTTCTCAATCAGTATGCGCAAAGAGCAGGATAGTAATATTGCTGCTGCCTTGGTGATTAATGAAGTGTCGCAAACGGGAGAGTATGTGGCGCGTGTTGATGGCGCCTACCGTTCACCTACCAATGATGCCTTAAATAGCTTGTTGGCCTCGTTGCAACAAGGTATTGGTCAGGTATCTCATACCGTGGCAGAGTTTACTAAGGGTAATTATCAAGTGCGAGCCAGTGGTGATTTTCACGGGCAAATTGAACAGCTGGTTTCAGGCGTTAATCAAATGGGTGAACGCATGGAAGAACGCCGCCGTGAGAATCGTGATTATGCTAGTCAAATTGAAGCAGTACAGCGCTCTATGGCCGTGGTTGAGTTTGATTTAAACAGAAAAATTGTATCGACTAACGACATATTTCTGAAAGTATTTGGTTACTCACAACAAGAGATACTGGGTAAAGATCATAAAATGCTCGTTGATGCCGACTTTGCAGCCTCAGCTGAATATCAGCAAATGTGGCAAAAATTGTTACAAGGACAGTCAGTGGCTGGCACATTAAAACGTGTTAATAAAAAGGGCGAGCCTGTTTGGTTGGAGGCCAGTTACAATCCAGTACTGGATGAGCAGGGTGAACTTTATAAAATAGTGAAATTAGCTAACGATATTACGCGCAGCGAGCGCACTCTCATGCTTGAGCGAGCCATCGATGAGTCAGCTAGTGTGCTGGACGCCATTGCATCGGGTGACTTGTCACGTCGAGTTTCAGGCATCTACGAAGGGCGTTTGATGGCCTTAGCGACGGCAGTCAATACCACTTCAGAAAAGTTAGCACAAGTGGTAACGGAAGTTAGTCAAGCAGCGCAAGTGGTTGCTGTGGATGCCGAGCAGGTTTCTAACGGTGCGCAATCGCTTTCTAGTAGTGTGGCGCAACAAACTCATGCGTTAGAACAGGCCGCGAGTGTTATGCAACACATGAATCAGGTGGCAAAGGCTAATACATCACAAGCGCAATTGGCTGCGAATAAAGCGGATCAGGTTCGTCTGCAAGCGAATGAAGGTTCGCGTGTTATGTCGCAAACTATCGAAGCTATGTCGGCCATTCGGGCTTCCAGTCATCAAATTAGTGACATTGTGAGTTTAATTGATAGCATTGCTTTCCAAACGAATTTGCTTGCCTTGAATGCGGCAGTGGAAGCTGCGCGTGCAGGTGAACATGGTCGTGGTTTTGCCGTTGTTGCCAGCGAAGTACGCGCACTCGCGGGTAAATCGGCAGATGCGGCGCGTGATATTAAAGCCTTAATTACAGACAGTGTTAACCGCATTGAGGTGGGCACCGAGCTGGCAGATCGTTCAGGTGAAGTGCTGAATCAAATTGCTGCTGCTGTGGATGAAGTGACGGGTATTATGAAGTCACTGGCCAGTGCTTCGGTCGAACAGGCAAAGGGCATTGATGAAGTGACTCATTCGGTTGAGTTGATTGAACGTGTAACCTCTACCAATGCGGCAGTAGTGGCGGAGACGACACAAAGTGCCGCCAGCATGCACCATCAGGTAGAGAGTTTGCAGCAAAGTATGTCGTTTTTTCAGGTAAGTGGCTCTGGTTTTGCCCGTGTACCCAAACTGAAGTAACTCAAAGTAATTTGTTTGTCGATAAGACCCCGCTACCATAGCGGGGTTTTCTGTTTTCAATGCGTTAGTAAGTTACCGATGCGGTTAATTAACCTGATAGCGAATATCGACCACCAACCAAACCTGATCTCCTGCTGGCAGCTTAACCACTACTTCATCATCGACGGCTTTGCCTAGGCAAGCCTTGGCCATCGGAGCGTGCAGCGAGATGTAATCGTCACGTCCATAAATTTCTTCTTGTCCGACGATGCGAAAACTGAGTGTTTCGCCTTGTTCATCTTCAAGGGTTACCCAAGCACCGAAGAAAATTTTGCCTTCCTGCTGCGGGTGATAGTCCACCACTTTCACTTCTTCTAGGTGTTTGCTGAGAAAGCGTACACGACGATCAATTTCACGCAAGCGGCGCTTATTGTATTGATAGTCGGCGTTTTCTGAGCGGTCGCCTAATCCGGCCGCCCACTGCACAATTTTGGTCACTTCGGGGCGTTCTTGATACCAAAGCTGATCCAGCTCGGCTTTCAGTTGGCGATAGCCTTCCGGCGTGATGGGTTTTAATGTCATAGTGTTATGTTGAATACTAGGGGTTATTTTGTGCAGTCGATTATAATACAAGTTTGAAGAAAAGCCTTTTAGGAAATAAGTAATGATGCAGGAATTACTGGCGCGTAGCCAACAACGTTGTGAATTGTCGGGTGAAGCCTGTGATGATTTAGTGATGGTGGCCGTGACGGGTAAAGATGACTCAGCGGACAGTCATATTCTGGTCTGTGCGCCATTGGCAGCGGCGATTGCCGACCCTGCTAACCTTGACGCTAACCAATGGCGTTTTTTAAGCGAAGCGATTTGGTCGCCAGTTGCGGCGGTGCAAGTGGTCGCTTATCGTATGGCGCATACCTTGGCGGAAGGTGGGGTGACTTGGGCGCAAGATTTGCTCGACACCGCTTATTTAGAAGAAGAGGTGAGAGCTTGGGCAGAAGCAGGACTAAGCCAGGCGAGCGATGACGATGACCCCAAGCCGCGGGACAGTAATGGCATGGAATTGTCGGAAGGGGATAGCGTCATGCTGATTAAAGACTTAGATGTGAAAGGCATGAACTTTACCGCCAAACGCGGTACGCTGGTTAAAAACATTCATTTAACCAGCAATCCGAAACACATCGAAGGGAAAATTAACGGTACGACGATTGTTATTGTGTCTGCGTACACCAAAAAAGCTTAATCATGTCTTTGCTGCTAATTACCGATATTTGCCAACGCGTGTTGGGCGACAAGGTGCATATTGAGGCCAGTCAAGATGCGCAGCACGTGTGGCAAGTGCTGGTAACGGGCGCTAAAGCAACCGATCCGCTGACGCGCAGTCAGCAAGAAATGGACATCATTATGTCGTTACAACACGGATTACAAGGCGCGGCGGTGCGTTTAGTCATTCATTAAGTTGGACTTGTGAGCATGGATCGTCGATTGTTTCTGAAAACCTTGACCGCCAGTTTGTTGTTGCCCAGTGCCTTGCCCGCTCAGGCCAAACAAACTGGGCGCTGGCTGAACTTGAAACGGCCGCAATCGGGTGAGGTGCTGTCGGTTGTTTATAAGCGCAATGGGGTGTTGGACGAGCGAGCTTATCGGCAAATTTGCCATGTCATGCGTGATGTGAAAGCCGATCAAGCCTCGGTTATTGATGTGCGCTTGCTAGACATTATGGATGGCATTCGCGTGGCGCTAACGCAAGCGGGGGTGCTTAACCCGACCTTTTTGGTACACAGTGCGTTTCGTACTTGGCAAACTAATCGAGAAGTGGGCGGTGCGTTACAAAGCTACCACATGAAAGGGCAGGCGATTGATTTTCATATTCCCGGTGTGCCAACCGATGTGTTGTTTAGCTGGATGAAGCAGGTCAAGTTTCATGAAGGGGTTGGTATGGGCTTTTATGGAGGCACACCCAATTGGATGCACCTAGATTCGCGGGATATTGGGCGTACGGTGATTTGGGAAGGTTAAAACTCGCACCAACAGGCATCTAGCGGCGTTACTGCGGTGCTCGCTCTGCGTCATGTACTGTGGTACACTCCTTGAGTCTGCGCGCCTTGCGCCTTGCTATTTTGCCCGTTGGCGCGGTTTTAATGGGCGTGGTCAGGCATCTAGCTTTTTTGTTACTGCCGTGGTTAATTTATAAAGGAGTGTTTGCGATGAGTGATACGATGATTGTGGTGAAAGCGAATCGTCCGTTGCGTTTTTTTGCCATAGCGATGGCGACTTTGGTGATTGTGGCGCATTTTGTTGGTCATATTAATTTGACTGAGGATTGGTTATTTTGGATTGTACTGGCGATGAGTGCCAACGCCATTCAAGCGACCTTTACTGGGTTTTGCCCGATGTTTAAGAATGGCAAAGGGGAGTGTGTGGCTTGCGGTGTCGCTTGCGATGCGCCCAGCTGTCAACCGACTGAGGCCAAGGAAACCCGTTAGGGTTTCCTTGGGTGCTTTGTTGCATTAAGGCTTAATGTAAGCAAAGCCTTTTTGCTGTAAGTAAGCCAATTCCGCCACACCACCGGGCACGATGTCACTTTCTTTCACACCGTATAGCGTTTTCCAATCAATATTTTTATTGCGCAGCGTGTTATTACAAATAGCGATTTTGACGCCGTTAGCGCGAATAGCATCAATGGCTTTGTTCAGTTTTTCGTCGCCAGATTGTAGCAAACTCATGCCAGCACCAAATACCACCACTTGCACTTCCATATTCTCTTTACCGACGGTTTGCATGTGATTATTCACATATTTAATGATCTGTAGCTGCTCTTGGTCATCGCCGGTGTTCATTTGATAAGCTACTTTTTGCTTGCCAAAGGCTTCGTGTTGAATGTTGGGTTGAACATAATCGGCGTAAACGCTGGCGCTCATGGATAAGGCAGCCAGTAACATCAGTAGTGGTTTTTTTTCATACGTATTCCTTGTTGCGAGGTTTATAAATGTTTTTTTAATGACTTGATGATGCCGTAAATGCGGTAAAATATCCATACTTTCAATAATAAAATGTTTATGGGCTACCCCAAGGAATCGGTTATGTTCGTCGCCAAAAATATCTTTTCTTATCGCAAATACTGGGCGCAACGCTTTGGTACGGCGCCCTTTTTGCCGATGAGCCGTGCCGAAATGGATGAACTCGGTTGGGATAGTTGCGATATTATTTTGGTGACAGGCGATGCTTATGTCGACCACCCCAGCTTTGGTATGGCGGTGATTGGTCGTGTGTTAGAAGCGCAGGGTTTTCGTGTTGGCATCATTGCTCAGCCAGACTGGACTTCGGCTGAAGCTTTTAAGGCACTGGGTCAACCCAATCTGTTTTTTGGTGTGACGGCGGGTAACATGGATTCGATGGTCAATCATTACACCTCCGACCGTCGTTTACGCCATAACGATGCCTACACACCCAACGATGCCCATGGCAAACGCCCCGATCGTGCCGTAACCGTTTATTCACAGCGTTGTCGTGAAGCTTACAAAGAGGTGCCGATTGTCATTGGTGGTATCGAAGCCAGCTTGCGTCGCATTGCTCACTACGACTACTGGTCGGATAAGGTGCGTCGCTCCATTATTATGGACAGTAAGGCGGATATTTTGCTTTACGGTAATGCCGAACGTGCGTTGGTTGAAGTGGCGCATCGCATCGCTAAAGGCGAGCATCCCAAAGAGATGACCGATGTGCGCGGCACGGTGTTTGTGCGCAATCGCGTACCAGAAGGCTTTGTGGTGATGGATTCGACTGAAGTGGATACGCCCGGTAAAATCGATGCCCATATCGACCCCTATGCCATGCAAACAGAAGCCAGTTGCGAAGACAATAAAGCTAAAACGGCCGACGTTGAGCAAACTAACGCCGGTAAAACCGTCACTCAGTCACAAAGCATCGACGAACAAAATGGGCTGACGGTAGTGCATATTACCAGCCAAATTCCCCGTTTTCATCCACGAGAACTGACCGTTATTCGTATGCCTTCATTCGAGCAAGTCAGAGACGACCCTGTGCTCTACGCCCATGCCTCGCGTGTATTTCATTTAGAAACCAATCCCGGCAATGCGCGCGCCTTGGTGCAACGTCATGGCGATAAAGAAGTGTGGCTAACGCCACCTCCCTATCCGCTCACTACACCCGAAATGGATGGCGTGTTCGATTTGTACTATGCGCGTGCACCTCATCCCAGTTATGGCGATGCCCGCATTCCTGCTTGGGAGATGATTCGTTTTTCCGTCAATATCATGCGCGGCTGTTTTGGCGGTTGTACCTTCTGTTCCATTACTGAGCATGAAGGGCGCATTATTCAAAACCGCTCGGAAAAATCGATTTTGCGTGAAGTGGAGGAAATTCGCGATCGCGTTAAAGGCTTCACTGGCGTCATTTCCGATTTGGGTGGGCCAACGGCGAATATGTGGCGATTGGCTTGTAAGGATGAGCGCATCGAAAGTAACTGTCGTCGTTTGTCGTGCGTGCATCCAGTGATTTGTCGTTACCTCAATACCGACCAAACGCCGTTGGTGCATTTGTATCGTAAAGCGCGCGCTTTGCCCGGTATCAAAAAAGTGCTCATTGCCTCTGGACTGCGTTACGACTTAGCGGTAGAAACGCCCGAATATGTGAAAGAGCTGGTGCAACATCACGTGGGCGGCTACCTGAAAATCGCGCCTGAACATACCGAAACCGGTCCTTTGTCGAAAATGATGAAGCCGGGAATGGGCGCTTATGATAATTTCAAAGCCATGTTCGATAAGTTCTCTGCTGAAGCGGGCAAAGAACAGTATCTTATCCCTTATTTCATTGCCGCTCACCCAGGCACGAATGATGAGGACATGATGAACCTAGCCTTGTGGTTAAAGCGCAATGGTTTCCGTGCCGATCAGGTGCAAGCCTTCTTACCTAGTCCGATGGCGCTGGCGTCGGCTATGTATCACAGTGGCAAAAACCCCTTGCGTAAAATTTTGCGTGAAGGCGATGAAAACGAACGGGTATTCAGCCCTAAAGGGATGAAACAGCGTCGTTTACACAAAGCCTTTTTGCGTTATCACGATGCCGAAAATTGGCCGTTATTGCGTGAAGCGTTGAAAAAAATGGGTCGAGCCGACTTGATTGGTAATGGCAAGCACCATCTCATTCCAACCTGGCAACCTGCCGGTACGGGCGAGGCGGGTGGCGAAGGCAAGCGCACCGGTAAGAAGTTTGGTCAGCAAACTTTTCTCACCAAATATACCGAACGGGCTGGCGATGCGATGAAAAAAGACAAACCACGCAAGCCACGGCATGCGCCCAAGGGATAGCAGGTAATTACTCGGTGATATGATAGGGCGTTGGTGAACGACTTAAGCTGTGTCATAATGCGGCTGTGTTCCTGAGCAGCTGATTATTTGGATAAATAGGGTCTGTGCAACATGCCTAAAGAAATTATTTTTAGCCCAAGTACCGATGTCAACGAACTCGCGCAAGCACTGCGTCGAGTGGACGCACAAAGTGATGTCGGTAGCTTGTTGTTATTCTCTTGTGATGAGAATGATTATGAGTTGGAAACCGTCAATCGGTTGTTAGCGAGCTTATCTAAGCCGATTATGGGTGGTGTTTTCCCGCAAATACTTTATCAAGATCGTGCCTATACCAGCGGCTTTGTGTTGGTGGCGTTAAAAGAAACTCTAACGGTGAAATCCATTGCACAATTGTCTAGCAATGACGTCGATTATGAGACTTTGATTGAGCAGACTTTCGCCGAAGTGGCTTCTGCTCCAACGATGTTTGTGTTTGTTGATGGCTTGGCTAAACGGGTTGCTTCCTTGGTTGACGGCTTATATGCGAATTTTGGCACTCAGCCTAAGTATATTGGTGGCGGTGCTGGCTCGTTAAGCTTTGTGCAAAAGCCGTGTTTGTATACCAGTCAAGGGCTGTTAATGGATGCGGCGGTAATTGGTTTTTCGGGAGCACAAACCGCTTTGGGTGTAGGGCACGGCTGGAAAAGTATTGTGCCTGATTGGCAGGTCACTAAAGTTGATCGTAATCTGGTGCAGGAAATTAATTACAAACCGGCATTCGAGGTTTATCAGCAAGCAGTCAATCAATATAGTTCAACTCCCATTAGTGCCGATAATTTTTTCTCGGTCGCTCAGTCTTTCCCTCTCGGTATTAACAAGCTGGGCGGCGAAAAAATTGTGCGTGATCCAATCGCGGTTACGCCAGAAGGTCATTTGGTTTGTGTGGGTGAATTGTCGCAAGGGGATTATGTCGATTTATTAACGGCTCAACCGCAAGACCTGTTTGATGCCGCGCGTCAAACGGCCGAAGTGGCTCAGAAAGCTGGTAACGGTAAAGCAGTGAAATTGACGCTGTTTATTGACTGTATTTCACGCGCCCTCTTCTTAAAAGAAGCCTTTGATGAAGAGGTGGCTCAGGTCAGAGCCGTCACGGGTAATGCGCCGCCTTTGGTCGGTGCTTTGGTATTGGGTGAGATTGCCAATTCGGGATCGGGTTATTTAGAGTTTTACAATAAAACGGCCGTGGTAGGCTTATTATGATTCGAGCTGGGTTAACGGAAGTCGACTCTGGTCTGAGGGTTCGTATTCTTTATGAAATTGCCATGGCGATTGGCAATAGTACGCAGTTGGATGTTTCATTAAAGGAAGCGTTAACGGCGTTTGCGCGCAAATTAGATGCGACTTTGGTTGCTGTGTTCCGTCATGATTCAGTGGTGCCAGTTAAAGCCATTCCGATTCGGGGGTTATTGCCCTTCCATCAGCGCTTGATTCAAGCCCACGCCCAGCACCGAACTCATTTGCTGTGTGTGCAAGCGCACGAAAAGGGTGTTAGTCATTTACTCTCGTTACCCGGTTTTGGTGTGCTGTTGATTGAGCGGGCTGAACAGGCTATTGATGAAGAAACCTTGCATGCTTTGGCGCCGATTTGTCGTAAGCTGGTGTCTAATTTAGAAGCTTGTTACGCCAGTGCTAGGCTGATCGAGCAAGAAAAACAATTGTCGGCGACCATTGAAAAATTGGAAAATGCGCAGCAAGCCAAGAGCCTATTTTTAGCTAATATGAGTCATGAAATCCGTACGCCAATGAACGCGATTTTGGGTATGTCTTATTTGACCTTGCAAACGCCATTGACACCTAAACAAAGAGATTATGTTGGCAAAGTACACCAATCGGCAGAATCCTTGTTGCGTATCATTAATGATATTCTCGATTTTTCTAAAATTGAATCGGGTAAGTTGTCGGTAGAGCATATTTTGCTACATATTGAAGGCTTGGTTGAATCGAGTCTTTTCCCTGTCACTTTATCGGCACGCCAAAAAGACATTGAAATTTATTTTGATATTGACCAGCCGATCGCTTATTACCAACAACCCGAACTCTTTGGTGACCCAGTTCGTATTAATCAGATTCTCATAAATTTACTGAACAATGCCGTTAAGTTTACCCATCAGGGTTATGTCGCTTTAGAGGTACGTTTAGTTGAACATAATAGCGATACCTATTGGGTTGACTTTATTGTGAAAGACACAGGCATTGGCATGACGCCTGAGCAACAGGATAAGTTGTTTCAGGAGTTTAGTCAGGCAGATGAGTCAACCACGCGTCAATTTGGTGGTACGGGGCTTGGCTTGGCAATTTCGCGCAATCTAGCACGATTGATGGGGGGCGATTTAACCGTCAGCAGTGTTTATGGACAGGGAAGCCAGTTTAGGTTGCGCTTACCTTTTGGTGTCGGTAAGCCACAACCCCAATTTGTTTGTCATGCTAAAACGCGTCGTGCTTTGGTTGTTGATGATGCCCCCATAGCCTGTCAGCAAATGGTGGCGCGTTTAGCCAACCTCAATATTGAAGCAGACTATGTGACAACCCACGGTGAAGCGATACTTTACCTAGCTCGACAAGCCATCGGTTCAATCGATTATATTTTTGTCGATTGGTTATTGGGTGAGCATGATGGCATTGAGTTAATTCATGAAATTCGCCATCATTTCCCGTATTTTGCTTCGGCTTGTGTGCTGGTGTCCTTTAATGATTTGGCAGCCATTGCTGAAATCGCCAAAACACATCAGATTGACGCTGTGATGACTAAGCCTTTTCTCCATCATCGTTTGGGTGAGTTGGTTTGTGAGCACACACAGCGAGCGTCGGTTAAGGATCAGACCCGTTTAGCGGCTCCTGATCTGTCGGGTCGGTTGATTCTGCTGGTAGAAGACAACCTCATTAATCAAGAAATAGCCCTAAAGTTATTGCAAGCCACACATGCCGAGATTGTTGTTGCCAATAACGGTCAAGAAGCTTTGCATTGGCTTAGTGCTCACGTTCAATTGCCAGACTTGGTGTTAATGGATTTGCAAATGCCAGTAATGGATGGCTTTACCGCCACTAAGCAGATTATGGAAAATCCTGTTTGGCACAAGTTGAAAGTGGTGGCGATGACGGCGCATGCTTTTCAGGAGGAAAAGGAGCGCTGTTTGGCAGTTGGTATGGTCGATCATATTAGTAAGCCGATCGTGCCAGCGGTTTTATATCGTCAATTAGCAACCCTATTAGCGGTTAATGAAACAGGTGGAACGATAACGCAAGTTGTACGTCAATCAGAACCTGGGGAAGCAGCGTTAGTGATGGGTGATTTTTTCGATCAGTTAATGATTATAGGTATCGACAAGCAAGCAGTAAGAGAGCTTTTTGCTGGCGCTGAGGATGTCTTTAACAGTGCCTTGTTCAGTTTTGTACAGGATTATGCGCGGGCATTTGAGCAGATTTCAAGCCTATTGGCCGAAGATAGAGAAGCGGCATTACGTTTTGTTCATACGCTAAAAGGCTTGTGTGGCACGTTGGGTATTCTGCAGTTTGCTCAGTCTTTTGCTGATTTGGAGCAAGCCATTAAACGCGATGATGGCTGGTCAATTGAGTCAGTGGATGCACAGCAAATCAGGGATTATGCAAAGGTCATTGATTCGATGCGAGTGCATTGTGAACGGCATGGTGTGCATGAATAGGTCGGTAAGACGTGTTTGTTAATGATTAAAGGTCTCATGTGAAACTGGAAAAAGTCACCCTAAGCTACATTGATGAAGAGGACCGCATTCGTCTGAGCGCTCAGACACCCGAAGGTGATGTGGCGGTACTTTGGTTAACTCAGCGGTTGGGAAATCGTCTTATTCCCGTGTTAAGAGATTGGCTACTCAAACAGGTGCAAGATACGGCTCATGCCGATGTTTATCATCAATTTGAACAACAAGCAGCACAGCAGGCAAGTGCCAGTGAAACGGCAGTAGTCGCTTCACCCCACAGTCATGCTTGGTTAATTAATCGTGTTGATGTGAGTTATTCACCCACGCAAATGACCCTGATTTTTAAAGGTAAAGAAGAAGCCGAAAGTGCGCAAATGACCTTGGTCAATACGGCGATGCGCCAATGGTTCGATATTTTGTATCGTGTTTATCAACGCGCGCAATGGCAATCTGCAGACTGGCCATTGTGGATGCATCAGCTCAGCAATGAACCCAGCTTGAAGGTAGTTCATTAATGGCAGCTCTAACAATCCCATTTTTTTGGGATTGTTAGAGCTGCCAAGAGTGTTTAATTTCTGGTGGAAGGGCTTTAAATCAAGTGGTTACATGCTGCTATCATCAAGCCCTTCCCCCACACTTTAGTGCACCGCAAGGTGAAACCCCCTTCTCGTTAGGGTTTTTAGTGGTCATCAATCCCATCTGCGAATGTGCTAGAATAGCGCCTTATTTAATGCGTTATCACAGGGTTACACAATGTTTGCACAACAAGAATACGATGTCATTGTCATTGGTGGCGGTCATGCTGGCACTGAAGCGGCAGCGGCTGCTGCTCGTATGGGCTGCAATACCTTGTTGTTAACGCAGAGCATTGAAGGTTTGGGATCCATGTCGTGTAATCCGGCGATTGGCGGTATTGGCAAGGGTCATTTGGTGAAAGAAGTCGATGCCATGGGCGGCATTATGGCATTAGCAACCGATGAAGCGGGTATTCAATTTCGAACCCTTAACGCTTCTAAAGGCCCCGCTGTCCGTGCCACACGCGCGCAAGCCGACCGTTTACTCTACAAAGCTTCAGTGCGTTATCGTCTCGAAAATCAACCGAATCTCACCTTGTTTCAACAAATGGCAGAAGATATCATTGTTGAGCAGGGGCAGGTAACGGGGGTGGTTACCGCCACTGGCTGGAAACTCTATGCGCGTCAGGTGGTGCTGACGGCAGGCACTTTCCTTAATGGACGTATTCATATTGGCTTACAAAACCATTCCGGTGGTCGTGCCGGTGATCCGCCCAGCATTCGCCTAGCAGAACGATTACGCGAGCTAGCCCTCCCCGTGGGGCGTTTAAAAACCGGTACGCCTTGCCGTATCGATGCCCGCAGTGTCGATTTTTCGGTGATGCAAGCCCAACCGGGTGATGAGCCGCTACCCGTGTTTTCTTTCATGGGAAATCGCGCCATGCATCCGCGCCAAGTGCCTTGTTACATCACGCACACCAATGAGCGTACGCATGAGGTGATTCGTCAGTACCTCGATCAGTCGCCCATGTATCAAGGGGTGATTGAAGGCGTGGGGCCACGCTATTGCCCTTCGATTGAAGACAAAATTACCCGCTTTGCCGATAAGCCACAGCATCAAATTTTTATTGAACCCGAAGGGCTCACTACGCACGAACTCTATCCGAACGGTATTTCAACCAGCTTGCCCTTTGAAGCACAACTTCAAATGATTCATACCATGAAAGGCTTAGAAAAGGCCGTGTTAACGCGCCCAGCCTATGCTATTGAGTATGATTATTTCGACCCGCGTGCGCTGAAGCCGACGTTAGAGACACATCAAATTGCGGGCTTATATTTTGCCGGACAAATTAACGGCACGACCGGTTACGAAGAAGCGGCAGCGCAAGGCTTATTGGCGGGTATTAATGCCGCCTGTCGCGCACAGGAAAAAGAGGCGTGGTTCCCGCGTCGTGACCAAGCCTATTTAGGGGTGTTGGTCGATGATCTGCATACCATGGGCTTAACTGAACCCTACCGTATGTTTACCTCGCGCGCTGAATATCGTTTGCTGCTGCGAGAAGACAATGCTGACCGTCGCCTAACGCCGATTGCGCGTGAATTGGGACTGGTTGATGAAGCACGTTGGACCAGTTTCAGCCAAAAACAAGAACAGATTGAACAAGAGTCGCAGCGCCTGCGCGATACCTGGATTTCACCAGCGCGTTTATCGGTCGAAGAAAGTGAGCGCATTTTCGGCACAACCATGAGTAAAGAGCAAAATTTGGAAACCCTGTTGCGTCGTCCAGAAGTAACCTATCACAGTTTGGCGACTTTAACCGGTTTTGGCGAGGCGCTAACCGATGAAGCGGTTATTGAACAGGTTGAAATTGATGTCAAATATGCCGGTTATCTGAGCCGTATGCAGGATGAAATCGACAAGGTGAAGCGTAACGAAGAGACCTTATTGCCCGAATCGCTCGATTACGATGCCATTGAAGGCTTGTCGAATGAAGTGAAACAAAAATTGAAAGAGTATCGTCCTAATACCATTGGTCAGGCAGGGCGTGTGCAGGGCGTCACACCAGCGGCTTTGTCGTTATTGCTCGTGCATCTGAAGAAGCGCGCGGCATGATGGCAAAGGCTAAGTCATCGGTCCAGTCTGTTTTAATTAACACAAAAATGCTATTATGAGCGGTTTGGTTTATGGATAGATCCATGTCGTTCGATGTTTTATCGTCTCAATTAGCGTGCGGTTTACAGCAGTTAGGCTTATCGCTGTCGGAGCAGCAGCAAACGCAGTTGTTGCAGTATGTCGCTTTGTTGCATAAGTGGAACGCGGCCTACAACCTCACGGCTATTCGTGATCCTGAAGAAATGCTGGTTAAACATGTATTCGATGCGTTATCGGTACAATCACACTTGCCTTCTAGTGGGCGTTGGATCGACGTCGGTAGTGGCGGTGGTATTCCGGGTCTGATTTTGGCGATTGTTGATCCGAATCGAACTTGGACCTTATTAGACAGTAACGGCAAAAAAACGCGCTTTTTAACGCAAGCGGTGTTAGAACTGCAGCTGGGTGATAAAGTTAGTGTGGTGCACAGTCGTGCTGAACAACATCAAGCGGATTATGATGGAGTTATCGCCCGCGCCGTGACCGAAATTAGCGACTTCATTGGTTTTACTGAGCATTTACGGGCCGATTCTGGCAGTTGGTGGCTGATGAAAGGCGTTTATCCACAAGCGGAAATCGATGCTATGCCGCAGCAGATTCAGGCTGAAACCATCCAGCTAAGTGTGCCACAACTGGACGCTGAGCGCTGGTTAGTGCGCTGCTGGCCTTTATCTCAGGAAAGTATGTAAATGCCGATTATTGCTGTTTCTAATCAAAAAGGAGGGGTGGGTAAAACCACCACCACGGTCAATCTGGCTGCTGCATTAGGCATGCTGGGCAAGCGTGTGCTGTTGATTGATATGGATCCGCAAGGCAATGCCACTACTGGTTTGGGTATTGCCAAAGACGATGTCGACTATTCGTTAACCGAATTATTACAGGGTCAAACCTCGCTAGCACAATCTATTGTGCGTTCACCGACGGCTCCTGTTGATGTGCTACCGAGTAATGGCGACTTGGTGTCGGCTGAAGTGGCGATGATGGCCATGCCGCACCGTGAAAGCGTGTTGAAGCAAGCACTGACGGGCATTGAAGCTCAGTATGATTGGGTGTTGATGGACTGTCCGCCCAGTTTGAATTTGCTGACGCTAAACGCACTAACGGCGGCGAATGGGATTCTGGTACCTGTACAGTGCGAATACTATGCGTTAGAAGGATTGGCGGCTTTGTTGGGTACGGTGGATAGTGTACGTCAGACGGTCAATCCTCAGTTGGCTATTGCGGGTTTGTTGCGTACCATGTACGACAAGCGCAATAAATTGGCGCAAGATGTGGCGAATGAGTTGTTGACGCATTTTGGTCCCCAAGTCTTGGCCAGTGTGATTCCGCGTAACGTGCGCCTGGCCGAAGCACCGAGTTTTGGTCAGTCTATTTTTGAATTTGATGCTAACTCAACGGGTGCAGCGGCCTATTTGGCGCTGGCGCAAGAGTTGTCGCGTCGTCGATTTTAAGGTAGTAAGCGATGAGTAAAAAGCCACGTGGGTTAGGTGCGGGTTTTGCCTCTTTGTTGGGGAGTGCCAACAATGCTATGACAGAGGTCAGTGCGCAGGATGAATTGACTCAATTGTCGGTTTCAGCGCTAACCAGTGGTCGCTTTCAGCCGCGTACGCAATGGGATGAAGGCACGCTGGCTGAGTTGGCCGATTCGATTCGCTCGCAGGGGGTCATTCAACCGATTGTGGTACGTCCCATCGGCGTGGGGCAATATGAAATTATTGCCGGCGAGCGTCGCTGGCGTGCGGCTAAATTAGCCGGATTGGCCACAGTACCGACGGTAGTGCGCCAAATTGATGATCAGTCAGCTCTCGCCATTGCCCTGATTGAGAATATACAACGTGAAAATCTCACTGCTATTGAAGAAGCGCGTGCCATTCGACAGCTTGCAGAAAGCTTCGCGCTAACCCATGAACAAGTTGCACAAACGCTCGGTCGTTCACGCGAAGCGGTGAGTAATTTACTGCGCTTGCTTAAGCTTGAATTAAGTGTACAAGAATCTGTGCTCGATGGTCAGTTATCTGCGGGTCATGCCCGTTGCTTGGTGTCCTTGCCAGAGACAGAGCAGCAACGTTTGGCGCAACAGGCTATGTCGCTGCAGTGGTCAGTGCGGGAGTTGGAACAGGTAGTGCGTCAATTGGCTCAGCCAAAACCGGCAGCCGAGTTGTCGCAAAACAACCAAGCATCCGTTCAGACTGAGCAATGGCAAGCTTGGCAGCAGCAACTTAGCGAACACTTGGGAGTGCCGGTTAAATTGTCAGTCAAAGCGAACGGTAAGGGTAAGCTAGAGATCAGCTTTGGTGATGAGTCTGCTTTAAAAAAATTAATTGAAAAAATGTCATCATAAGGTCATTTAGCCTGCTGAATCGGCATATATAGTGGTTGTGTTTTTTAGTGGCGACAATAGGTAGGGTAGGTGGTAAATAGCCGACGTGCTTCTTGCTTGAAAGGGCATATTCACGTATCATAGGTAGGATTTAGTTGCATTATTGGGATGCTATGAGCGACAAAACAGACGGTAAAATGCCGAATTTGCTGTTAATCAGTGCCGGTTCTATGTTTACCTCGATGGTGGTGGCAGGTTTTCTGGTGGGCTATTGGCTCGACAGCCTGTTTGATACCCAGCCATTTGGTTTGTTGATTTGTGGTGTCATGGGCTTTATTGGTGGTGCTCGTAAAGTTTACGACATCTTGATGAAGATGCCGCACGAATGCAAGTAAATGTAAAGCCCTTGGTGGCTTGGAAACTCTTTTTTGGTGGGTTGGCGTTAATTGCATTTGGTGTTTTTGCGCCAATGAATGTGCCAGCAAGTGCCTACGGTCTGATGCTCGGACTAATGAATGTTGGGTTGTTAGTGCTCACGGTGCGCATGGCTGATGCGCGAGCGGTAACAGAACCACAACAGAGCATGTGGATTTTATATGCCAGTGCAGCGATTCGTTTTGTGCTATTAGGTGTGTTGTTCATTGTCGGTATTAGCGGTGTGGGTTTAGAGCCAATGCCGATGGTACTAACATTCGTAGCGATGCAGCTTGCACAAGTGATGACTTTGCGTGGTAAAAAAAGGCTTACAGATTAACAGGAAAGGAGAGATACCTTGAGTAGTGAAAATATGGGAACGGTGGAGTATATCCAGCACCATTTACAGAATAACGCTGTATGTAGTGCGGATAATATTAATCCAGCGACGGGTTTGTGTGAGGGTTTTTGGACCTTTCATATGGACACAATTTTGATCAGTATTGCTTTGGGCGCCCTGATCATTTTAGTGGCAGCTCGTTTAGGTAAGCGTCTTGAAGCAGGTGCTCCATCTGGCTTTCAAAATGCGGTAGAAGGCGTACTGGATTTCGTTGGTCAACAAGTTCGTGATACCTTTCCGGGTAAAAACCCACTTATTGCTCCTCTAGCTTTGACTATCTTCGTTTGGGTCTGGTTAATGAACTTCATGGATCTTATCCCTGTTGATTTGTTACCTTTATTGGCGCAAATGGTTACGGGTGATCCTCATTTCCACTTGAAAGTGGTGCCGACAACAGACTTGAACACGACTATGGCGATGGCTTTGTCTGTTTTTGCTTTGATTATTTTCTACAACATCAAAGTTAAAGGCTTGTGGGGCTTTACTAAGATGTTCTTATTCCACCCATTTGGTAAATTCTTTATTCCGTTCAACATCGTTATGACGTTGATTGAAGAAGTTTCAAAGCCGCTTTCTCTTGGATTGCGTCTATTCGGCAACATGTTTGCTGGTGAGCTGGTGTTCCTGCTGATCGCCTTGATCGGTGGTACGCTTGCAGTCGGTATCGGTGCGCTCTTTTGGGCTCCGCTACAAGCGCTGCTTGGTTTGGGCTGGTTGATTTTCCACATTTTGGTAATCACCTTACAGGCCTTCATCTTCATGGTACTAACCATTGTCTACTTGGGCATGGCGCATACCGAGATGGACGATCATTAATTCATCAAAGATATCTGTGAGCAAAGCGCCGACTTAGGTCAGCGTCTTGTCCAGATGTTAGCGACGAATAACAAAACGATTTCATTAACTTTTAACCTTTAAACTTTAACTTTGGAGAAAAACGATGGAAGTAACTGCTACTATGATCGCTGATATCTACGCTGCAACTGCAATTGGCGTAGGCGTTATCTTGGCTGCTGCAGGTTTGGGTTCAGCAATTGGCTGGGGCTTGATCTGTTCTAAAACTTTGGAAGGTATCGCTCGCCAACCAGAAATGCGTCCTGCTTTGATGACCAACATGTTCATCTTCGCTGGTTTGATGGAGTCTTTCCCGTTCATCATTTTGGCATTCGCTATGTGGTTCCTGTTCGCTAACCCATTCGTTGGCGCAATGAAAGCTGCCCTAGGCGCTTAATTTGTGGTTATGGGTGGTGTCTCGTACGCTTCCCAACCAAGGTTTTTGTGTTAACCAACCTTAGGGGCGAACCGTGAGTATTAATGCTACGCTCTTGATCCAGATCATCGCTTTCGTGCTGTTGATTTGGTTCGTGAACAAGGTCCTATGGGGACCAATTTCCAAATTGATGGAAGAGCGTCAAAAGCGCATTGCCGACGGCCTATCAGCGGCTGAAAAAGGTAAGCGTGAGCTCGAATTAGCTGAAAAACGCGCTAAAGAAGTGCTTAAAGAAGCGAAAGAGCAGGCTCAAAACATTATTGGCCAAGCTGAAAAGCGCGCTAACGAAATCGTTGACGACGCTAAAACCAAAGCACAAGAAGAAGCCGACCGCGTTCGTGCTGGTGCACAAGCAGAATTAGCCCAAGAAGTGGCAGCTGCGCGTGAACAGTTACGTGGCGATGTGGCGAAATTGGCTGTGGCAGGTGCAGGTCAGATTTTGGCAGTCGAGATTGATGCGGCTAAGCATCAAGATATTCTCGATCGTCTTGTCAAACAGATTTAACTTCTGGGTAATATTATGGCAGAGTCACAGACACTGGCGCGTCCTTACGCTGAAGCCACTTATGGCTTGGCGCGCGAACAAGGGTCGGTTGCTGCTTGGGCAGATCAATTAGCTGCACTGGTAGCAATTACGACCGAACCCCAGGTTGCTGAGCTGATTAATAACCCCAGTACGCCGACCGAAGTGGTGGCAAGTGTAGTGAATGCTGTCGGTTCAACTGTCCTATCAGACAGTGCGAAACGTTTGGTAGAAGCTATGGCTGCTAACCGTCGCTTGTCGGTCATTGCTGACGTTAAGACGCAATTTGATGCGTTACGTGCAGAAAATGATGGTCGAGTTCAAGCATCGGTTACCTCAGCAGTCGTGTTAACGACTGAACAGCAAGCAGCACTTAAAAAAGCATTAGATGCTAAATGGTCTGCTGATGTTGAAGTAACCTTTAATGTGGATTCGACACTGGTTGGTGGTGCTGTTATTAAAGCACAAGATTGGGTCATTGATGGCTCGATTGCAAGTCAGTTAAACAAACTGTCTGCAGTCATTGCCCAGTAAGGTATAGAGGAACAAACATGCAATTGAATCCTTCTGAAATCAGTAGTCTGATTAAAGAACGCATCGCCGGTTTCACTGCTGCACCAGAATCAGGTTCTGAAGGTGTAGTAGTAAGCATTGCGGATGGTATTGCACGCATTCATGGCTTATCAGATGTCATGTATGGTGAGATGGTGCAATTCAACGACAATGTATTTGGTATGGCGTTGAACCTAGAACGCGACTCTGTAGGTGTCGTTATTTTAGGAGATTACACAAACATCGCTGAAGGTCAGCGCGTTAAATGTACAGGTCGCATTCTTGAAGTGCCAACAGGTCCAGCATTGTTGGGTCGTGTTGTTGATGCTTTGGGTACGCCGATTGATGGTAAAGGTCCGTTGACAGGCGAAGTCGTCATGTCTCCGATTGAACGCATTGCGCCGGGCGTAATTGCTCGTCAAAGCGTTGACCAGCCAATGATGACTGGTATCAAGTCAATTGACTCGATGATTCCAGTTGGTCGTGGCCAACGTGAGTTGATCATTGGTGACCGTCAAACGGGTAAAACAGCGATTGCTGTCGATGCCATCATTAACCAAAAAGGCAAAGGTATTCCTTGTGTTTACGTAGCCATGGGTCAAAAAGCATCTTCGGTTAAGAACGTAGTACGTAAACTCGAAGAAGCTGGTGCGATGGAGTACACCACGGTTGTGGCGGCCAATGCAGCTGATCCAGCAGCAATGGTATTCTTAGCAGCCTACGGTGGTTGTGCTATGGGCGAATACTTCCGTGATCGTGGTGAAGATGCGTTAATCATTTATGATGATTTGTCTAAGCAAGCCGTTGCTTATCGTCAAATTTCATTGTTATTACGTCGTCCACCAGGTCGTGAAGCTTACCCAGGTGACGTATTCTATCTTCACAGCCGTTTATTGGAGCGCGCTGCGCGTGTGAATGCGGACTATGTTGAAGCCTACACCAACGGTGCTGTAAAAGGTAAAACAGGTTCATTGACTGCATTGCCAATTATTGAAACGCAAGCTGGTGACGTGTCTGCATTCGTTCCAACCAACGTAATTTCGATCACTGATGGTCAGATTTTCTTGGAAACTTCATTGTTTGCACAAGGTATTCGTCCTGCGGTTAACGCGGGTCTGTCGGTATCACGTGTAGGTGGTGCAGCTCAAACGAAGATCATCAAGAAATTCGGTGGTGGTATCCGTTTAGACTTGGCTCAGTACCGTGAGTTAGCTGCGTTTGCGCAATTCGCTTCTGACCTAGATGAGGCTACCCGTAAGCAGTTGGAGCGTGGTAAACGCGTTACAGAATTGATGAAGCAAAAACAATTCTCTCCATTGACTATTGCTGAAATGGGTATCTCTTTGTACGCGGCAGTTTCAGGCTATTTAGATGACGTTGATGTATCTAAAGTGGGTGCCTTTGAATCTGCATTACACGCTTACTTGAATAGCAACCACAAAGACTTGGCTGACAAGATCAACGTTAAGGGCGACCTAAATGATGACATCTTGGCTGGCCTAAAAGCCTGTGTGGAAGGCTTCAAGGCTAATGGCGTTTACTAAGTAAAGAGGGTAAGGCCATGGCAAGCGGAAAAGAGATTCGCGGCAAGATTGCGAGTATCAAAAATACGCAGAAAATCACCAAGGCCATGGAGCTGGTTGCGGCGTCTAAAATGCGCCGCGCCAAGCAACGTATGGATGCTGCACGTCCCTATGCGGATAAAATCAAGCGTGTAATCGGGCATTTGACAAAAGCTCATCCCGAGTACAAACATGCTTTCATGACTGTGCGTCCGGTGAAACGTGTTGGCGTTGTTGTCATCACATCGGACCGTGGATTATGTGGCGGCTTGAATGCTAACTTACTACGCCGTTTAAGCGGTCGTGTTAAAGAGTGGCAAACCGCAGGGACTGACGTTTCTTATAGCGTGATTGGTAGCAAGGGTGCTTCATTCTTTAAATCATTTGGTGGTAATTTATTAGCGACCAAAACCGGTTTAGGAGATAAGCCTCATGTGACTGATTTGATTGGTAGCGTTAAAGTGATGTTAGATGCTTATGAGCAAGGTAATATTGATGAGTTGTGGCTGATGTCCAACGAATTTGTTAATACCATGACTCAAAAGCCAACTATGCATCGTATGCTGCCTATTGCTCAAGAAGATGTCTCAGCGTCTAATGGTCATTGGGATTACCTGTATGAGCCAGAAGCTAAGGATGTGCTGGACGCACTTCTGAAGCGCTATGTTGAATCAATGGTGTACACGGCAACGGTTGAGAACGTGGCTTGTGAAATGTCAGCTCGTATGATCGCGATGAAGAACGCGACAGATAACGCTGGCAAGTTCATCAAAGAACTACAATTGGCATACAACAAGGCGCGTCAAGCTGCCATTACTGCAGAGATTTCAGAAATCACTGCAGGTGCAGCGGCGGTTTCTGGTTAATTAGCAACTATAGAGGTTTGCGTTATGAGTTCTGGAAAGATTTTGCAAATCATCGGCGCGGTTATTGACGTCGAGTTTAAGCAATCTGAAATGCCTAAAGTCTATGACGCTTTGACGGTTCCGTCATTGGGTTTGATTTTAGAAGTACAACAGCAAATTGGTGGCGGTGTTGTTCGTGCAATTGCAATGGGTTCATCTGATGGCCTAAAGCGTGGCATGGAAGTTACTAACACAGGTAACCCCATTTCTGTTCCTGTAGGTAAAGCGACTTTGGGTCGCATCTTCGACGTATTGGGTAATGCCATCGACGAAGCGGGTGATGTGGTTTCTGAAGAGAAACATCCTATTCACCGTAAAGCACCATCTTTTGACGAATTAGCACCTTCAACCATGTTGTTGGAAACGGGTGTTAAAGTTATTGACATGCTGGTTCCATTCGCTAAGGGTGGTAAAATCGGTCTGTTCGGTGGTGCCGGTGTTGGTAAAACCGTTAACATGATGGAGTTGATTAACAACATCGCTAAAGCGCATGATGGTTTGTCTGTGTTCGCTGGTGTTGGTGAGCGTACTCGTGAAGGTAACGACTTCTACCACGAAATGAAAGATTCTGGCGTACTGGATAAAGTAGCCATGGTTTATGGTCAGATGAATGAGCCGCCTGGTAACCGTTTACGTGTTGCTTTGACTGGTTTGACTATGGCTGAGTACTTCCGTGATGAAGGCCGTGACATTCTGTTCTTCGTTGACAATATCTACCGTTACACCCTAGCGGGTAACGAAGTGTCGGCTTTGTTGGGTCGTATGCCTTCTGCGGTAGGTTACCAACCAACTTTGGCAGAAGAAATGGGTGCGGTACAAGAGCGTATTACGTCAACTAAGACGGGTTCTATTACGTCGATTCAGGCCGTTTACGTTCCTGCGGATGACTTGACTGACCCAGCTCCTGCAACGACTTTCGCTCACTTGGATGCAACCGTTGTATTGAACCGTTCTATTGCAGAACAAGGTTTGTACCCAGCGATTGACCCGCTTGACTCGACTTCACGTCAGTTAGATCCGTTGGTTGTTGGTGCTGAGCACTACGAAATTGCTCGTGGCGTTCAAAAGACGTTACAACGTTACAAAGAGTTGAAAGACATTATTGCCATTTTGGGTATGGATGAGTTGTCAGAAGAAGACAAATCAATCGTTACTCGTGCGCGTAAAATTCAACGTTTCTTGTCACAACCTTACCACGTAGCTGAAGTGTTCACGGGTGACAAAGGTCGTTATGTTTCTTTGAAAGAAACCTTAGCGGGCTTCAAAATGATCATGGCTGGTGAGCTAGATCATTTACCAGAACAAGCTTTCTACATGGTTGGTAACATCGACGAAGCGATTGAGAAAGCGAACAAACTGGCTGCCAAGTAAGGAGGACAGATTATGTCCGCAACCATGCAATTGGATATCGTCAGTGCAGAGGGAGAAATCTTCTCTGGTAAGGTAGATCGTTTTTTTGCTCAGGCAGCTAATGGTGAAGTAGGTGTCCTACCTCACCATACACAGTTCATCACCACGTTAAAACCGGGTGAAGTACGTGTGATGTCTGGTGATGAAGTGAGTTACTTCTATGTTTCTGGTGGTGTGTTGGAAATCCAGCCTGATGTTGCAACGGTGTTAGCTGATTCAGCACTCCGTGCAAAAGATCTGGACGAAGCCGCTGCACAAGAAGCCATGGCGCGTGCACAAGAAGCTATGGATAATGCTAAAACCGATTTGGACGTTACGCGCGCACAAAACGCTTTGGCAGAAGCCGCTGCACAAATTGCGATGCTGGGTCGTTTACGCGATCAGTTGAGCAAGCAAGGCTTGATGCATTAATTTCGCATCTTGGCACAAAAAAGAACGGGGGACCTATGTCTCCCGTTTTTTTTTGTCATCAGCTAGCGTACAATCAGCTGAGTTGCTCCACCATTTTATTCTATAACGAGGTTATATGCTCAGTGCGATTATTCTTGCCGCCGGCAAGGGCACGCGTATGCGTTCTGTTCTTCCTAAAGTGTTACAACCTTTAGGGGGGCGTCCTTTACTCCATCATGTGATTGATACGGCTCAGTCTTTACAGGCACGTCAGACGGTGGTTGTGGCTGGCTTTGGTTTGGAGGCTGTGCAAGCTGCTTGTCAGCATCATTCGCTTGTTTGGGCGGTGCAGGCTCAGCAGCTGGGAACGGGGCATGCCGTGGCGCAGGCGATTGACCATATTCAAAATGACGAGACAGCCTTGATTCTTTACGGCGATGTTCCGTTAATTCAAACCGGTACCTTGGCACGCTTAGTGGATTTAGTGGATGACGTTCATCCGTTGGCATTGTTAACGGTGCATTTGGATGATCCGACTGGCTATGGCCGCATAGTGCGTGATGCTAGTGGTAATATGCAACGTATTGTTGAGCAAAAAGATGCCACACCTGCTGAACGCGCTATTGCTGAAGTGAATACCGGTATTATGGCAGTTAAGGGAGTGCAGTTACGTGGTTGGCTAGCTAAGCTGCAAAATAACAATTCGCAGGGTGAATATTATCTAACCGACATTATTGCCATGGCGGTTGCTGATGGCTTTATGGTGCGCTCAACGCAAGCCAGTAGTGAGATGGAAGTGTTGGGTGTTAACGATAAAGCCCAATTAGCTGGCTTAGAGCGTTTGTATCAAGCGGAACAAGTGATGGCGCTGATGAAAGCGGGAGTGACCGTTATTGACCCAGCGCGTGTTGATATCCGTGGCGAGGTTTCAGTCGGTATGGATTGCGCTATTGATGTGAATGTGGTGTTGTCCGGTAAGGTTGTTTTAGGTAATAACGTGTCTATTGGGGCTGGTTGCGTGTTGCATAACGTGACCTTGGGTGATGGTGTTAAACTCAATCCTTATTCGGTGTTAGAAGATTGCACGATTGGCGCAGACTCGCGAGTTGGTCCGTTTGCACGTGTACGTCCAGGTACGGTGACGCAGGATCATGCGCATATTGGTAATTTCGTTGAGTTGAAAAATGCGCAATTGGGTAGCGGTGCTAAGGTCAATCATCTCAGTTATGTTGGTGATGCCAGTGTGGGCGCAAAAGCCAATATTGGTGCGGGTACCATTACCTGTAATTATGATGGCGTGAATAAACATCGTACGGTTATTGGTGAGGGTGCTTTTGTTGGCTCTAATTCAGCACTGGTAGCTCCAGTTACGGTGGGTGCAGGGGCAACGATTGGTGCTGGATCAGTCATTACCAAAGATACACCAGACGACCAACTCACCTTAGCGCGCGCTAAACAGGTGACGATTGCGACTTGGCAGCGTCCGGTAAAAAAATAAGAGTTTTTGGAGTTAAAGAAAGCATGTGCGGAATTGTTGGTGGTGTTGCGGAGCGTAATGTTGTTCCTATTTTGATTGAGGGCTTACGCCGTCTTGAGTATCGTGGTTATGACTCAGCGGGTTTAGCAGTATTAAATGATAAGGGCATTGATCGAGCCCGTGCTGTGGGTAAGGTGCAAAACCTAGCCGATTTAGTGGCGGAAGAAGGTGTTGCGGGTGTATATGGTATTGCTCATACCCGTTGGGCGACGCATGGTAAGCCAGCGGAGCGTAATGCGCATCCGCATGTTTCAGAAGATCGTATTGTGCTGGTGCATAACGGCATTATTGAAAATGCCTTTGACTTGCGCGAATCCATGCAAGCGCAAGGGGTGGTCTTCTCGTCGGAAACCGATACGGAAGTGGTGGTGCATTTACTGGCGCTAGAAAGCAAGAAAACTGGCGATTGGTTACAGGCCGTTAAAAACACCTTAGCTAAATTGCACGGCTCTTTTGCCTTGGCGATTTTGAATAAAGACATACCTGGTCGCATGATTGTGGCGCGTGAAGGGAGTCCTTTGGTGATTGGTTTGGGTTTTGGTGAGAAGTTTGTCGCTTCTGATCAAATGGCACTATTGCCGGTAACGCAACAGTTCATCTTCTTAGAAGAAGGTGATGTTGCTGACATCACGAAAGATAGCTTGACCATTTATGATCGTCAGTGGCGTCGATTAGAGTCGTCTGAGCGTCCGGTGGTACAAAGTAATCTCACGAATGATTCGGTGAGTAAGGGTGAGTATCGTCACTTTATGCTCAAAGAAATTCATGAGCAACCCAGTTTGATTGCCGAATCACTCGAAGGTCGTTTATTGCCTAATGGTGTCGTTTCTAACCTGCTAGGACCGGATTCAGATGACATGCTACGTTCGATTGAGGCGATTAAAGTGGTTGGTTGCGGTACCAGCTTTTTATCGGGAGAGGTGGCGCGTTATTGGCTGGAGTATTTGGTCGATATGCCTTGCCAAGTCGAGATTGCCAGTGAGTTCCGTTACCGTCAGCCGTCGATGTTCAAAAATACGCTAATGGTGTTTATTTCTCAGTCGGGTGAAACGGCCGATACACTTTCCGCCATGCGCGAGGCTAAAGCACGCGGCTTTAAGACGCTGGCAGTGGTGAACGTGCCAGAAAGTTCGATGGTGCGTGAGGCGGATATGGTACTGCTCACGCGTGCGGGTCGTGAAATGTCGGTGGCATCAACGAAAGGCTTTACCACGCAGTTGGTGGCAATGATGTTGTTGGTATTGGCGATTGGTAAGGCTAAAGGTAACCTGAAAGAGGAAGAAGCACAAGTTTTAGTCAATGAGCTACGCGCCTTACCTGATACCTTGCGTCAGGTATTAACTAAAGACGATGAAATCCAACAAATGGCGCAAAAATTGGCGTTAAAAGATAATGCCATGTTTTTGGGTCGTGGTTTTATGTACCCGATTGCTGAAGAGGGTGCATTGAAGATGAAGGAATTGTCTTACATTCATGCCGAAGCCTACCCAGCCGGTGAGTTAAAACATGGTCCCTTGGCCTTGATTGACGAGAAAATGCCGGTGGTGTCGGTAGCGCCTAACGATGTGCTGTGGGCTAAGCTGAAATCAAACCTAGAAGAAGTCTCTGCGCGAGGTGGTGAATTGTTTGTCTTCTCGGCAGCGGGTATGATTGATCCGAGTGAGTTTGAGCATGCACGCTATCATAATATCTGCTTGCCAATTCAGCTCACCTCGCTAGCGCCTGTTGCATACGTTGTACCCTTGCAGTTGTTGGCTTACCATACAGCGGTCATCCGGGGTACAGATGTGGATCAGCCCAGAAACTTGGCTAAATCAGTTACGGTGGAGTGATTTTGTTCCCTTATTGGTTAAAAGGGGTGCAGGGTCACCCCTTTTTTCGCCTTATGCGCCTTGATAAACCTGTGGGTACTTATCTTGTTTTGCTACCTGCGCTAATGGCGCTATGGTTAGCGTCTGAAGGTGTTCCACCATTATGGGAATTGGCTGTTTTTGTGCTTGGTGCTTTTGTCATGCGTTCAGCGGGTTGTGTCATTAACGACTATGCTGACCGTGATTGGGATGGCGCGGTGGCGCGTACCTGCGATCGTCCGTTGGCTTGTGGTGAGGTGTCACCTAAAGCGGCATTGATGCTATTTGTCGGGTTATTGCTCTTGGGCGGTCTACTGGTGCTGACCTTGCGCTTTGAGGTTTTGCTGTGGGCGTTGGGGGCGATTTTTTTAGCGACACTTTACCCCTTCACCAAGCGTTGGGTTTACTATCCACAACTGTTTTTGGGTTTAGCCTTTGCTTGGGCTATTCCGATGGGATTTGTGGCGGTGTTGGGTGAAATGCCTGTTGCAGGCTGGTGGTTGTTTGCGGTGACGGTGATATGGGCACTCATTTATGATACTTGGTATGCCTTAGTTGATCGTGATGATGATTTGAAAGTAGGCATTAAATCGACAGCGATTTTGTTTGGGCGTTATTTAGGCGTTATCATGGCCTTACTCATGCTGCTCATGTTATGGTTATTACTTCAGCTGGGTCAGGCCTTTGCTTTATCATGGTTGTGGTCGTTAGCCGTATTGTTGGTTGCGCTTCACTTTGCTTGGCAACTTTGGTTGGTACGAGAGGGTGAAAAAGAAGCCGCTTTTCGGGCCTTTAAATCGAATATTTGGATAGGAGTGATGTTATGGTTAGGCGTGGTCTTATCGTATCTTTAATGATGTTGTTGGGTGTGGGCTTAGTCTTTGGAATGAGTGCTTGTACGCAAGAATCACAAAATCAAATTTCGCGTAGTATTCAAAACTGGACAGGCACCAATGGCGTCGTTGAAGTCTATGCAGGTGAAAAAGTGGTGCGTCGTTTCATTCAGGTGGATAAGTTATCGACTGCTTACGGTACCAGTGATGGTCAGGCGCGTCCTTACCGATTTGGCTATGGTGTGTTGGATGAAAACCTGAATTTTGTTAAAGACCCTGAAGAGAAAAAGGTCTATTTTGAATTGGGAGAATACACAGCGCAGTATATTTTCTTCGAGAGTCCCCGTTAATGCGTCCTAGTTGTGTCATTGCGTTGCATGGTTTGGGTGCTGATGGTAGCGACTTAATGCCCTTACAGCAGATGATGGGTATGGAAGACGTGCCTTGGTTGTTTCCCAATGCGCCAGAGCTATCTGTTACCGCCAATATCGGTATGCGTATGCCCGCTTGGTTTGATATTTTAGGCTTTAATCCGACCGATCCAGTCGATCAGCAAGGCATTGCCTTAAGTGCTGCTAGGGTTCATGCTTTGATTGATGAGCAAGTGGTTCTGGGCGTTGATGCGAGTCGTATTGTGTTGTTGGGTTTTTCGCAGGGTGGGGTGGTTGCCTTGCATGCGGCTTTGTCTGGCAATCAGTGTGTTGGTGCGGTTGTGGGGCTATCGACTTGGTTGCCGGCAACGGATGCTTTAGTGTCTGTTTCTGCAGCACAGCAACAAACGCCCGTTTGGTTAGGTCATGGGCGTTTCGATAACATTGTGCCTATGGCAGCGCATGAGCGCGCTAAGGTGAAATTAAGCGAGTTAGGGGTAAGGCAGGTTGTCAGTGCGAGTTATCCGATGGCGCACAGTATTTTGCCTGAAGAATTGGACGATGTCACCGCTTGGTTGGCGAGTTTGTAAGGTGCAAAATAAAGCCGCTCAATGGAGCGGCTTCAAGAAGATTGGGCGGTGCTTTGCTTAGCCAAAATGACAAACGTAATGCACGTCTTCACTCACGTCGATAACAAATTTACCATTTTCCGGTACGGAGAAGGTGAAAGCACCTTCGAAGCTTTGCCAGTCGCCGTCATTGATACTGACTTTACCTTTACCTTGCAGTAATTCCATGATTTCGGGTACACCGACATTAAATGTCAGTATTGAGGGTAAAATCACGCCGACACTTTTACGCGTGCCGTCGGCAAAAGTGACGGTGTGACTGACGCATTTGCCATCAAAATAGACATTGGCGGTTTTAGTCACAGAGACTTGATCAAATTGGTTGCTCATGGTTGGTTTCCTTAACTTAAAAATTCGACTGGGTGAGCAGTTTACGGATTTATGTGCTCAATGGCAAGGCATCATGCTTAGGTGGTAAGGCTCTAGCCAACGTCAATAAGTGTAAATGTATGACACCAGCATTTTGTAGTTGTTGGGCACAACTGATTGCAGTAGCACCCGTCGTGTAAACATCATCTATTAATAAAACGTGTCTGTGTCCTGCTAAACCCTTAGGCGTAACGGAAAATGCGCCTAGCAAATTCTGTTGTCGTGCCGCTTTATCCAAACCCGCTTGGCTATCGGTAAGATGGTCTCGCTTTAGTGCGTGTTCTAACAGTGGGAGTTTTAGCACGCGGCTGGCGGTTCTAGCCAGTTGATAGGCGGTGTTAAAACCGCGCTTACGCAATTTATGCGGATGCATGGGTACGGCAATGATGGCCGTCGCTTCTGTTGTGAATTCGGTCGCTTCAATCCAGTCGTAGAAAGCTTCGCACAGCAAGCGTTCTGCTGAGCCTTGCTTGCCGTATTTCCAGCGTCGCATCAATTGCGTTACCGTACCATCATAAACGAAGCAACTCTGTGCTGTTTGCCAATGAGGTGGTTGCTTGGTGCACTGTGCGCAGACGCTATGGTCATCGTTGGGTAGGGCGCAGAGCGGACAAGCCGTATCAATGACATGAACGTCGGCGACGCAGCCAGCGCAGAGTTCATCTTGATCTGCCGTGGCACCGCAGAGTTGGCAGTGGGGTGGGAGCAGGAATCTTTCGAGCCAGTTCATGTTAGCCTCGTGTTTAAGGTAAAATAGGCAATTACACGCACATTATAAAGGAATGCAGCATGGCATTAGGCGATATTCGTCACGACTGGACGTTAGAAGAAGTGCAAGCGCTACTTCAACAACCGTTTAACGATTTGATCTTTCAAGCGCAAACGGTACACCGTCAGCATTTTGATGCCAATAGCGTGCAAACCTCGACGTTGCTCAATATCAAAACCGGTGGCTGTGCCGAAGACTGCTCATACTGTTCACAAAGTGCCCGTTACGATACTGGCTTAGAAAAAGAGCAGATGATGCAGTTGGAAGAAGTGCTGAGCAAAGCGAAAGCAGCGAAAGACAGTGGCGCTACCCGCTTTTGCATGGGAGCAGCTTGGCGTAATCCGAATGCAAAAGATTTCGAGTTGGTGCTGGCTATGGTGCGTGGCGTCAAAGACTTAAATATGGAAGCCTGCTGTACACTGGGTATGCTCAATGACGATCAGGCAGCTCGCTTAAAAGAAGCCGGATTAGATTATTACAATCACAATCTAGATACCTCGGAAGCCTATTATCCGCAAGTCATTACTACGCGCAGTTTCCAAGACCGCTTGGATACCTTAGCGCGGGTGCGTGAGCAGGGCATGAAAGTTTGTTCGGGTGGCATTATTGGTCTCGGCGAAGGTGAGGGCGATCGCGCCCAATTATTACGTACCTTTGCTAACCTGCCCGAACATCCGCATTCGGTGCCCATTAATCTGTTGGTGCCCATTGAAGGTACGCCATTAGCCGATATGCGCGGTAAAACCGATCCATTTGAATTTATTCGCGTCATTGCAGCGGCTCGCATTATGATGCCCGCTTCTTATGTACGTTTATCGGCAGGTCGAAGTTCAATGAGTGATGAGACTCAAGCACTGTGTTTTTTAGCCGGTGCTAACTCCATTTTCTACGGAGAAAAATTGCTCACTGCTGATAACCCCGATGCACAACATGACCGCTTATTGTTTAAGCGTCTGGGCTTAACGCAAGCAGCGAGTGGTTGTTAAGTCGCCATGTCATTGCGTTGGCAGCAGCGACTGACCGAACGTCAACAACAGCGACAGCAACTGGGCTTGTGGCGGTCGCGTCCATTGCTCACCAGTGCGCCAGGGGTGCGTGTACAGGTTAATGGTCAGTGGCTCATTAATTTTGCCAGTAACGATTATTTAGGCTTGGCTGAATCGCCAGACTTGCCCCTGTTGGCGCAAGGCCTGCACCAAGAAGCTGGCAATGCAGGAAGTACGGCTTCTCATGTATTGGCAGGGCACCATTTACCACACCATTTACTGGAAGATGAACTGGCTGATTGGTTGGGTGTTGAGCGTGTGTTGCTTTTTTCGAGTGGCTATTTAGCTAATTTAGCGGTGCAAACCGCACTGCTACAAGACGGTGATGCACTTTATCACGACAAACTGAATCATGCTTCGTTATTAGATGGCGCACGCTTATCTTCTGCTCACTTTCAGCGTTATGCGCATAATGACATGGAAGCGCTGGCACGACGTTTGGCGCAGCCAACAGATGGTTTGACGATGGTGGTGACCGACGGTGTCTTTAGTATGGATGGCGATTCGGTATGCCTAGGCAAGATGTTGCCGTTAGTGGCAGAACAGGACGGCTTGCTGGTGGTCGATGAAGCGCATAGCTTTGGCGTTTTAGGCGAACAAGGTCGCGGTTTGTTTGTGCATCAGCAACAGGCTGCCGACGCGTCTGTGTTGCGAGTGGGTACCTTAGGCAAGGCCTTTGCCAGCAGTGGTGCTTTTATTGCTGGTTCTGGCTTATTGATAGACAGCATTGCCCAGTGGGGACGCAGTTATATTTACACCACCGCCCAACCGCCTTACCAAGCCAGTTTCAGTCGTGCTACCTTGCGGTTGCTGTCAGGTGAAGTGGGCGAAGCAGCCAGAGCCAAGCTGGATGAGCTGATTGCGGTTTTTCGACAGGGAGCGCAAGCCTTGGGATTATCCTTATTGCCTTCATCCACACCGATTCAACCGATTGTGCTGGGTTCCAATGAGCGGGCCTTAGCCTGGCAAGTCAAGTTGTGGCAATCGGGTTTTTGGTTGCCGGCCATTAGACCGCCAACCGTTGCCGAAGGCACAGCGCGTTTGCGCGTTTCCTTATCGGCTGGGCATAGTGTCGAGCAGATAGAATCCTTGTTGACTGCATTAGCTGCGTGTCAGCGAGAGGAGGGGGCGTGCGTTTAGCGAGTGAAGAATTTGGTCAGGGGCCAGAGCTGGTATTTCTGCATGGCTGGGGGGCAAATAGTGCGCTGTGGCGATCTTGGATTGAACGTCATTTTGTCGGTTATCGCATCACCTTAATCGACTTACCGGGTCATGGACAGAGTCCTCAGGCGTCATGGTCAGATGATGCGCTATTGGATGGCTGGGTGGATGCCATTGTTGCAGCTTTGCCAGAGCGTGCTATTCTGGTCGGTTGGTCATTGGGTGGATTGCTGGCGCAACAGATCGCTTGGCGATATCCGCAACGAGTGGCCTCATTGGTGTTAATGGCCAGTAGCCCCTGCTTTGTGCAGCGTGAAGATTGGTTGCCCGCGTTAGAAAAACCCTTGTTTGCGCGTTATTTAACCGAAGTGATGCAACAGACACAGCAGTTGTTAAAATCGTTTTTTTCCTTGCAAGCACTCGGCAGTCAGCAACCCAAACAACTGATTAAACAGTTGCTTCCGTTAATGAATCAGGTGATGTCAGGACATCAGCTGTCGTTGCGTCAAGGATTGTGGTTACTGCAAACGCTCGATATGCGTCACCAGTTAGCCGATTTGACTTTGCCAACTCTCTGGTTGTTTGCCGATGCCGATGCCATTGTGCCCAGCAGCTTGATGGCGGAGATTGCACACTGGCAGCCACAGGCAAGTTGTCAGTTGATTGCGGCTTCGGGACATTTACCTTTTCTTGCCCAACCCTGTGTCACGGCAGAAGCCATTATTTCATTTTTACAAGGAAAGGCTCATGATTGACCGTCGTGCGGTGGCGCAACATTTTAGCCGTGCCGCGCAAACCTATGATGCGGCGGCCGTGCTGCAACAAGAGGTCGCCAGTCGTTTAGCAGAACGCTGGCCGTTACTGAAAATCCAGCCGCAACAGGTGATGGATTTAGGTGCTGGCACGGGTTTTTTATCGCAGCATTTGCGCAGTTATTATGCTCAGGCGCAGTTGGTAGCGGTGGACTTATCCGAAAGCATGTTGCAACAGTGCCGTGCCAAGCTTGCTCCTAGGCCTGCATGGTGGCAAAAGCTGAATCCGTTCCATTCTGAGCCAGGCGTGGCTTTTGTCAATGCCGACGCCTATCAGTTACCTTTTGCAGACAATAGTATGGATATGTTGGTATCGAGCTTGATGTTGCAATGGTGCGATGATTTACCCAGCGTACTGGCAGAATGTCGGCGCGTATTAAAGCCGAATGGCGTGCTGTTTATGGCTAGTTTGGGTCCAGATACCTTGAAAGAAATTCGCTTGGCATGGCAACAAGTCGATGGCGAAACCGCTGAACACACGCTCAATTTTGCCGATTTGCACGACTTAGGCGATGCGTTGGGACGCGCGGGTTTTAGTGACCCTGTATGTGATGTTGAGCACATCACGCTGACCTATGCCGACGCACCAGCGGCGTTGAAAGATCTTAAAGCGATAGGCGCAACCAATGCCAGCGGTCAGCGTCAAAAGGGATTGATGGGTAAAGCTAAGTGGCAAGCGTTTTTAGCGGCTTATGCCCAACACGTCATGTCTGATGGTCGTATTCCTGCTACCTTTGAAGTGGTTTATGCCCATGCTTTCATTGCTGAGCATAAAGGCTCAACAGAGCGGAACTTACCGCAGACAGCGTCCATCCCCATCAGTGCCATTAAGCGTTGGCAGGGATGAGATGGCATTATCGGTGCGGTTAAGCAACCAGCACTGATAAATGTGTTTTGAGCTTTTTCAATGCTGCGCTTTCGATTTGGCGTACCCGCTCTAAGGAAACACCAAATTGTTCTGCCAGTTCGGCCAATGTCGCTTTATCTTCACGTAATAAACGCGCTTCAACGATAGCCTGTTCACGCTCACTCAGCGTTGCTAATGCTTCATGCACGCGGCTGTAGGTAAGTTGCTCTTCTTCAGCTTCAATCGCCATGTCTTCGGGAATGTAACGGCTATCTACTAGGGTCAGCTGCGGTTGATCTTCTTCGTCATTATCCGTTGGCGTGGCAACAGACACGTCCGGTAGAGAGAGACGTGCATCCATTGCTAAGACTTCTTCGGGTTTGACGCCGAGTTCATGGGCAATACGCAGGGCTTGCGTATGATTGACGGCGTCTAGGCTGTCTTTGTGACTACGCAGTTTGAAAAACAGTTTACGTTGTGCTTTGGTGGTCGCGATTTTAACCATGCGCCAGTTTTTCAGGATGTATTCGTTGATTTCGGCACGAATCCAGTGTGAGGCGAAAGTCATGAGGCGTACGCCAGCACCAATATCGAAGCGTTTCACCGCTTTCATCAAGCCAATGCTACCTTCCTGTAACAGGTCTGCCTCAGGCAGTCCATAGCCCTTATAGGAGCGCACAATGGGTACTACATGACGTAGGTTAAACAGCACGAGTTGTTCGGCAGCACGTAAGTCTTGGTGTTCATGGTAGCGGCGCGCTAACTCCATTTCTTCTTCGGCACTGAGCAGCGGTAAAGAACGAATGAGGCGCAAATAACCATTCAGGTCATGGCTAGGATCGGCAAGGGCAATGCTTTTGGCAATGCTTGGTAGATTTTGGCTGTTGGTGTTCATCTCAATCTCCCTCCCTGTAAGTTATTAATCCTATGATTATAAAAATGGCGCATCGACTCGTCAATCATTGACTAGGTTGATGCGTTGCTTGTTGTGCTGGTTTTGTCTGTTTCTGCGCTAGGTGCATCGGCTACTTGAGTCGGCTCTAATGGTGCGTGTAATTTAGCACGTTCCATATCAATGGCAGCAAAAGCACGCTCAAAATCTTCGTCACTATTTAAGGCGTTTTCTAACACCGCATCAGACGATGCTGTGGCAGTTGAATGAGCCACTTCTGTTGACGATTGCGCATTGGCGGTCGCTGCTTCTCTAGCGCTGGCAGTGGTTGCTGCTATGACGCCAGCTCCAGCAACAGCACTGGTTGTGATCGGGTTTTCAGCTGAGGTTGTGCTGGCAGGCGTGCTACCTTCAGGTGGCGTTGGGGGGGTGTTGTCATTGGCTTCTTGAGCTGCTTTCTCGGCATCACGATTTTTAACCATACGTTCACCAAACCACAATCCACCCTCATACATAAACCACATAGGGACAGCGAGCAGCGTTTGTGAAATTACATCGGGAGGTGTAATAAAAGCAGCAATGGAAAAAGCACCAACAATCACATAAGGACGGGCGTGACGCATTTTTTCTGGACTGACCATGCGCGTTACTAATAATAATACCGTCACTACTGGCACTTGGAAGGCTAAGCCAAAAGCGAAGAACATACCAATCACAAAGTCTAAGTAAAGTTGGATGTCGGTACCAATTTGTACGCCATCGGGTGTTGTTCCCGCCATAAACTTGAAAACAAGGGGGAAAACAACGAAGAAGACAAAAGCACCGCCAGCATAAAACAAGAAAGTGCTGGCAATTAACATAGGTGCAGCGAGGCGTTTTTCATTGTGGTAAAGCGCAGGGGCAATAAATCCCCATACTTGGTACAGTAAAAATGGCATGGATAAGAAAATCGACGCAATTAAGGCCAATTTTAACGGCGTTAAGAAGGGTGAAATAACACCAATCGCCATCATGCTACTGCCTTCGGGGAGATAGCGCGTTAGTGGTTCAGCGATAAAGCTGTAAATGTCATTAGCAAAGGGAAAAAGTACCAGAAATACGACAATAATAGCAATGACAGCTCTAACAAGACGATCTCTTAGTTCCAACAGATGACCAATCAGGGACATTTCCTGTTCGGTTGGCTTAACGGTATTTTCTGTACTCATGAGGTTTTAGCTGTCGTACTCGGGATGGCTTCACTAACGGAGGCTTGATCTGCAGATAATGGTAACTCAGGTGCGCTAGGTACTTTTGGTGTCATAGCGCCATCAGATTGTTGATGATACCAAGGCGGTAACTCTTCATACAACTCGCGTCCAAATGTCGGTCGTTGAATGTTGGCTAGTTCATCTGTTTCCTGTTTGGCATCAGGGCTCTTTCCATCTAAATGCGCATTTGTATTAGCCTGATTGGCTTCGTTGTGCTGGCGGCGAATTTCATCGCTACTTGGGCGATTATAGAAAGAGTAATCAATTTCGTTAACACTGGATTGAATGTCTGACTTAAGGGTTTCACCCAGTTGTTGTAGTTGCGCGGCTTCTTTTGATAAGTCTAGTTGACGACGTAAATCAGCTAACTCGTCTTGCAGGCTTGTTTCGTTACGCACGTTTTCAACAAAACGCTTTACTTTGCCGACCATGCTACCGAGGCCACGAGCCACTTCAGGAAGTCTTTCCGGACCGATCACCACCAAGGCGATGATCAGCACCAGTAACAATTCTGAAAAGGCTAGTTCAAACACTCAAGCGACCTTAAAAGCTGTTAACACAAGCAACCAGCATTACGCGTGGTTGTGTGGTGCTTGTGTTGGCGCTGGCTGAGCAGCTTGAGGCGCAACCGTTGCTTGAGGTTGTGCTGTTGCTGACTGTTGAGTAATGGGCTGAGGTGCTTGTGTTGGCGCTACTTGTGCATCATACACATTACCTGCTGCTGGGGTTTCACCTTCTTTTTTACCATCAGTGACCGCATCTTTAAAGCCTTTAATGGCGGCACCTAAATCACCACCAACATTACGTAAACGCTTTGCGCCGAAGAGTACCAATACAATCGCTAAAACCAGTAACAGATGCCAAATGCTTAATCCCATGATTAATTTCCTTTTTGTTAGTTGCCTAATAAATGTATATGAAGGTGATAAACTTCTTGTCCACCCGCTTCACCCGTATGAATTTGTGTTTTGAAGCCGTTATCTAAGCCATGCGCTTTAGCTAACTGTGGCAACAATAACATCATATGAGCAATGAGATCCTTATCTTCGGGCTTGACATCAAACATGCTGGCGATTTCCTTTTTCGGAATAATCAGCAAGTGCACGCGTGCGCGAGGGTTGATATCTTTGAAAACAAGCACTCTATCATCTTCATACACGATATCCGCTGGAACTTCGCGGCGGATAATTTTACCAAAAATTGTACTCATGGTTTAGTTCCCCAAGGTTAGTCACAAACCCGCTGGCTTAAGCGGTGGTTGTGCGGTTGGCTTTCTCCACGTGCCCCGAGACGCCAAAACGTCGGGCGAGTTCTTGTAGAACCTGGTCGTGGTCAATATTATGGTGCGCTAATAATACCATGCAATGGAACCATAAGTCCGCCATTTCGTAGACGATTTCTGATTTATCGTCCATTTTAGCAGCGAGCCCCGTTTCCATACACTCTTCGGCCATTTTACCGCAGATTTTGTCGGTTCCCTTGCTAAATAGGCTGGCAACATAAGACGACTTGACGTCTTCGTTTTTGCGGCTTTCAATAATGCGCGCTAATTCAGCCAGTACTAAGGCATTATTTTCCATAGAGTTCCTTCGGATCTTTTAGTACAGGGTCAATGGCTTGCCAGCGTTGTGTTTCAGCATTCAGCCCAAGATAGAAACAGCTTTTTCGTCCCGTATGGCAAGCAATGCCGCCATTTTGACGAACCTTTAGTAACATCACATCACCGTCGCAGTCGAGACGTATATCAACAATTTGTTGTGTATTGCCAGACTCTTCACCTTTATGCCACAGTCGATTACGCGAACGTGACCAGTAGACAGCTTCGCCTTTAGCTAGGGTGAGCTGAAGTGATTCGCGATTCATCCATGCTACCATCAAAATATCGCCGCTATCAGCGTCTTGAGCGATGGTGTTCAATAGTCCTTTTTCATCCCACACAATGGCTTCTAGCCAAGGTAGGTTGGTGTCAACGTCTTTGCTCATGCTGCTTTCGCGTAAGGGTAAATACGACGAATTGTAACACAAATTACTCAGTTGGCCTTAGGGCGTGCTACGACAAACAATAAACGATCCCCGTGATCAATCCATTCATTAGGGTGTTCTGTTTCTAATTCAGCAATGCCTGTTTCAATTTCGATGGCACTAAACGGCGCTAAATCGGACATGAATTTTGCTCTGAGCATGCTGTACCAGTGAGATTTACTTTGACGTAAGGGGAAGTCAATCACTGAAATATCCGTTTCAAAACCGGCGGTCTGCAATTCAGTAGATAACAAGTCAATGCTGGGTTGGTGTTGTGCAAAGCGGGCTTTTGCTTGTTGAAACAAGGCGAGAGTGGTTTGTTGTGGGCGTGTGATGAGCAAAATACGGCCATTAGCCGTTAGTTGGCGTTTCACGCCTTGCCAGAATGCGGTTCTGTCACTGAGATGATGAATGACTTCTTTGACTAATAGTGCGTCGTAGTGAATGGCCTGTTGGACAAAGGATTGGTCACAGGCTTGTAGGCTATTCAGTTCTGTCTTTTGTTGAGCAATTGCCCACATGGAGGCATCGGGCTCGACACATAGCGTAGAGGAGGGCTGTGCATGTCGATGAATTGCCAAGCTAAATCGTCCCGTGCCTGCGCCAAAATCAACCCAGTGTTCATGCGGTTTCAAGGCTAAATGAGTTTGTATTTGGGCAACCATCCAAACTTCATAATCTGGGCTGAATTGCCATACTTGATCAAAGTTTTCTGCCAATGCGGAATAATGTTGCTGTTTGTTGTGCATAAAAGTCTTTTTGTTTAGTGATTGTTAAGTATAATAAGTCATATTGTTCGACCTTTGCATAAGGTTTGTCTATAGGTTGCCGATACATCACTGGTCATGAGCTATCCAAAATTCTGTTTGCAGGCACAAGATTCTCTGTTGTTCCGCCAGCAATTGCGCGATTACTTTGATCAAACTTGTCGTTTGTATGAGCGTTTGTTTGAAGTCATTCGTGACGATGCCAGTTATTATGATCGCCCTTGTTCTTTGCGTCATCCGCTGATCTTTTATTTTGGCCATACCGCGACTTTTTTTATGAATAAACTGGTGCTGGCAAAGTTAGTAGATCGTATTAATCCCACTTTTGAATCGATGTTCGCCATTGGTGTCGATGAGATGTCGTGGGATGATTTGAACGATGCTCATTATGATTGGCCGACAGTTGAGGCTGTGCGTGAATATCGTAACCAAGTTAAAGCGACGATATTGGCATTAATTGATCGCATTGATATTCAATTCCCTATGAATTGGCACAATCCAGTATGGCCTATTTTGATGGGTATTGAGCATGAGCGTATTCATTTAGAAACGTCATCGGTACTGATTCGACAATTACCGATTAGTGCTGTTCAACCCCATGCGAGCTTTCCTTTGTGTCCACATCAACAAACCCCCGTACCGGTCAATGGTTGGTTTAATGTGCCAGCAGGTCGAGTGGTGATTGATCATCAAGATCCTGCCAATGTTTATGGTTGGGATAACGAATATGGCGCGCATCAAGCTGAAGTTGCGTCTTTTAAAGCAGCAACTATGTTGGTGTCGAATCAGGAATTTCTTGAGTTTGTTCAAGCGGGTGGCTATCACACACCAAGTTATTGGACAGAGGAAGGACAGGGCTGGTTGTCGTTCAGTCAAGCGACGATGCCGAGCTTTTGGCTCAAGCGTGATGATGGCTATTGGCTGAGAACCATGAGTGAAGAGATTGCCATGCCTTGGTCTTGGCCGGTGGAAGTGAACTACTTAGAGGCGAAAGCATTTTGTAACTGGAAAGCGGAACAAACTGGCGAGCCTATCCGTTTGCCAAGTGAAGATGAGTATTTGCATTTGCGTGCCCAGTGTAGCTTGCCCGATTCGGATTCTGCTATTGGTATCGGCGCGAATTTGAATTTGGAGCAATGGGCTTCTTCTACTCCCGTCGATGCTAATGATTTTTGCGGTGTTTATGATATTGTCGGTAATGTTTGGCAGTGGACTGAAACACCGATTTATCCGTTTGACGGTTTTAAGGTTCATCCTTTCTATGATGATTTCACGACGCCAACCTTTGATAATAAACACAATATCTTCAAAGGGGGGTCGTGGATTTCTAGCGGTAATGAAGCCAATTTGCATTCACGTTATGCCTTTCGCCGCCATTTTTTCCAACATGCAGGATTCCGCTACATTGCCAGCGATGCTCCTGTTATCACCCATTTTAGTCCAGTAGAAACGGACACGGATGTGGTGCAAGCTTGCGAGTTGCATTATGGTCAGTCACTACTGGGTATTCAGAATTATGCGCAAGTTCTGGCTGATAAGGTGATTGGCGTTCAACCAAAATTAGGTAAGGTGTTGGAAATTGGCTGTTCGGTGGGGCGTACGTCATTTGTGTTAGCGACTCAGGCAGAACAAGTGACAGGGCTGGATTTTTCAGCACGTTTTATTCGTGTCGCTAATCAGTTACAGACGGAAGGGCGTATTCGTTACCGTCTGTCAGTTGAAGGTGAAATTCCCGACTTTGTTGAGCATAGTTTGACAGAATTCGGATTAACGAATTCGGATAACTTAACTTTTTTACAGCAAGACCCGAACAATCTAAAACCGCTTTTCAGTGGCTATGATGTGATTGTGCTGAATCAAACGCTGGAGGTTTTAGCGCAACCCAGTGCTTTTTTGTTGACCATTCATCAACGTTTGAACGCGGACGGTTTGCTGGTAATCAGCAGCCACTATGGTTATGACGCACAGCGAACTGATGTAACCGAGCGTTTGGGCGGTTATAAACAGGATGGTGAAAATGTGGCTAGTTTTGACACGATTTCGCAGCTTCTGGCAGCTCATTTTGAGTTGATTGAGCCGCCAATCGATTTGCCGAGTGTGTGGCGCGATGATGCGCGTCACTATCAGGTCAAAGTAAATCAGGTGAGTTGTTGGCGCTATAAAGGGTAAAAGATAACAAAGGGCTTATCTTGTTTGAGAGTCGGATTATTAACAAAATTAAGGATGTGAAGCATGTACTCGATTAGTCGTGTTGAGCGTGAAACAGGCATTTCAAAAGATGTATTAAGGATGTGGGAGAGACGTTATGGCTTCCCCATGCCTTCACGTGTATCCAGTGGTGAGCGTAATTATAGCGCGGAGGATTTGGCGCGTTTAGTGTTAATTAAGCGTCTGATGGATTTGGGGCATCGTCCTGGACGTTTAATGACTTTGTCGAATGAAGAGCTCACGCAGATGTTAAGCGTACCTGTTGGTATTCAGCAAGGACGTTTTCAATCGCATGTAGATGAGTTGATGGCGCTGTTATTGAGCAATCAACCTATAGCTTTATCGAAATACCTAGATTATTGGCTGTTGCGCTATGGTCTGGAAGCCTTTGTCATTGAATTATTGCCTAGTTGGTTAACGCAGATTGGTTATGCCTGGCAAACAGGACGATTGAACATTCATCATGAGCATTTACTGACGGATCAGTTACAGAGTAAATTGCGGTTAAGTTTAGATCGTCTACCCGAAGCGAGTGTTTCCGCACCTAAAGTATTGTTAACGACGCTGCCTGAAGAACAGCATGGTTTAGCGTTATTAATGATTGAAAATCTGTGTCGTCTAGAGGGTGTACAAGTCGTTAACTTGGGTGTTCAAACTCCAGTAGAAACCATTGTGCAAGCTGCGCAAGAGCATGGTGTACAGGTAGTTTCATTGTCGATTTCTGAAGCAGCTGATGCTGCTTGGGTACAACAGGCGGTTGTAAGCCTGCGTCTCGCCTTGCCATCGTCCGTTGCTTTGTGGTTGGGTGGGGAAGGCGCAAAGCGAGTCGATCTGTCATTGGTAGATGCGGTTGTTTATGCTAACTTTGACGCCTTACTACCTGTGCTAGGGCAATTAAACGCCGGCTAGGCATCTCCGTACAAGGCTTGTAAGGCTGCAATGGCAGCGGGACCGGCTGTTTCGGTGCGTAGAATACGTGGTCCGAGTCGACAGCCGGTTAAGCCAGCCTGGAGCGCGTTCTTCAATTCGGCTTCACTGAGTCCGCCTTCCGGACCAACCAATAGGGCTTGAGGCACAGTAAAGCACTCACTGCCTAGCTGGGTCAGGCGGACGCCCTCGTAAGGGTCTAACACCAATCCTTGCGGCTGTTGTGCTAACCATTCATTGAGTGTCACGGGTGCAAATAGCTTAGGGAGAACCGTTCGTTCGCATTGTTCACATGCGCTGACAATAACCTGTTGCCAATGTGCCATGCGTTTAGCGACCTTGTCATCATCGTCAAGTTTGACTTCGCAATAGTCGGTAAACAAGGGCTGGATGGCGCTGACGCCCAGCTCAGTTGCCTTTTGAATACTCACATCCATGCGTTCGCCACGCGAAATGCCTTGCGCCAGTGTCAGCGTTAAGGGAGATTCTCTCGATGTGTCTTTGTCACTGCTTTCAATGATAACGCGTGCTGAACGCTTTTCAAGCTGTAAGCGCGCTTGTGCGGTGATGCCTTCACCATTAAATAATTGGATGAGAAAACCATCGCGCGCACGTAACACAGTGGCCACATAATGACGCACTGTTTCCGGAAGTTCGAGCGATTGACCAACATCGGGGTAGTTGCCCGATACATAAACACGAATATGACGCATGGTTTTAAGTTGTCTGATTAAGCTGAAAAGCTTCTCAGACGTTCCATGAGTGAACGTGCAGGCTCTAAGCTATTCATGGCGTAGTAATGAACACCGGGTGCACCACCACGCATAACACGCTCGCCAATATCACCCACCACTTCTAATCCTAACTCACTAATCGCGGCTTTGTCGTCTCCAAAGGCTTCTAGGCGTTTGCGTAACCAACGCGGTATTTCTGCACCACACGCATCGGAAAAGCGGACTAGTTGGTCGTGATTGGTAATAGGCATCAGGCCAGGAATGATGTCGCCTTTTACGCCCAACTCTCGCGCGGCATTGACAAAGCGGCAGTAGCTATCGGGATTGAAGAAATATTGCGTGATGGCAGCATTGGCACCAGCTGCCATTTTGTCGGCAAAGTGTTGTAAGTCGGTTTGCCAGTTTTTCGCTTGCGGATGCACTTCGGGGTAAGCTGCCACTTCGATGTGAAAGTGGTCGCCAGTGGTGTCACGAATAAATTTCACCAAATCAATGGCAAAGTTAAAATCGCCTAAATCACGCATGCCGGAGGGAATGTCGCCACGCAGCGCGACAATACGATGCACACCCAAGTCGATATAGGTTTTCAGGAGGTCGGCAATTTTACCGCGTTCTGAATCGACACAGGTGAGGTGAGGGGCAACATCCCAACCACGCGCGCGTAAGGCTTTGACCGTAGCGAGGGTGCGTTCTTGCGTACTGCCGCCAGCACCATAGGTCACCGAGAGGTAGTCGAGGTTGAAGGGGCGAAAGCCTTCTGCTACCTCAACTAGCTTATCTAAGCCTTCGGTAGTTCGCGGCGGGAAAAATTCGGCTGAAAGTTTCATGCTAAGCCAGCCTCAGCACGTAACAAGGCGGCTTTATCCGTTTTTTCCCAAGTAAAGTCAGCTAGCTCACGACCAAAGTGACCATAGCTGGCGGTTTGGCGATAAATTGGGCGCAATAGATCGAGCATTTCGATAATGCCGCGTGGACGTAAGTCAAAGTGTTCACGTACCAAGCGTTCAATGACAGCGGTATCGACTTTCGCTGTGCCAAAGGTTTCAATACTAATGGAAGTCGGTTGAGCAACACCGATAGCGTAAGAGACTTGAATCTCACACTTATCGGCTAGACCAGCGGCCACGATATTCTTTGCCACATAACGACCGGCATAGGCGGCTGAACGATCTACTTTAGAGGGGTCTTTGCCTGAAAAAGCACCACCACCATGACGTGCCATACCACCATAGCTGTCGACAATAATTTTGCGTCCGGTCAAGCCTGCATCACCCACGGGGCCACCAATCACGAAACGACCGGTTGGATTGATGTGGAAGAGCGTGTCTTTGTGTAACCATTGTGCCGGAATAACAGGCTTGATAATGTGTTCCATCACCGCTTCACGTAAGTCTTTGGTGCTGATGTCGGGATTGTGTTGTGTGGATAACACCACCGCATCGACGCCAACAGGCACACCATTTTCGTAACGTAGGGTGACTTGGCTTTTCGCATCGGGACGTAACCAAGCTAACACGCCTTGTTTACGCATTTGTGCTTGTTGTTCGACAAGGCGATGCGCGTAGTAAATGGGGGCTGGCATGAGTGTTTCGGTTTCATTGCTGGCATAACCAAACATCAAACCTTGGTCTCCCGCACCCATCTCTTTTGCGGCTTCCGGATCTTCATCAACACCCATCGCAATATCGACCGATTGTTTACCAATAGCAGATAAGACGGCACAATCATCGCCATTAAAGCCAAGCTCACCGCGATCGTAGCCGATATCTTTCACTACCGAGCGTACCAAGTCTTCAATGTCTACCCATGCCGAGGTGGTGATTTCGCCGCCCACCAACACCATACCGGTTTTAACGAAGGTTTCGCAGGCGACGCGTGCTTTAGGGTCTTGCGCTAAGATAGCATCTAAAATCGCATCAGAGATTTGATCAGCGATTTTATCTGGATGACCTTCCGAAACCGATTCTGAGGTAAAAATGAGGCTACTCATGCAATGGGAACTCCGTTGGTAATTCAAAACATGCTGTTCATTATAAAGTAAATTGATCGTCCATGCTGAAACAGGGTCTTCGACGATGCATGGACAAGTGAGATTCAGTGGCCAAATTCAAGTACCTTGCGACCTGTTTCATCGAACAGTATCACCAGTTGACGCTCTGGGTAATGCCAACGGCGAACGCCATCATCGCCAAGGCTATCTTTACTGGGTTGACCAAAACGGTGTATCAGCGTTTCTTCATCAATCTTTGGGTATGGGATGTAGGTTAGATGACGTATGGGCAGACTAAGGGCCTCACTCAGATCACTGCCTGCTAATGTAATCTCATGGGCGCCCGAATCGGCACTTTTAACCCGTCCACCGCGGCTAAACATGGCCTCTAACTGTTCAGTTGAGGTCTCAAGCGTTAAGATTAACCGACCACGTAAGCTATAACCAATGTACATGTCTTCAAAAAAAGCTTCAACACTGACGGGTTTGTGTAGCTTGTCGGTAAATAAAATAATTTTGGTTTCTTTGCCGTAAAGCGCCATGGCGTCTTTGGTGGTACTCTGATTCAGCGTTAAACCCAGAACAGTCAGCTGACCTTGCGTGTTAATGCTGGCATTCCAAGGCAAGGCCGATCCGTCTTGGTTATTGTTGGGTGGATCAACGAAGAAATAGCTCGCCACCCAAATGAGACCGGCCAAGCCTAATGTTAGCCAGCCCCAATAAAACATCGGGCGTTTATGTGTCGTTTCGCTCATACCTTTGTACCTGATGCGTCTTCTGCTGTGAGCTCCGGGTTGGCTGCCAGCCAGGCATCACTTGGAGGGAATGATTCAACGAGCTTGTCGCCAATCATGCCACGTTGCGCATCAAAAATAGAACCGCCCGAAAGAACAAAGGTGGTGAGTACGCCTAAAAAGATGGGGACAGCGCCCATGCGCAGCGCAATGGTGGTGATGTTGTCACCCTTAAGTGGGCTGAGACCAACCATTAAGTAACTAAACACGCCTAACGTAAAGCCAACAGCATAGAAAATAAGCAGCATTTTTGAACGCTTGGTCATTTGTAACCAGTGTGCTGCAACGAACCAGTCATCTGACTGTTGTTTTTGCTGTGCAACACGCCACAATGCAGCCAAAATGATCATTGAAACCACTGGAATGAGTAAAATCGTCATTGCGGTGCCTATTTCTAGAATGATCAAAAAAGCAAACAAATGTACGATGATTAAATTGAGAATAAACCAGCTGTGGGGATAGGTAGCTCTTCGGCTGCTCGATGGAGAAATTTGATATTGCATAGTTGCCTTCAGCGTGACCATCACGCGAAATGATTATTCGGAAGTCAGATCCACATTATAGCGTTGCAGAGCGAGTTGTTCAAAGTCGCGCGCGGATAATGGACGGCCACAATAGTAGCCTTGCAGTAGGTTACAGGCATGTTCACGCAAGAATTGCATTTGATAGGCATTTTCAACCCCTTCCGCTACGACATTGAGTGCTAGGCTTTTGGCCATGGCAATAATAGCAGTAACGATTTTTTCATCATATTGAGTCGCCTCTTCGGTACCAATGCGCATAATAAAACTGCGATCAATTTTTAACGTATCAACGGGAAAGGCATGTAAATAGGCGAGACTGGAATAACCGGTACCAAAGTCATCTAAAGATAGCTGTACACCCAAAGCCTTTAATTGTTGGAGCGTTTTTGTGCTATGTTCAATATCGACCATGGCTAGGCTTTCGGTGATTTCTAAATCTAAGGCTTCAGCAGGAAATTGGCAGAGCCCAATGGCTCGACGTACCTGATTAACTAACTGACCAGATAAAAATTGGCGAGCGGATAGGTTAATACTGATATGAAAATGAGCGTGTTTTTGTCGCCATAAACAAGTTTGACGACAGGCTTCGAAAAGAATCCAAGCGCCAATTTCCACAATCAGCCCCGTTTCTTCTGCAATGGGGATAAAGATTTCTGGGTTCAGTTGTCCGAGTTGAGGGTGTTGCCAAACAATTAGTGCTTCTGCTCCCGCTAATTGGCCGGTTTGCGCATTGATTTTCGCTTGGTAAAGTACTTGCAGTTGATCTTGAGCGATGGCATTACGTAGATCCTGTTCGAGAGCGAGTCTTTTGTGTACAGCCTGAGTCATACTGGCACGATAGAATTGAAATTGGTTACCACCCGCTTGTTTGGCTTGTAGTCGTGCTTGATTGGCGTGGTTCAGTAGGGTTTGTACATCTTGTCCATCTTGAGGCGCAATGGCGATACCGGTGGATAACGCAATAAATAGCGATTGAGCGCCAATGAGAAAGGGTTCATTCAATAATCGGTAGTAACGTTGTGCAATAACTTCGATACGATCCGTTTGATTCATGGCGATGAGTAAAGCGAACTCATCTGAGCCAAAACGCGCTACGATGTCATCATTGCGAGCAATCCGTTTAAGGCGATTGGCCAGAGCGCTCAGTAGCGCGTCGCCGCCGATAGATCCCAAGGATTCATTGACGAGTTTAAACCGATCAATATCCAAGGTGACAACGGCGATTTGTTGTCGTTGCTTTTGTTGGTTAAGTTGTTCCAGCCATTGATGCAGACTTTCAATAAAGAAACTACGATTAGGTAAGTCGGTTAATGAATCGTGCAAGCTTAAATAAGCTAACTGTTGTTCATAGTGTTGTGATAGTTGATCTGGCATAGCGCAAACTCTGGATGACTTGAATGGCATTATAGAATGAATAGGCCATAATGTTGATGCTTTCGTTAAAAAAATACCCAGCCAAAGCTGGGTATTTTTCGTCATCACCGATGAAGTAGGATTTAGTCTTTACGACCAAAACGCTTACGATCCAATTCGGTGAGGTATTTTTTACGAATACGCACGCTTTTTGGGGTAACTTCAACTAGCTCGTCGTCGTCAATAAATTCGAGTGCTTGTTCCAGTGTCATACGAATCGGTGGCGTGAGCACCACGTTTTCATCGGTACCTGATGCACGCATGTTGGTCAGCTTTTTACCTTTCAATGGATTAACGACCAAATCGTTGTCGCGGCTGTGAATACCGATAATCAAGCCTTCGTAAACTTCGTCACCGTGACCAATCATCAAACGACCGCGTTCTTGCAAGTTGTCTAGCGAGTAGGCCAGTGCTTTGCCCGTGTCCATCGAAATGAGTACGCCATTGTGACGTTGACCCATAGTGCCTGGGATACGTGGACCATAATGAGAAAAGGTTGAATACAGCAGGCCTGAACCTTGTGTTAGCGTTAAGAACTCACCACGGAAGCCGATCAAACCACGCGATGGGATAACAAAGTCTAAACGAACGCGACCGTGACCGTCTTGGATCATGTCTTTCATTTCGGCCTTACGTTTACCCAACTGCTCCATCACTGAACCTTGGTGGATTTCTTCCACGTCGATGGTGAGGGTTTCGTAAGGTTCTTGCACTTCGCCATCCACTTCACGGAAGATTACTTCAGGACGAGAAACGCCCAACTCGAAGCCTTCACGACGCATGTTTTCAATCAATACCGACAAGTGCAACTCACCACGACCCGATACGCGGAATTTTTCTGCGTCTTCAGTGTCCTCAACGCGCAAAGCGACGTTAGTCATTAATTCTTTATGTAAACGATCACGAATCTGACGACTGGTGAGTAACTTACCTTCTTTGCCCACAAATGGGCTGGTATTGACTTGGAAGGTCATCGAAACGGTTGGTTCTTCAACGCTGAGTGCGGGAATGGCTTCAACACAGGTTGGGTCACAAATGGTGTCTGAAATGAATAACGGATCAAGGCCCGTGAAAGAAATGATTTCACCCGCTTGTGCATCGGCAACGATTTCACGATCCAAGCCGTTAGAGCGCAACACTTCTAAAATACGGCCGTTACGTTTGTTGCCTTGGCGGTCGATAACCGTGACTTGGGTATTGGTTTTAATGGTGCCACGTTGGATACGACCTGTACCAATGATGCCTTTATAAGTGTCGTAATCTAATTGCGTCACTTGCATTTGGAAAGGGGCATCCATATCGACGTCAGGGTGAGCAACTTTATCAATGATGGTTTGGAATAGGGGGGTCATGTCGCCCGAACGAACCGTTTCTTCCATGCCAGCAAAACCATTTAAGCCTGAAGCATAAACGACGGTGAAGTCTAACTGTTCGTCGGTTGCACCCAAGCGCACAAATAGGTCGAAAGTTTCGTCAAGTGCGGCAGCGGTACGCGCTTGTGGGCGATCCACTTTATTCACCACAACGATGGGTTTCAAGCCTAATGCTAAGGCTTTTTGTGTCACAAAACGGGTTTGTGGCATGGGGCCTTCAACCGAATCAACCAACAATAACACCGAATCAACCATCGATAATACGCGCTCTACTTCACCACCGAAGTCAGCATGGCCTGGGGTATCGACGATGTTAATACGGTATTCTTGACCGTCACGCGCATCGGTGTAGTTAATGGCGGTGTTTTTCGCCAAAATGGTGATACCACGTTCTTTTTCAATGTCGTTCGAGTCCATGACGCGCTCGCCCGTATCTTTACGTGCGTCGAGAGTGCCGGATTGGCGAAGCAGTTGGTCAACCAGTGTGGTTTTGCCGTGGTCAACGTGGGCGATGATGGCGATATTGCGGATGCGATCGATAGGCGTCATGGTGTAGGACTCAAATAATTCAATAAAACAAAGCCCTACATTATACGCGAATAACAAGGGCTAAGTTGAACTTTTGATGAAGAATCCTATTTTTGTTTGCTATTGTGAGTGAGATGAGCGTCTAATTATCGTAAGGATTGCTCTATTTTGCCATAGGCAGCGGTACCTAAAATAATGCCGGCAACGAGGAAAACACCTTCTAATTTACCTTCGCCGATCATGGTCGGTGCGGTGCCTGGACAAGCTGCCGACATACCCCAGCCAATACCAAATAAGATAGCACCCATGACTAAGTTGGGCGTCATGCCCTTGGGGCTAAAATCAATGGATGTTTTGGTTAATAAGGCATTGGGTTGCCAGTGTTTTAATAAGTAGACTCCAGTGATGCCTGTAGCGACAGCCGAACCAATAACAAACAGTAGCCATAGGTTTTCAAATAAAAACAATTCGGCATGTAAACTAAAATTAGTGGCTCCAGCGAAGGCGAGCAAGAAGCCAAATAAGGTGCCTAATAGCAAGGAAATGAGATGATTGTGCATGTTATTTACCCCAGAAACAGCAGTTGCGTCGTGATGAGTGCTGAAACAAAGAAAATCGCTCCGGCCATTAAGCTGATCGGATTGAGTAAGGCTCCGCCAACCAATACATGCCCTGTTGTGCAAGCTCCCGCTAGGCGTGCACCAAATCCCAGCAAAAAGCCAGCTAATAGCAGCCATAGTCCTTTAGCTGAAGGGGTGCTGGGTAAAATGGCATCATAAATGCCCATGCTAAAACTCAGATGAAAACCATCACCGAGTAGGGTGACATGTAGCAATCCCCCTAAGGGTAGACCAAATAAGAGCCACAGCCTTGGATGATTACGCACGGCAAATTCGCCACGATGAAAAAAAGGTGTATTAAAGGTATAGGCGCAGAAATTACCGTAAGCTGATGAGCAGCCTACAGCGCGTCCTGTCATCCAAAAGTGCAGTAAAACAAAAAGACCGAGAAAGAAGCCACCGAGTAAGGCAGGATAAATAGGGGCGTTCATGTGTGTCTTCCTAACATTCTAGTTAAATTCTGTTTGGCGTAATAGAAATACCTTCTCACCTGAAGATTTGGCGTTAATTGGCGGTGATGC
>NCFI01000074.1 GCA_002281095.1 Thiotrichales bacterium 35-46-9 | reverse complement strand
AGTGGGGGAAGGGCTAGACCAAAATGACCTGTAACTGATCGATTGATGCCCTTCCAATCACTTAAAAACAAAATAGGAAGTCTGAATGAGAAGCGAAGCGGATTATTCAGATCTTCTCTTAATCCTGATTAATACGGCTGGCGACAGCGCCGGTTTGATTTTTGTATTTTGCATCTGTGCGCTTGTGATAAGGGCGCGCTGCAGCACTGGACATGGTTTCAAAATTAATCGCACAAATATCCATGCCAGGTCGCAATCCCAAGGGTAGTTTGCCCATATTGTGCATTTCCAACACAATTTGACCACTCCAGCCCGGATCAATCCGATGCGCAGTAACGTGTACCATCAAACCTAAACGAGCCAAGCTTGAACGCCCATCTAACCAACCCACTAAATCATCGGGTATGGTGACACTTTCTAGTGTCGCTGCTAAAGCCAGTTCGCCAGGATGTAAATAGAAAATTTCATGTTCATTCAGCTGAATTTCGGCACCCATGATGCGATCAACCGTGCCCGCAAGATCCGTGCTTTTACCCGATAAGTCGATGAAACCAGCGGTATGATCCGTAAACACGCGAAATGAATGTCCCAAACGCAGATCAACACTGATCCCTTTTATTTTGCTCACATCGGGCTGCGGTGAAATGCCAATATACCCCGTGGCAAGTGCTGCTTCAATGTCGGCATCGGATAAGCGCATTTATGAAACTACCTTGTGTAAGAGTTGAGAAAGCGTAAGTGGGTTACTATGATCGTCCGCACGAATCTTGCTTTGTGCAATAGCGGCCACTACAGCAGGATAGAGTTGGTGTTCTACCGTGAGTACGCGTTTGGCCAAAACCTCTGCTGTGTCATCGGCCAGAATCGGAACACTCCCCTGAGCAATGACCCTACCGCTATCTAATTCAGGTATCACCCAATGAACACTAGCACCATGCTCGGTTTCACCGGCAGCAATGGCTTGTTCATGGGTATGTGTTCCCTTAAATTTAGGCAACAACGAGGGGTGAATATTCAACAAACGTTGCTCATAATGACTAATAAACAGAGGCGTTAAAATACGCATAAAGCCAGCAAGAACAACAAGCTTGGGTTGAAATTCATCGATGGCCACAATCATTGCCTGCTCAAAAGCCTCACGGCTATCGTAAGCTTTATGATCAACAATTCGTGTGGGAATATGTGCCTGTTGTGCTCTTACCAGTCCATAAGCATCCGCTTTATTGGATAAGACGCAGACAATGCGATAGCCGAAACGTTGCTGTTGGTCAATTAAGGCCTGTAAGTTAGATCCCGAACCTGAAATGAGAACAGCAATGTCAAACGTATCCGTATTCACTAAAAGACCTTAACGCAAATCGACTTGAGCTTCATCGCCTGCACGAGCGCGAATGTAACCAATGGTGAACACTGTTTCACCATGCGCTTCTAAATGCGATTTAGCAGCAGCAGCTTGCTCTGGGCTAACGACGGCGATCATGCCAATACCACAGTTAAAGGTGCGATGCATTTCTTTAAATTCAACATTGCCTTCTGCTTGCAACCAATCAAAAATGGCCGGACGTTGCCAAGTAGTGTGATCAATCTGTGCAACCACATCGGCTTGCAGTACACGTGGAATATTTTCAATCAGTCCACCGCCGGTAATGTGAACCAGTCCTTTTACTTCAACCGCTTTCATTAACGATAGCAAAGGCTTAATGTAAATTTTAGTTGGCGCGAGCAGGGCGTCTTTAAAGGTGGCGTCGTCGAAGGTATCAGTTAAGTTAATACCGCTGCGCTCGATAATTTTACGAACTAACGAATAACCATTTGAATGCACGCCCGAAGAGCTGAGACCCAAAATAACATCACCTGGTTTGATTTTGGTGCCATCAATCAATTCATCGCGCTCAGCAATGCCGACAGCAAAACCAGCCAGATCATAATCTCCGTGGTGATACATGCCTGGCATTTCAGCCGTTTCACCACCAATCAACGCACAACCCGCTTGGCGACAGCCCTCGCCAATACCAGCAATCACATCGCGCGCAATGGGTACTTCTAACTTGCCCGTAGCGTAATAGTCCAAGAAAAATAAAGGTTCAGCACCCTGAACAATCAAATCGTTGACACACATGGCAACCAAATCAATACCCACGGTATCGTGCTTTTGTGCATCAATCGCCAGACGCAATTTAGTGCCAACACCATCAGTTCCAGAAACCAGTACAGGATTTTTGTATTTGCTCATGTCTAAAGAAAATAAGGCGCCGAAGCCTCCTAAGCCACCAACGACTTCAGGGCGCAGTGTGCTTTTGGCAATCGGTTTAATCGCATCTACGAGCGCTTCACCCGCATCAATATCCACACCTGCATCTTTATAACTTAACGACGTTGCCATACTTAATCCTTTTCTACTAACGGCGGACAATTCTGTGAATCATCCGTTTATTACCTATTTTTGCTGTACATAGGCTGCTTGGTATAGGTTATTAAAATTAACCTAAGCATAATTCTGGTCACTATTTTAGCAGAATTTGTTTATCTACAACTAAACAAAACCAATTCTTTAAAACTTCAAACTCGCTTGACTCGCTTGTTGCAATCTGAGCGAGACTTCTGCGCCAATGCCTTTCGCTAACTTGTCAAAAACACTGAGAGCTGGTGCATAGTCAACCAGATTGTCGTTATCAAATTCGCTACGAGCTGCATGGCGAATATCGCCCAGTTGATCGATTAAGCCCATGTCAACGGCTTCATCACCAATCCAAACCAAACCCGTAAATAAGTCTTTGTTTTCTTTTAAGCGTTCACCACGACCATCACGTACCGCTTTTTTGAATTGCTCATGGGTGCGAGCCAGTACGTGTTTTTGTAGGTGCTCTTGCGCTTCTTTGTCGGCTGGGCTAAACGGATCTAATAAGCGTTTGTGTTCGCCCGCGGCTAAAGAGCGGTTTTCAACGCCAATTTTTTTCATCAATTCTGTCACACCAAAGCCATCGAAACGCACGCCAATTGAACCAACAATACTGGCTTTATCGGCATAAATTTTATCGGTAGCACTGGCGATGTAGTAGCAGCCAGAAGCACAAAGGTCTTGTGCAACGGTAACGATTTGTTTTTCAGGATGTAATGCTTTGAGACGTTTAATCTCATCATAAATTACCCCTGATTGTACTGCTGAACCGCCGGGTGAGTTCACGTTCAGAATAACGCCTTTACTGTTTGTGTTGTTAAACGCTTCTTCTAACTGGGGAATAATAGCATCGGCACTGGTTTCGGTTTCCGGCATAATCGCACCAGTGATACTCACCACCGCGACATGGGGTTTTTGGCTTTCATCTTCCATGTTGCCACTGAAGCCTTGACTTAGAATGACCACGCTGCCAATTAAATAGACGCCAATCGCCAATTTCATGAAGTTACCAAACCAACGACTACGGCGTTCACTATTGACATAATTAGCAGCAGCATCAGCCAGCTTATTCATGGCTGGTGAGTTGTTTTCGTCAGACATTATGGTCAATCCTAATCTACTTTAATAAAGGCGTTATAATACTGTAATTTACTCCCAACCACCACTAAACAGCTTGAGTTTGCATGCCCAATACCGATTCGATTCGCTCATTTGATTTAGCGCATTTTTTGCAGACCTTACCTGATTCGGCGGGTTGCTACCTGATGTTCAATAGTGAAGATCAGGTGATTTATGTCGGTAAAGCCAAGAACTTAAAGCGTCGGGTAAGCAGCTATTTTGTGCGTCATCACGATCACCCGAAAACGCGCACTATGGTGGCACAGGTGGCACGTGTTGAGCTGATGCTGACCAATACCGAAGCGGAAGCTTTCATTCTTGAATATACGCTGATTAAAAAGCACAGTCCGCGTTATAACATTATTTTCCGTGACGACAAGTCTTACCCTTATTTATATGTCACCACGCAACACGATTTTCCGGGTTTGTATTTTTATCGTGGTAGTCGTAAAAAAGAAGGAAGATTGTTCGGTCCTTTTCCCAGTAGTCCGGCGGTTTATGAAACCTTAAATACCTTGCAAAAAATCTTCCCCGTGCGCCAGTGTAGCGATAGCTTTTATCGTAACCGTTCGCGACCTTGTTTGCAGTATCAAATAAAACGCTGTACCGCGCCTTGTACTGGCTTTATTAGCAAAGAAGCCTATGCACAAGATGTAAATGACACACTCGCTTTTTTGGAAGGCAAAAGCGCGCAAGTGATTGAGAGTAAACAAGCGCAGATGCAGCAAGCGGCCGAAGCGCTGGAGTTTGAACAGGCTGCCGCCTTGCGCGATCAAATTGAGTTGTTAAAAAGTGTGCAAGCGAAACAGTTTGTCTCGGTCAGTCGCGATGAAGATGCCGATGTGGTGACCTTGGTGCAAGATGAGTCGGGTAGGGTGGTGGTGCAACTGCTGATGATTCGCAGTGGCAACCTGTGGGGTTCGAGCAGTCATTTTCCCAAACACGCGCAATTTTCCGAACCCGCTTTAGTGTTAGCCGCCTTTTTACTTCAGCACTATGCTGGTCGAGAAATTCCCAAGCGCATTATTTTAGGCTGTGTTCCCGATGATTTAGAGGGATTGAAGGCATGGTTTGCTTGGCAGGCGGGTTATCAGGTCTATTTGGTAACCGCAGCTAGAGGTGATGCCAAACGCTGGCTCGATTTGGCCGATCAGAATGGTCAGCAAGCCCTAACCAGTGTTGCCGTTGATGAAGCGCAACAGTTGCGTTTATTAACGCAATTACAAGAAACCCTAGCCTTGCCACGCATACCGATGCGCATGGAGTGTTTTGACATTTCGCATTTGCAAGGCACTAATACCGTTGCTTCCTGTGTGGTTTTTATGAATGGGTTGGCCAGTAAAGCCGATTATCGACGTTACAACATCAGTGGTATTACGCCTGGGGACGACCCTGCTGCCATGCGACAAGTGTTAAGTCGTCGACTCAAAAGTGGTGTGCAAACAGGTAATTTACCCGACTTACTGATTGTCGATGGTGGCAAAACGCAATTAGCGCAGGCGCAACAGCAGCTACAAGAACTCGGTTTGCTGGAACAAGTGATGCTTTTGTCTATCGCCAAGGGCGAAGGGCGTAAAGCAGGGTTAGAAACTTTTTATCAAGTTGGGGATAACGATGGCGTGCAACTGCCACCCGATCATGCGGTTGCGCATTTATTGCAACGCATTCGTGACGAAGCGCATCGTTTTGCCATTACCGGTCAACGTAACAAACGTAAAACCAGTTTGGCTTCTGGGCTGCAAGAAATTCCCGGTATTGGGCCGAAAACGCGGCAAAAATTGCTGAGAAAACTGGGTAACACCAGTGCCATTAAAGCCGCGAGTATCGAACAGCTATCAGCTATTGAAGGGGTGACGCAGAAACAGGCGGAAGCCGTTTATGCCTATTTTCATCCTTAACTGTTCAAGATGAGTTAAGCAACAAACTCGGGTCATGGAAGTGGTTAACTTCCATGACGCCAAGTTGTTACATAAGTTGTTGCTGATTAATTACATCGGCAATTGAATAGAGAAAGCACCACGAATTTGCCCTGCTGAGTAACCCGTTGCTTGATCGTTAGGGTAAAGACTGCTAATTTTTGCTTGAAGTTCAGGAGATACTTGGCTGCCATGGCAGGTTAAGCACACAGGCATAGTTCCAACTGCTTTCATGTAACGTAGTGTCGATTTATCACCTTCTTTGACCACTTCATAAGCGTCAATACTGGTAATTTCTTCGCCTTTAGCTAAACGCGCATTAAATTGTTCTAACATAGCCACTTCCCAAGCCTGTGGCGGAGTCGCGCGTGGTTTTAAGCTGGTACGATGAACATCTCCTTGATGTTTTGCGGATAATTCTTGAGCGATAGCTGGCGCACGTTGTTTACATACTTCAACGGCACTCATGGGGCCACCTGCCTTCATGGCAGCTTCGAGTTCACCCTTTAGCTGACCACCAAAAGATTTGGCAATTTCTTTGGCTTCGTTGAGTTTGACCGCTTCATCATTCGCTGATAAAGGTAGAGCAAGTAAGCTGCTTAATCCAAGGAGTAAACTGATTGTTTTGCGCATGATAATGTTTCCTTTTGTTGATGATTTAAGTGAGCTTTTATCATACCATATCGTCAGTAAATAATTTGTGTACAAACAGAGTGAGTAATTCGTGACCGAACCAGTGGACACTGCTTTTATATCCCCTAAACTAAGCCAAGAAGCCGCATTAGCAGAATTCCATTCCTTCAATCAAGGTTTTAATAGTGTGATGTTGGCGACGGTCAATGCGGAAGGCTTTGCCGATGCAAGCTACGCACCCACATTGCAGCTGAATGGTCGCTTTTACATTTATATTTCCGCATTAGCGGCACACACACAAAATATAATGCAGACGCCTAGTCTGAGTTTGTTATTTATTGAACCCGAAACGTCAGCAAACCTGTTTCGTCGTCAACGCAGCATGATTCGTTGTCATGCAGAGCCAATTGCCAGAGAAACGCAAGAATGGGCTCAGTTAATGGATCGTTTCGAGCAGGTGCTGGGAAAAATGATGCGTACTTTAAGAGCCTTGACTGATTTTCAGCTCATTGCACTCACGCCTACGCAGGCAACCTATGTGCGTGGTTTTGCCCAAACCTATCATTTCAGTGAAGAGGATCTCAGTGCTGATTCAACTGCAAAAGATGTCATTCAGGCCCAAATACGTGAAAAGCATTAATAGGATAAAAATTCGTGTTGTTCACTGTGTTAAAATCGCTTCATCGTAACGAATAATTTTATAAAGAGAAATGCACCGTGTTGTTTCGACTCAAACAGCAAATCCCTATGTGGTTAACTTGGTTTCGTATTTTAGCGATTCCGGCCTTTGTGCTGTTATTTTGGCTAGAGGGTGACGGCGAGCGTTGGTGGGCGGCTGGGCTGTTTACCGTGGCAGCGATTACCGATTTATTGGATGGTTGGCTGGCGCGTAAGTGGGAAGTGCAATCAGCATTAGGTGCTTTTTTAGACCCTGTTGCGGACAAGCTCATGGTGTCTGCTGCGTTACTTTTGTTGGTGCCAAGTCTGGATAATTGGTGGATTACCTTGGCAGCGCTGGTCATTATCATGCGTGAAATCAGCGTATCGGCATTACGCGAGTGGATGGCGGAACTGCAAGCGAGAGCAGCCGTTGCCGTTTCATGGCTCGGCAAAGCGAAAACGGTGTTTCAGCTAGTGGCTATCGGTATGCTTACTTGGAATCTTTCTTGGTCGTTGGTCGTTGGTGAGTGGTTACTCTATTTGGCGGCCATTCTCACCATTTGGTCGATGGTGCAGTATGTGCGGGCGGCTTGGCCGTGGTTGGTTAAGTAGGAGAGAAGCCAACAAACACCTATGATGTCATGTTAGTGGGTGGATTTCGCACGAATTGTTATTTTGGGTTGACAAAAAAGATCATTTTATCTAAATTGTATCTTTTATAAATACAATTTTATTAATATTGGCTTTTTAATGTGAAAGAACTGTTTAAGCAACGCATTCTAGACTTTCATCAAACGGCGATTAAACCGCTGAAAGCACGCTCATTAGTCTTGCCTACCCATTTAGAAAAAATTTTGGTCGTGACTGGAATGCGTCGCGTGGGGAAAAGTTCATTATTGCTCAATAGCATTACACAACTTCGCGAGCAGATACCCACAAGGCAGATCATCTATATCAATTTTGAGGATGAGCGCCTAACCTTAAGCGCTGACAGTTTAGATGCGCTGTTACAAGCCTATCGAGAGCTTTATCCTGACATTGATTTAAGTCACTGTTACTTCTTCTTCGATGAAATTCAGGAAATAGATGGCTGGGAAAAGTTTGTGCGTCGCTTGGATGACTCGATCAGCAAGCATATTGTTATCACTGGCTCGAATGCCAAGTTACTTAGTTCCGATATTGCAACCGCCTTGCGTGGGCGTTCGGTTCGCTACGAGTTATTTCCGCTTTCATTCACCGAATATTTGGCCTTTCGAGATATTGCGATTGACTCAATTAGTAGTCAAGGACGCGCTAGAATGCTATCGACTTTTCATCATTATATCCAAACAGGTGGATTTCCAGAGCTGGCATTGATCGATGACAAAGACATTCACACCAAAATCATTCAAGAATACTACGATGTAATGATCTTTCGGGATATTGTCGAGCGTTACCAAGAAAGCAACTTGCCTGCGTTGAAATACTTTCTCAAACGCCTTGTTGAAAGTGTGGGTAGTCCCATTTCGATTAGTAAAATTCATAACGAAATGAAGTCATTGGGCTATCGTGTCGCAAAAAACACCCTGCACGACTATTATGATATTGCTGAAGCCGTATATTTGGTGGTCAATGCCAGCAAATACGATCCTTCTTTAGTGCGTCAGACGATGGCAGACAAGAAGGCTTATATCATTGACAATGCCTTTTTAACGCAACTAACCTACCGCTATAGTCAAGACTTAGGCAAACTACTCGAAAATATGGTTGCGGTTGAGTTGCGTCGTCGTCAATTACCCGTACAGTTTATTAAAGGCGCAAAAGAATGCGATTTTGTCTGGCAAACCCATGAGAAAACGATCCCCTTGCAGGTGTCAGTCGATATTAGCCACCCCGATACTAAAGCGCGAGAAGTTGCAGGTCTGATTGCAGCGGCGCATTATTTGCAATGCAACGAGGGGATCATTATCACCCTTGACCATTCAGCAGAATGGCAGGAATCGGGTGTATCGATTAAAGCGATACCTATATGGCAGTTTTTATTAGGCTGATTGTCGTCACTTGATAATGGATAAGGTTGATGGCCTGTATTCAGGAAGCAAAAGAACAATCCCACAATCACCGCACAATATGTGGTGATTGAATTGCGTGTGTATAGGATTGTATCTTTCCGTTAGATGTTGTCTTCAATGGTTCTTATTTCATCATCAGTTAAACCGTAAAGCTGGTATACTAATTGGTCTAGCTTGTCTTCTTCTGCATGAGTTTGTTTGCCTTTTTTGTTCCCTTGCCGCGCATCTGGTGCGCGCCGCCCAGTTCGCCGTGATCAGCCGTGAAGACGATGATGGTGTTCTCGTCCATTCCGGTCTGGCGCAGGGCGGTG
>NCFI01000136.1 GCA_002281095.1 Thiotrichales bacterium 35-46-9 | reverse complement strand
AATTGCATAAGGTGGCACATCTTTAGTCACGATAGCGCCATTGGCAATCACTGCACCATCACCGATTGATACACCGGATAGAATAACGCAGTTGGCGCACAGCCAGACGTCGTTGCCGATTGTGACATTACCATTGGTGAGCGCCCAGTTTTGAATATGCTCACAATTTTCTTCATAGGCTGGAAACAGATAAGTGCTGACCCAGTTCGTATGATGCATGCCACCCATGAAAATTTGCACATTTTCTGCAAACGAGCAGTAAGAACCTATACTAAGCGTGGCATCTTTATGCGGGTGTTTCACCACGGGCAAGCCGTAGCATTTGCTGCCAATTTTATACTGCGGATATTTTTGTTTAAAAGCAGCCATCGAACGCGCTGGTTTGGCACGTCTTTTTTTTGTTTTGTGTTGTTGTCGCAGCGCTTTAAAAAACTCGGTCAGCTTAGATAATTTAAACATGGCGTTTATTTCGTAGGCAACAGAAGTCAAGCTAATCGATTAGCTATATGGCAGCAAGCAAGGCTAGAGGTCAAAGTTATCATTCGCCAAAATTCCACTCGCATCAATGCCGCGTAATTTATCTTTAATGCGCTTGTTACCTTGTTTGCGCATTTGTTCACTACTGCCGAATTCTGGGTTAAGTACCATAGTGGCATGATTGAGATGGTCCACATAACGCCCCAGCTCGCCAGAGTTAAGAAATAGCATTTCATAACCCGCAGCCAGCATTTTTTGGTGCATGACTTTGCCAGCAGTATCTTCACCGTCTGAAAAATTGGTATTGAGTGCTCGAATGACATCCATACGATACATGGCACAGTGGCTGCGCAAGTAACGCGCGTTCACATCCAGCCTGTCAGCACGGTAGCCACGATAGCCAAAGTATGTAGAGAGCAGTTTTTTCCATGCTTGCTCAAATTGATAACCTAACATTTGCAATTTAGATTTTGACTCTAACTTCCAAGAGCCAACGCCAGCCAGTTTTGGATTAAGCGTAAATGGTTTTAACAACACATCAATCCAGTCAGCACTTCTTACAAAGGTATCCGTATGAATAGAAAGCACATAGGGGGTTGTTACTTGCGCCAGCGCCAAGTCTAGTGCACGTGAATGAGAAAGTGGAGGCGACTCTGGGGCGTCTGCTTTTCTTTCAATTAGGGTAATCCAGTTGAGTGTTTTTAAGTAAGCTAGCGAAGCATCGTTAGAATTGTTATCGATGACTATCACTTCAACACGATTAAAATCAGTATGCTGGCGTATTAAACGCATACAGATTTTAGTGATTTCAGGGGTTTTGTAATTGGGAATTAAAATTGTGACTTGTTTATTATTCAATCCAAATTCCTTTTAAGATTGGTGCAGCAGTCTTGGCTGTGCAGCGTTTTATAATATTTTTTGCAGGATAGTTTGCGGCTTAATTTGCTTCAGGCAACCCAATTTCTCATCTGCATTTTTAAGCGGGCATGTGCGCTCAAAGCATGGGCTACAAGCCAAGCCTAGGTATTCTATCACGGCCTCTGCTTGCATTGGTGGCGTGTGGTGTGGGTCAGAT
>NCFI01000073.1 GCA_002281095.1 Thiotrichales bacterium 35-46-9 | reverse complement strand
TCCATGCCAACTAAGGAAGGTTATTAATAATCTGGGCACTTCTAAAAACCCCACTTCGTAGGATTTTCAGAGCTCCCAAGTTTATTAAATTTCTGGTAGAAGGGCTTTAAATCAAGTGATTACATGCTTTTATCATCAAGCCCTTCCCCCAGACCCCCTTCCCGTTATGGTTTTTAGAAGTCATCATCTATTAGTCCCTCGACAATGAGGGATTAATTTTTTGCAGCGACCAGTTTCTCTTTGCCCAATGCCACAGTTCCGCAAGCTTAGCCTTTTTAAGTTCGCTGGGTGGGTGCTGATTGAGAAAAGTGAGCACATCAAACAAATTATGCACCGCATCTTCTGATTTGATTGCCGGCGCTTGAGAGGCTTTAGAAAGCTTGATCTTGCTTTGACTGTCGATAATGATTGGATGATGACCATAAAGTGGACTGGAGCGTTTTAAACACTGCTGCAGGTATTGTTGTGGTGCTGTGGAGCTGATTAAATCCGCGCCGCGGATCACTTCAGTGATGCCTTCGTCGCTATCATCCACAGCAGCCACTAAATGGTAAGCAAAAATAGTATCCGCACGTTTAACGATAAAGTCACCGCTCTGAGATGACCAATCAAATATTTGCTTGCCTTGAATCGCATCTTGATAACCCCACGGTATATCGGGAGTTGTGATGCGAATACTGCTGTGAATGCGGTTTTTCAGTTGACGATGGCGACAAAAATTATCGTAGCAGCCGCTTTTGCCAAGTCGCTGCTGGAGTTGTTTGCGTGTGCAGTCGCATTCATATAACACCCCCTGTTGAGCGAGTTCAGCTAGAGCCGCTTCATAGTGGGCTAATCGTTGCGATTGTATGGTGAGCTTATCCCATTCAAAGCCATAGGCTTCGAGTTGGCGACAAATGCGATCTTGACTACCTGAAACGACACGCGGTGTATCAATGTCGTCTATGCGCAGCAACCAACGCCCTTGTTGTTGCTTAGCATTGAGGTAGCTGGCCGTTGCCGCCACGAGAGAGCCGAGATGGAGGTCGCCTGTAGGGGAAGGGGCAAAACGCCCCGTAGCGATAGGGCTAATCAAGGCTGATAATTAAATTAGCTTTAACTATGTTATGCAACGCCTTGTTTTTCACGTAATTCTTGCATGGCCTTGGCTTCAACCGTCATGGTAGCCGTCGGACGCGCTTCTAATCGCTCTAGGCCGATTTCTTCGCCAGTGATAACACAGTAACCGAAATCACCATCATCAATACGTTTTAATGTCGCTTCGACCTTAGCAATCAGCTTGCGTTCACGGTCACGGGTACGCAATTCAAGACTGAATTCTTCTTCTTGGCTGGCGCGATCATTGGGATCAGCAGGCATGGCAGAGTCTTCTTTAAGATGATTGATGGTGGCATTCATCTCTTCTAACAATTGCTCTTTCCACCAGAGTAGTTTGTTACGGAAATGCTCCAGCATTCTCGGACTCATGTACTCTTCGCCCGGTTCAGGCTGATAAGCTGGGTAATCTTCTAAAAACTTTGGTTGAGTCGATGACATGTGTTCAATCCCCTTTGGTTGGGCAAGCAAATTAGGAGGCGATTTATAACAGTTTTCCCCACAACTGACAAGTCTTTAGTGGGATTTGTCACCAAAATATGATAGAGTCCGCATCTTTGTGGCTAATTATGGAAAAAATAACCGATGTTACAAGCTTTGATTTTTGATGTAGATGGAACCTTAGCAGACACGGAAAGAGACGGTCATCGTATTGCTTTTAATATGGCTTTTGCTGATGCAGGACTAGATTGGCACTGGGATGAGGCGCTTTATGGTGAGTTGTTGGCCGTGACCGGTGGCAAAGAGCGTATGACGCACTTTTTGAAAACGCATCGTCCGAATGAATGGACCGACACCATGCCTGAACGTATTGTGCAATTGCAGGCGAAAAAAACCGAAATTTATACTCAACTTTTATCTCAAGGAAAGATTCCGTTAAGAAAAGGTGTTGAACGCTTGATTCATGAAGCGCGTTCAGCAGGGTTAATATTGGCCATTGCCACGACAACTACGCCAGCCAATGTAACCGCGTTGTTGACGCACACTTTAGGGGCGCAAAGTATTGATTGGTTCGAAGTGATTGCCGCAGGTGATATTGTGCCAGCGAAAAAACCGGCACCAGATATTTATCACTACGCTTTAGAAAAGATGAATTTGCGTGCTTCAGATTGCTTGGCCTTTGAAGATTCCTACAATGGTGTGCAATCGGCGACCCGTGCTGGCATCAAAACGCTCATTACCGTTAACGGCTACACTCAGCACGATGATTTTTCACCGGCGGCTGTTGTGTTAAGTGATTTTGGTGAACCTAATAGCCCTATGCAGGTGTTGGCTGGTCAAATGAAAGGAAATTATGTTGATGTGGCAGCATTAAGAAGTTTACACGCTCGTCATATTCGATAAGGATCTCAGAGCTAGCATGGCCGCACCCACTGCCGCCTGTTCTGAAAGGGGGTGTGCGTGTGGCATTGTTAGCGTTGCTTTCCTTAATCCCGCCCAGGCGGGATTTTTATTGCCACCACCGCAGGCATAAAGTCGAGTGATGGGTTGCTCACATCCTTCACTGAGTCGTTGCCAACCGAGTTGTTCAATCGCGACTAATCCATGCACCAAAGTGCTGAAGCGTTCAGAAGCGTCAAGTGTATGGGGCAAGCTAGGCGCACACAGATGGGGGTCGTTAACAGGAAAACGCTCGCCACAGCGTTGGCTGGGTAGAGGATAGTAGTCTGGCACTGGCGACGGTTGAACCAAAGATTGTTGAGCCAGTAATTGTAGCTGCGATAGTTCAAATGCTTGCAGTAAACACGCGCCACCGGCATTAGAAGCACCGCCTACCAACCATTGATTCCATAAGCGATGGCTGTAGATCCCCTTTTCAGCATCAAAGTAGGGCTGATGTGTCAGTAATTTGAAGGCAAGTGTACTACCCAGAGAAATCACAGCATCACCCGGCATACTAGCGCCCGTGGCTAGAAAGGCGGCAATGCTGTCGGTGGTGCCACTGGCTAATTGTGTAGAGGTGGGAAGTTGCCAACGTTCGCGCAAAGCCTCTTTTAGATCACCAATAAGTGTTGCTGGCGCAACCACTTTAGGTAAATGAGCTTGACCTATTAGTTCTAATGTTGCTTTTTCCCATTGTTGCAACACGGGATCGTAGCCCAATTTCAAGCAGTTGTTTTCATCACTAAACCCCAGTTGACCACTGAGTTGATAAAGTAGCCAATCGGCTTGATGGCAGACCAACCAGTGCTGATCTTGAGAGATTTGTTTTGCTAATGAGTCAGCCAAGGTTAGCGCTTTGGCTAAGCTGCTTTGAGCACCTTGTGCTCCAGAGTTTGAACCGAGTTGGCTACGAATGGCGCTGGCCATGTTTGAGCAGGCATCGTAGTACATCAGTACAGGCGTTAGTGGTATGCCATCACGACTGATGAGAAACAGGCTGGATGAAGTGGCATCAAGACTGATAGCGACTTGATAGCTCGCTAAAACAACGGTTTGATGTAATTGGCTAAACAAATCATCTAACACCGAAAGGGTGGTTTTCCACCAATGTGCTGGTGTTTGTTCGGTTAGTGCTAGAGCGCTTTCTGCCAGTATCTGTTGGCAGGAGTTGACTGCCACAGCGCGGACACCAGAAGTACCGCAGTCGATGCCAATGGCCATGCGGTTTGCTGAATTCATTGGCTGTGTCAACTTTTTGTCTCCAATAACCGTCGTTATGTCGCATAATATTGTAGAATAGTAATAATTTTATAGCAAAATGATGGAACAAGTCCGTCAGACCGAGTTTAGTGGCTGCACAGACAGTCTTGGAGAGATGAATGACTGAATTACAGATTATCTTAATTGTATGTGCGGTGGTGTTTGTCGGTAGTTTGTACTGGTGGGGAAAAAAGAGTAAGAATGAACCCATCCAACGCGCCTATCGTAAAGAATCTTTACCGGCAGAAACCCCCGAAGAGGAAGGTTACGAGGTTACGCCAATCAAACGTAATGAAGTGCCCGTTACAGCGTCTGCAACGAGCTTAGCGCAAACAGCTAAAGAGGGCATGTTACCGCGTGAGCCAATGGTGAAATCCCCTGAGCCTGTATCCGTGACAGCACAGCAGGCACCTTTATTTGCTGAGTCTGATGTGACTCCTGCACCAACCTCAGTTGTGATGCCATCTGTTTCTGAAGGGGATGCTCTGTCAGCGCGCATGAATGAAACGTCAGCTTATGAAGCGCCCGTGATGAGTCAGACAGCATCTGTTGTCCATCAACCCACGCCAACCGAGGCGCCACAACAACAGCTTTTTGCACTGTTGGTACTATCTGCATCAGCTAAATTTACGCGCAAACAACTTCATGTTGCGATGGAAGCTTCGCGTCTTAATTTTCATCATGATGGTACCTACGTGAAGCAAGACGCTAACGGTAATATTATTTTCCGCATTGCTAATGTGGTTGAGCCGGGTTATTTCCCTGCCGTTGACGATGCGGATTTTGAATCGCCTGGTGTGGCTTTGGTGCTTGAATTACCTAATGCGATTACCCCTTATCGTGCCATGGATGAGTTTATTACGGTGGCACGTAAGGTGTCTCAGAACTTAAGTGCTAAGCTCTACGATGCGCAACGTCATTTAATTAAAGAATCTGATTTGAAAGCCATGCGTGAGTACGCTCAGAGTCTCACTTTTTAATTGATGCACGCCATGACCGATGATGTTCAGCAACAATGGCTGGCACTGGTAGAGCGCATTAACGAATACGATTATGCCTATTATGTGCTCGACGCACCATTGGTTGCTGATGCCGATTATGATGCCTTAATGGCTCAGTTGAAACGGCTGGAAACTCAGTATCCTGCTTTGCAATTGCCTATTTCTCCCACACAACGCGTTGCTGGGGGGTTACAGTCCAAATTTGAATCACAACAACATCGTTTAGGTATGTATTCGCTCGATAATGCCTTTAGTGATGAAGATGTGCGACAGTTTTGGCAACGTATTCAGTCTTTAGCACCTCAAGCACAGCCTTTTTTTTGCGCTGAACCTAAGCTGGATGGTCTGGCCATTAATCTCACCTATGAACAGGGTCAGTTAACTCAAGCGACGACACGAGGTGATGGCATTAGTGGTGAAGTCGTAACGGCTAACATTCGCACGTTGCACAATGTCCCCTTAGTATTTCGCGCTCATCCACTCGGTGTTCATTCACCTAAGGGTATCATCGAGGTGCGGGGTGAAGTGGTGATGAGTAAAGCAGCGTTTCATGCACTGAATGAACGTCAACTCGCGCAAGGTCAAAAGCCCTTTGCCAATCCACGCAATGCTGCTGCTGGTAGTTTGCGTCAGTTAGATGCGCGAATTACCGCTGAACGTCAGTTACAATTTTTTGCCTATGCGGTTGGCTTTGTTGAAGATGAGACGCTGTTAGCGCCAACGCAAACCGAGGTATTAGAACAGCTTCATCAGTGGGGCTTTCAGGTAGCGAAAGAAGTCAGGCGTTTATCGGGCATCGATGCCTTGCTGGCTTATTATGAGCAGATTCAGCAACAGCGCGATCAGCTCGCTTATGATATTGATGGCGTCGTTTATAAACTGGATGATCGGAAGTTACAGCAACAGTTGGGCATGACCGCCAAGTTTCCGCGCTGGGCCATTGCCCATAAATTTCCAGCACAAGAAGTCTGGACAAGGGTTGAAGCGATTGATATTCAGGTGGGACGTACTGGCGCCTTAACCCCAGTGGCGCGGCTAACCCCCGTCTCAGTGGGGGGTGTTGTCGTCAGTAATGCGACTTTACATAATGCCGATGAAATTGCCCGTAAAGATGTGCGTGTTGGTGATACGGTCGTGGTCCGTCGTGCTGGCGATGTGATTCCTGAAGTGGTGGCGGTGGTCGCTCATTTGCGCCCAACTCAGACGAGCCCTTTTGTTATGCCTACTGAGTGTCCGGTGTGTCAGTCTGCAGTGGTTCAGGAAGCGGACAAATCTGTGCATCGTTGTAGTGGCGGACTTTATTGTCCGGCACAAAAACAACGCGCATTAGAACACTTTGTGTCGCGCAAAGCCATGGACATTCAGGGGTTGGGCGGCAAAGTGATTGAACAGCTCATGCAAAGTGGGCTAGTGGCGCATGCCGACGACTTGTATCGCTTAACGCTGATGCCCTTGTTAAATTTAGAGCGGATGGGCGAAAAATCGGCACAGAATTTGTTGAAAGCAATAGAAGCAAGTAAACAAACGACCTTAGCGCGTTTTATTTATGCGCTCGGTATTCCTGAAGTGGGCGAAGTGACGGCTAAGTCACTCGCGCAACATTTTGGTGAATTGGCGCCCTTGATGCAAGCGGATGAAGCCAGCTTAATGCAGATTCGAGATGTCGGTGCTGTGGTGGCGAAGGAAGTTGTGCAATTTTTTGCTCAGCCGCATAATCGAGAAGTGATTGAGCAACTGCAAGCTCTGGGCGTACATTGGCCGATTGTTGAAGTGTCTGCCGTCTCTCAGGTATCAGATTCAGCAGTGATGAATAAAGTGGTGGTACTGACAGGGACACTCAGTCAGATGAGTCGAGAGGAAGCTAAAGCGATTTTAGAGCAACTCGGCGCTAAAGTTACTGGCAGTGTTTCGGCGAAAACGGATATGGTTATTGCTGGTGAAGCGGCTGGTAGTAAACTGGCGAAAGCCGAGCAGCTTGGTATCATGGTGTGGGATGAAGCCACTTTTATTGCTCAATGCATTAACACCCCATAACCCAATAAAGGATTGAGTGTGAAAAAGGTTGATTATGTCATTATTGGCGCTGGCTTGTCGGGATTGTCCACTGCCTGGTATTTAAAACAGGCGGGGTTTAGCGTTCAGGTGCTCGAAGCACAGGAAGACAACGGTGGTCGTATTCACACACAAAACCAAGCGGGTTGGCAAATTGATGTTGGCGCTAATTCTGGCTTGCTGTCGTCGCAACCTTTAGATGAACTGATTGATAGCCTTGGCTTACGTGACCAAGTCGTTGTTGCCAACGATCAAGCGAAAAATCGTTTTGTGGTGCGAGGTGGACAATTGTGGGCTTTGCCCTTGTCGATCGGTGCGCTACTTAAAACCCCTTTGATCAGTCCGCTTTCGAAGTTAAGCTTATTGTGGGAACCCTTTCGTGGTCGGGGTGTTGGCGAAGAATCGATTGGTGATTTTATAACACGTCGTTTAGGTAAAGAATGGCGCGATTGGGTTATTGATCCTTTTGTGTCGGGTATTTTTGCTGGTAATCCCGATAAGCTGTCCGTTCAAGCCGCCTTTCATAAAGTCTGGTTAATGGAAAAAGATCACGGCTCCTTGTTTAAAGGCATGCTGGCGCGCATGAAAGCACGCAAGCAAGACCGAGCAGCGGGGCGTTATGTGCCGTCCAATCATATGATTAGCTTCCAGAAAGGCATGTTCACACTACCTAAGGCATTGGCACAAGCATTGGCTGATTCGGTACAGTGCTCGGCAAGGGTTTCAGCCTTAACAAAGACCGAGCAAGGCTGGCAAGTGACTACCGATAGCGGTCAGACATTGTTAGCCAATAAAGTGATCATGACGCTGGACGCGCCCGATGCCGCTAAGTTACTTGCGCCTCTGTCTCCCACGGCAACCAAACTGTTGCAGTCGATTGAATCGCCACCCTTAGCGGTGGTTGCTTTGGGTTTTGATCGCAAGCAAATAACACATGCGCTCGATGGCTTTGGCGTGTTGATTCCACGCAGTTTGGGTATTCAAACACTGGGAGCGATTTTTTCCACCAGTATTTTCCCGCAGCGTGCGCCAGAAGGTAAGGTATTACTAAGTTGTTTTATTGGTGGTAGCCGTAATCCCTTGGTGGCAACGCGTGATGAGCAAACCTTAATTGATCAAGTGCTGAAAGATCTAACCCCACTGTTGGGTATTCAGGGACAACCTGAAATGAGTCAAGTCAAACTTTGGCCGCATGCCATTGCGCAATATAAGTTGGGTCATTTAGAAAAAGTGGCTCAAATTCGTCAGGCGTTAGCACAAGATTGTCCCAATTTAGTTACCCGAGCCAATTGGCACGAAGGTATTTCCATTCCTGATGTGGTAGCCAATGCTGAGCGTTTTGCCCGTCAGGAACACATTTTATCGCGAGTAGCCCCATGAAAAAGCATGCTAGTAACGACACCTCTCTATCTGATGATGAATTTTATGGTGACGACCGTCCCAGTCGCTCTGCCCAAAAACGAGAAGCGAAAGCGCAAACCGACTTAGTACCTGAATTACTTGAACTGAGTAAGGATCAGTTAAAAAAGTTTGTCTTTTTCGATGAAGACTTTTTAGCTGGTTTAGCGATGATGAAAAAAATGAGCTTTGGGCCTGGTTATCGCCGCCAGCGTAATTATCTAGGTAAGCGCATTCGTCAAGAAGGTTGGGCGGAACAAATTGAAGTGACTTTAGGATTGGTGCATGGTGATTCGAAACAGGCTGTGGCCATGCATCACCGATGTGAACAATGGCGTGACCGCTTAATTGCGGAAGGCGATGTCGTCTTGGGTGATTTATTGGAAGTTTTCCCGCATGCCGATCGCCAAGAATTTAGACAGACGATTCGTTTGGCACGACTGGAAAAAGAACAAAGCAAAGCCCCTAAGCATGCACGACTGTTATTCAAGATGCTCAAGGCGTTACACGATCCGACACAATCGTCAACGCCGAATAACAGTGAGGATTATGAAGAAAATAACGATGAAAGCCTTGACTAAAAGCGCTCCATCCTTCATAATAGAGACTTCATTTTGATGCGGGATTAGCTCAGTTGGTAGAGCATAACCTTGCCAAGGTTAGGGTCGAGAGTTCGAGTCTCTTATCCCGCTCCAAGATGGGCCGGATGGTAGAGTGGTTATACACTTGATTGCAAATCAATGAATCTCGGTTCGATTCCGGGTCCGGCCTCCAAAAATGAAGTTCAAAATTTGCCCGGGTGGTGAAACAGGTAGACACAGCAGACTTAAAATCTGCCGCCTCAAAAAAGGCGTGCCGGTTCGATTCCGGCCCCGGGCACCATTATCTAAAAATATTATTCCATTTTATCCCTATTGAATCCCACATAATCCCATCATTCACAAGCACTTACGCTCGTTTC
>NCFI01000135.1 GCA_002281095.1 Thiotrichales bacterium 35-46-9 | reverse complement strand
ATCGGTAACTGAGGCGCAAATCAAGGCTTACTACGAGCAAAACATGGCTCGTTTTAAGTCCCCAGAGCAAGTAAGTGTTGATTATATTCGTTTGTCAGTTGAAGAGTTGGCAAAGACAGTTAAAGTAAATGACGAGCAATTGCAAGCCTATTACAAAGATCATCCAGAAAAAATTCAACTGCCTGAAAAACGTAATGTGCGTCACATCTTAATTATGTCGCCACAAGAAGCGGACGCAACAGCGACAGAAGCGGCTAAAGCGAAAGTCGAAGGTTTATTAGCACAAATTAAACAGGGAGCTGATTTTGCTGAGCTGGCGAAAACCCATTCAGAAGATCCAGGTAGTGCCGATCGTGGTGGAGAGTTGGGTTTTTTCCAACGTGGCGACATGGTGCCTGAATTCGAAGCGGCTGCTTTTGCGTTAACTAAAGCAGGTGATTTGTCTGAAATCGTTAAGACAAGCTACGGTTATCATTTATTACAGTTAGTGGCAGTAGAAGCAGCTAAGACGCCAAGTTTTGCTGAAGTCAAAGAATTACTTGCGCAAGAGCTGAAAATTGAACTGGCGTCAAAAGAGTATAACGCTAAGTTAGAACAATTAAAGACACTGACCTTTGAGCAAGATGATAGCTTGAAGCCAGCAGCAGAAAAGTTAGGACTAACCATTCAAACCAGTCCATTGATGACGGCTGAGGGCGGTGAGGGTGTCTTTGCTGCACCACAAGTGATTGAGGCTAGTTTTTCATCTAAGGTTGTGAAAGATAAATTGAATAGCGCCGTGGTTGATGTGCAGATGGGCGATTCAATGGTAGTTCGTGTCAATCAATATCAAGAAAGTCGTGATAAGCCTTTAGCGGAAGTCAGTGATGAAATTCGCTCTCTGTTGCAACGTCAGGCTGCTTTTGCTCAAGCAGCTGAATTGGCGAAAACAGTGTTAGCTGAGGCGAAAGCGTCGACCAAAGCGCCTGAAGCACTGGTTAAAGAAGGTATCGAGTGGAAGTCGAGTCAATGGATGACGCGCAACTTTGATCAAGTGTTGCCTGAAATTCTTTCGGCCGGATTTAAAGCACCTAAGCCTGCCAAAGATCAAATTTCATGGGTATCACATCAATTATCAACAGGAGATACGGTGCTTATTCGTGTTTCTGCGGTACGTACCGATGAAGCGAAATTAGTGAAAGTTGCTGATGACTTAAAGGGTGCAGCAGTGCAAGTTTTTGCCGATGCAGAGCTTGAAGCGGTGGGTAATAGCATTAAAAATAAAGCTAAAATTGAAGTGTTGATCAAGTAAGTTCAACAGCTGTCAACTGTCATGAACGAAGCCCCAGCTTGCTGGGGCTTCGTTTTTTCACTTTACGTTAGTATGGCGACATTTTCTTTAAATTAGTGGCGAAGTGCTTTTTTTTTTAAGCACACTGATACATAATAGAACCATAAACAGTGCTTAACTGTTTAATAAATTTAACTGACAAAGGATGAAATGACGTGATGAAACAACAGAAAGGCTTTACCTTGGTTGAAATGGCTATTGTATTAGTCATTATTGGCTTGCTATTAGGTGGTGTGCTTAAGGGACAGGAGTTGATTGACAATAGTCGTATTAAAAATG
>NCFI01000072.1:9702-14175 GCA_002281095.1 Thiotrichales bacterium 35-46-9 | reverse complement strand
ATAGCGCTAGCAGCATTACCCCACAATCCTTGCCGTTTACGCTTGGCTTCTTGTTCAAGCTGCTGTAACCAAATATTGTTGCCTAAAGAGCGATCAAACCAAGCATGACCTTGTGACAACATCCATTGATTGATGTTTTCTCCGTCAACGACAACTTGACACACAGCAAAGCCTTCACTATCGAGTCGCTCTAAACAACTGGCTTGCACGCTCATTCCCAGCAACTGTTGACTTAAAGCTTTTTGTGAAACGTCAGCCCAAGGTTGTGCCTTACAAGCAGACAATGCCAATTCTGGCGCATCAATTTGCGCTAAACGAATAGCCCGCTGACCCAAGTCTGGATGAGTAATGATCATTTGATCGCCACTGAGCACTGTCTGCACAATGCCGGATATGATCACATCCGATTTGGCTGACGAAATAGTCAATAGCGAAAACATCAAACCAATTAGGGTAACTGCAGTTTTCATAGTATGATCTCGATCGTTGACTGGTGATTCATATTAGCATAGCTTTACCGTCACAGCTTGTCATCAGTTATCGGGAGTTCTAAGACATGAAATACTTAGTGACAATCACTATCCTATTCGCATTAAGCCCAATAGTGGCATCAGTAGCTGCTCCTTTAGTCAATCAAATGACTCATGCCCCCTCGCCTTACCTACAACAACATGCTAAGGACAAGGTGCACTGGCAAACCTGGAGTCCCGCATCCCTAGCGTTGGCAAAACAACAACGAAAGCCAATACTCTTGTCGATTGGTTATTATGCCTGCCATTGGTGTCATGTTATGCAACAAGAAAGCTACCAAAACGATGCCGTAGCCGACCTACTAAATGAATTATATATTCCCATTAAAATTGACCGTGAATTAGAGCCCGGACTCGATCAAGCCATGCTCAGTTATGCTAAATCACGTATTGGCGTTGCGGGTTGGCCACTCAATATTTACTTAACACCCGATGCTCGACCTTTTGATGCTCATGTTTATTTAGATGCGCCATTATTAACCGCTCGACTAGCAGCCAATCAACGGACTACCTCGGCAATAACATCAACCAACATGGTTTCACCGTCTCAATTAAGCCAAAATAAACTCATCAATAAACCCAATTCGTTAGGGTTCGCTCAGTCTGCCTTATCTCAAATTGACCATTTGAACGGTGGTTTTATTGGCACTCGTAAATTCCCGCAAACCCCGCAACTACAAGCGATTGCTCATTATCTAAGCTACGCCCCCGAACCTGAACTGACAGCATGGCTTAATCACACCTTATCTCAAATGACCAATAATGGTTTATACGACTCTGTCAATGGCGGTTTTTTTCGTTATACGGTCGATAGTGAATGGAGAATCCCACACTTTGAAAAAATGCTCGTTGATAATGCACAGCTATGGCAGCTTTATAGCCAATTAGCACAAAGAGAAAGCTCCACTGAATGGAGCATGATTGCTGAACAGACGCTCAATTTTATGCTGACCTACCTATACGATGCACACAACGGCGCATTTTTTACCAGCCTTTCAGCACTAGATAAACAGGGGCATGAAGGTGGGCATTATTTATGGACGCTTGCACAACTTCGCCAAAAACTATCACCAGCAGAACTTGCTTTGGTCAATCAAGACTGGCAACTAGCTTATCCGCCTAGCTTTGATGCTGGCTATCTGCCAATCTGGGGCGACCATTCTAGAACTGATAAGCCGCGACAGGCTATTTACGAGCGTTTACAGCAGGCTCGTGCATCCGTCAGCATCGATACCGATCGCAAACGCTTAGTGAGTTACAATGGCTTAATGCTATCACTGCTATCTCAACAGCTCAAAAATCAGCCACAACTTAAGTCCATCACAACCAAACTGGTCAACTTTATTAGGCAATCTTGGCAAGATGGAAAACTATCGCAGGGAAACTATGGCAACAAAATACTGGCCGAAGCAGATTTTGAAGGCTATGCTTTCGCCGCTAAAGGACTCATCGACTATGCCATCATCACTGGCGATGTCGATGCCACTGAGCTGTCCATCGCCCTCTTGCAACGCAGTAAAACGTTATTTGTAACCGATGCTGGTTTTATTGCTCAAGCTGCCATTGGTGACTTTTCACTGCCCAGAGAAGCTGCTTTTGCCGATACCGCCCTCATCTCGCCAACCAGTATCTGGATAGAGGCTTGTCTGCAATCAAGACAGCCTCTGCTGGTTAAGCAAGCGGAACAGCGACTAAAACAGGCACACACCCTAATGCAAGAATCACCCTTGGAGTATGCTAGCCTATGGGCACTTTACTGGAAATGGCAATCTTTTTTGCCATTGGATTAACTCGGTAACAATAACCAAACTAAACCGATCAACCAGAGCAGTTCACTTAGTTCTACCCAAGCAAGTGAAATGACGTAACTAATACCACCAATTTTTTTACGCCACCAAACGATGTACATCCAAGTACTCAAAATCAGTAAGGTTAGTGTCCAACCAGAGGCTAAGGCCAATGCCATTAGTAACAATAACCATTGTGGCCATAACCAGCTTAATTCAACTTTTTCACGCCAACCTTCAGGAAGACTGTCGTGACGATTGACCCAACGAGAACCCGTCATGACCATTTGCGCGAATACCCAGCCGACCATTGGCATCAAGACAATCACCGTCCACCACTCGGCACGGATGAGCGTTACTAATAATGACCACTTCAAAATCAAGGTCAGCACCAAAACGACAATACCCATGCTACCCAAAGCTAAGCGGTTGTTTGATTTAAGCTGTTGTAAGGCTTCCGGCTCCTTACTCAAAGCGGCATCAGCTATTTGTGCTAGGCTATCTAATGTGCTGGCACCACTCAGTTTAGCCCAAACAATGAGCACTAAGGCAGCACTGATCTCTGCTTGAAAGCCACTAAAGAACCAAGCAATCGTCGCTAGCAATAAACCCAGCAATAAAGCCGATAGTGGTATGAATGCCATAGAGCGCCCCACATTCTCAGCCGTTATCTCTCCTGTATTGGCTGATCTCAACTGCCATACTTGGTGCATGGCTAAACGCATCGGATGTACAGGTTTTATTACTGGAGTATCACTCATTGTTTATTTTTCCTCTTGAACTCATAGCATCCATTCAACCACTTTCAGCTATGACCATAGCGATCACATGATCTTTCTCATCGCTAACACTAACATGCCAGACATGACGTTGTGTCTGTTGCGCAATCACCGCTGCTTGCCCCGATAGGCTTAACAAAGGCTTACCTAACGCATCGTGCTGGTAGCAAAAGTCAGTAAAACGCACCGACTGCTGAAACCCAGTACCTAGAGCCTTGGCAGCGGCCTCTTTCACCGCCCAGCGCTTGGCTAACCAACGCCCTATCTTTGCGCCTTCAGGTAATTGGGCTAATTCATCCACATGTAAAATGCGCTCTGCCAGTCGTTTACCATGACGTTGCCAAGTCGCTTCCATTCTGGCTACACACAACAAATCCACGCCTATACCCAGCACGGCCATGAAGTTAGCCTCGCGCAGCCAACATAAGCGTTTTCATTTCACGCACCGCAACAGGCAAGCCTTTAAAAATCGCTTCACTAATGATGGCATGACCAATATTCAACTCTTCCATTTCTGGAATAGCGGCAATGGCTTGCACATTATGGTAATGCAAACCATGACCACCATTAACCGCCAAGCCTATGCTCGCAGCCAGTGTTGCACCGGCACTGATTTTAACTAATTCAGCTAACTGTGCTTCTCCAGTCAGTTCTGCATAGTGTCCTGTATGCAATTCCACTACCGGTGCACCAGCATCCTTAGAAGCTCGGATTTGTGCTTCATCAGCTTCAATAAATAAAGAAACGCGAATGCCTGCATCACCCAAACGACGACAGGCATCTGCTACTCGCTCGAATTGCCCGACAACATCTAAACCACCTTCCGTGGTCAGCTCTTCGCGTTTTTCAGGCACCAAACAGACATCTTGCGGCAAATACTTCAACGCCATGGCAATCATTTCTTCTGTCACAGCCATTTCTAAGTTGATTTTCGTTTGATGTGTTGGCATGAGTAGGGCTAAATCGCGCTCTTGAATATGACGACGGTCTTCTCGTATGTGTAATGTAAGACTATCCGCCCCATGCTGCTCGGCCAATAAACCCGCATGAACGGGATCTGGATAGCGCGTTCCACGTGCTTGACGCAAGGTTGCAACGTGGTCAATATTAATTCCAAGTGCGATCATTGTAATTGCTCCCACCATTGTCGCATCGACAAGGCTTGACTGGGCATTGCTTGAAGCAAACGCCATTGTAAAAATTCACGCAAAGCTCGGCTGGCTTTTCCTTGAGGTGCTTGAGTTATCAGTGCCAACAACTCTGCTCCTTGAATACCCACCTCACTTTGCTGCCATCCTTCTGCTTGCCACTGATAATGCGCTTCTGCCTGTAAGGGATGAAACTCATGCGTTTGCTGTGGCAAACCATAACCCATTT
>NCFI01000072.1:0-9614 GCA_002281095.1 Thiotrichales bacterium 35-46-9 | reverse complement strand
ACGCCCATGCCATCTGTGCTCGATCGCTTCTAGCCGTTCTCAGTAGCCCAATAAGCTGCTCGTAGGCATGAAACAAAGGCGCTATGGGCTGCTCCACCAATAAACTTCGATGGAGAAGTTCATTAGCATAAAGTCCACTCCAGTTAGCCATACCCTGTAAAGGCGTTTGATAACTCACCGCTTCACACTGACTCACCCAACCACCGGATTGCTTGCCCATGCGCCAAGCAATAGCTAACTCAGTAAAAGGCGGTAATAACGCGCTTTTTTTTTGTCCACCTTTAAAGGTCAGTTGCACGCGTCCATGACGCTCAGTGAGCAAACTTAACCACAAGCTGGTTTCACCCTGAGCGCGAGCAAATAGTAAATAAGCTCTATCTTGCAACAACATGGCATTAGCCCTGCTATCGCTTATTGATAACCCAAGCTGGCCAAAGCACGCTCATCATCCGACCAGTTATCTTTGACCTTAACCCATAACTGTAAGTGAACTCGGCTATCCAGCATTCGCATTAAATCTTGACGTGCTTCACTACCGACTTGCTTCAACATACCGCCACCTTCACCGATGACAATGCGCTTCTGACCTTCACGCTCCACCAAAATCAAAGCATCAATGATAACGCGCTCAGGGGTTACCTCATACTTTTCGATTTCGACAGTTAAGCCGTAAGGAATTTCTTTTTCCAAGCGCCGCATCAATTTTTCGCGCACCATTTCAGCCGCTAAAAAGCGTGAAGAAGCATCAGTGACCATATCTTCATCAAACATAGCCTCACCTTCTGGTAGGTGTTTGATCAGCGTATTAATCACTAATTGTGTGTGTTTTTTATCGTAAGCTGAAATAGGAAGACTTTCAGTAAAGGTCACCTTTTGTCCCAGCTCTGCTAAGTAGGGCAGCAGTTTTTCTCGCGGCTGAATTTTATCGACTTTATTGATGACCAAAACGACAGGCACTTTGACATTAGCAATCAACTGAGCAACGCGCGCATCCTCATCGGTAAAACGCCCCGCTTCAACCAACATCATCACCACATCAACCCCTTCTAACGCACTAGAAGCGGTACGGTTCATGACACGATTCAGTGCCTTACCACCATTCAGATGAATACCTGGGGTGTCAACAAACACTAACTGTGCCTCATCTAGCGTCAAAATACCGTGAATACGATGACGCGTTGTTTGTGGTTTAGGCGAAGTAATGCTAATTTTTTGACCAATAAGGCCATTCATTAACGTGGATTTACCCACATTTGGGCGTCCAACAATGGCAATGGTTCCGCAGCGAAAGGCTGAATCAATCATGGAGCTATTCCTCACAAACGTCCAGCATCAGTGACGCCGCTGCTTGTTCTGCTTTACGACGACTGTTCGCCGTCGCCTGTGTGGGTGAAAATCCGGTAACTTGGCAAGACACGGTAAATACCAAAGCATGCGCCTCACCTGCCTGTTTTAACAGCTCGTACTGAGGTAAGGCTTTATTGCGCGCTTGACACCACTCTTGTAGACGCGTCTTCGGATCTTTTTCCGTTGCCACTTCTTCCAGAGTATCAAAACGCGGCAACAAATAACGCAAGACAAAATCCCGTGTTGCTTCCATGCCAGCATCTAAATAAATGGCAGCGATCACCGCTTCAAAGGCATCGGCAATGGTTGACGCACGGCGAAAACCGCCACTTTTTAACTCACCTGAACCCAATTTGAGACAATCGCCTAAACGTAACTCTGTAGCAAACTCTGCCAAAGTTTCTTCACGTACCAAACGCGCTCGCATCCGTGTGAGTACACCTTCCGGCTGTTTAGGAAAGCGAGCGTAAAGCGCTTCTGCTGCTAAAAAATTGAGAATGCCATCACCTAAAAACTCCAACCGCTCGTTATGCGCACTGGCATAGCTGCGATGGGTTAAGGCTTGCCAAAGCAAGTCTGGGTTATTAAATTGATGCCCAATGCGCAGCATGCACTCTTCTTGCTGACGAAGCTCATCGACTTTCATTACTGAATGGATCTCCCGATACGATCTCCATTCACGCCACCGTCAAAATGCATCCAAATAAAGAAAGCCTTGCCTTTGAGATTCTCTTCAGGCACAAAGCCCCAGTAACGACTATCGTAACTGTGATCGCGATTATCACCAACCATGAAATAATGCCCTTCTGGAACAACAGCTTCAATCACATCAGATGACGGTCTATCTTTGTCAATCAATATGTTATGACTGACACCTAATAAAGCCTCTGTTAATTCCAATGTACCATTCAGCACAGCACCCGAGCCTTCAGTTTCATAACGACCAACTGCTTGTTGCTTAACCAACTCACCATTAATCATTAATGTTTTGTTGATGTAACTAATACGATCACCCGGTAAGCCAATGACGCGTTTGATATAGTCTTTATCTGGCTCGACTGGATAACGAAAGACCACCACATCACCACGTTCTGGCGCACCAGTGTCAATCACTTTTGTGTAAACAACAGGCAACTTAATTCCGTAACTGGCTTTATTGACTAAAATAAAATCACCAATATGCAAAGTCGGATACATAGAACCTGATGGTATGCGGAATGGCTCGACGACGAAAGAACGCAACACTAACACGATCAATAACACAGGGAAAAGCGAACGCGCATAATCCATCACCACAGGCATAGGAGCATCACTAGCACGTTTTGGTTCAAGTACCCATTTATCTATGGCCGCCAGAATACCGCCGATAACAACAGCAAGGGTTAGAATAATTTCAAATAACATGAAATAGCCAACCTCTTAATTATCTTTATTAACGTGTAAAATTGCCAAGAAAGCCTCTTGAGGAATTTCAACGCTACCGATGGTTTTCATCCGTTTCTTACCCTCTTTCTGTTTCTCTAGCAATTTTTTCTTACGAGAAACGTCGCCACCGTAACATTTCGCCAACACGTCTTTACGCATGGCTTTAATATTCGTACGCGCAATCACTTTGGCACCAATCGCCGCTTGGATAGGTACTTCAAACATTTGACGCGGGATCAACTCTTTCAAGCGATCAATGACATCGCGACCACGATATTGAGCTGTGCTACGGTGAACGATCATGGACAGTGCATCGACTGTTTCTCCATTCACCATAATATCCATGCGTACTAAATCATCTGCTTGGAAACGCAAGAACTCATAATCCATTGAGGCATAACCACGTGAAATAGATTTGAGACGATCAAAAAAGTCTAATACCACTTCATTGAGCGGCAACTCCATTTGCAGCTGTACTTGATTACCAGCGTACACCATATTTTTTTGTACGCCGCGTTTTTCCATACAAAGCCCCATTACCGCACCGACATAATCCTGTGGCAACAGCAAATTTGCTTGAATAATGGGTTCACGAATTTCTTTAATGCTACCCAACTCTGGTAGTTTGGCAGGATTATCTACTAATAACACTTCATCACGCGTAGTCAGCACTTCATAGACTACCGTTGGTGCGGTGGTAATCAAGTCTAAATTAAACTCACGCTCTAAACGCTCCTGGATAATTTCCATGTGCAATAGCCCCAAGAAACCGCAACGGAAACCAAATCCTAATGCTGTCGAAGTTTCTGGTTCAAAAAAGAGCGAAGCGTCATTCAAGCGCAACTTACGTAAAGACTCGCGCAAGTTTTCGTAGTCTTCAGAGCTGATCGGGAAAATACCAGCAAATACACGCGGTTGTGCGGGTTTAAAACCAGGCAAGGGCGAGTCAGCTGGATCAGCAGCATCAGTAAGGGTATCACCAACTGGCGCACCATCAATTTCTTTCAAACCAGCAATGACAAACCCAACTTCACCCGTATACAAAGCATCGCGTTTGGTACGCTTTGGCGTAAAGACACCCACTTCGTGAACTTCATGCACGTCGCCTGTCGACATGACTTTCATCTTGGTTTTCGGACGAATAGAACCATCCATGACACGTACCAATGAAACGACGCCTAAGTAATTATCGTACCAAGAGTCAATAATCAAGGCCTTCAAAGGGCCATTAGGATTGCCTTGAGGGGCAGGAATTTTGGCAATAATTTCTTCCAAGGTTTCTTTAATACCCACCCCAGCTTTAGCACTGGCATGAACGGCTTCGGTGGCGTCAATACCAATAATTTCTTCAATTTCAGCAATAACCCGCTCGGGATCGGCGGCAGGTAAATCGATTTTATTTAAGACAGGCAAGACCTCCAAATCTTGCTCAATGGCGGTATAACAGTTAGCAACCGTTTGCGCTTCAACACCTTGTGAAGCATCCACCACCAGCAATGCGCCCTCACAAGCCGCTAAAGAGCGAGAAACTTCATAAGAGAAGTCAACGTGACCCGGTGTATCAATAAAATTTAATTCGTAAGTCTTTCCATTGTCCGACTTGTAATGCAAGGTAACGCTGGCCGCTTTGATAGTGATACCGCGCTCACGTTCCAAATCCATCGAATCGAGCACCTGTGCCGACATTTCTCGATCGGTTAAACCGCCACAAAACTGAATAAAGCGATCAGCTAAGGTTGATTTGCCATGATCGATGTGCGCGATAATCGAAAAATTACGAATTAAATCCAACTCTTGAGCCATAAAATACCTAAGCAACATCCATAACACATAAATGGGATGGGGGCATGGGGGAAGGGTTAAAAACAAGTAATATGTTACACCCTGATCGAAAACCCTTCCACCATCCAACAAATAAAACTAGAAAGTCTGAATAAAAAGCGAAGCAAATTATTCAGTACTTACCTAAAACCGCTAAACAAACAAAAAACGGGGAGCATGGCTCCCCACTAAGAATCAGCTACTTTAACTTATTGAATGACGATCGGCAAGAATATTGCGCGGTTTCCTCGCAGAATACGCATGGGAATTTTTTGTCCCTTAGGTAGTTTTTGCAATAAAGATTGTGCCGATTCCACCGTATCCAGTCTCACATAATTCAGCTCCAACAGTATATCGCCTTCACGCACGCCTGCTTGACTGAAAGCACCCTCATCAACAGCACCCACTCGCAATCCAAAATCAATGCCGAGCTTTTGCTTGCTCGCATCATCCAGTAGCATTAACTGAGCGCCTTCAATGATTTTACCGACAGACTGCTCTTTACTTCCACCACGCTTGTTATTCTTCGCTGTCTTTTGATCGTCTGGCAGGGCATCAATTACCACTGTCACATTCATCAAACGACCTTGGCGTAACAATTTAATATCCACAGGCTGACCTACTGGCGTCATACCAATGACCGGAGGTAAACTACCCGATTTATTGACTTCACGACCATTGACGGAAAGGACAATATCGCCTGCTTTAATGCCAGCTTTAGCTGCTGGTGTGTCGGGAAAGACTTCTGTCACCAAGGCGCCCTTTGGTTTATCCATACCAAAGGACTCAGACAATTCAGAAGTCACTTCCTGAACATTGACACCCAAATACCCTCTAATCACCCTGCCATTACGTTTCAGTTGATCAACCGTATTCATGGCCACTTCAATCGGAATCGAGAATGATAAGCCCATAAAGCCGCCACTGCGACTATAAATTTGTGAGTTAATGCCCACTACTTCGCCCGCTAGGTTAAACAAGGGACCACCTGAGTTACCGGGATTAATAGCCACATCGCTCTGAATAAAAGGCACGTAGGTATCATCTGGCAAGGTACGCTCTTTCGCTGAAACAATACCCTGAGTAACGGTTGCTTCAAAACCAAAAGGAGAACCAATCGCCAACACCCACTCACCTACCTTGAGCTTACTGGTTTGTCCTAAGGTGACTGTCGGCAAGCCCTTAGCTTCAACTTTAAGTAACGCAATATCGGTTCGCTCATCACTACCAATCACCTTGGCCGATAGTTCTTTGCGATCACTAAAACGAACGGTAATTTCATCCGCATCCGCAATCACATGATGGTTGGTAATAATGTAACCATCAGCAGAAATGATGAAGCCAGTACCTAACGACTGCATCTCTTTTTTATTATCATCACCCCGCCCACGCGGCACTTCGCCCTGACCTGGTGGTATAGGGAAAGCATCACCAAAGAAACGACGTAGTAACTCCTCAGGAATACCATTCAAGTCAGCGCGACGTTGCGGCTTCACTTTAGAGGCCGTTGAAATATTCACCACTGCCGGTGCATTTTTTTCCACCAAAGGTACAAAATCTGGCAATTGCGCATGCACAACCGGCACAAACCACAACCAAGATAACAATAACGCGAACAGATAAAAAGGTTTTTTCATCAACATATTATTTCCCTTATTTAGTCAGGCAATCTTTTTATGTCATGCACCTGTGGCGTACAACTCACATTCATTTTACCAATCAGATACCAACTCGACAAGAGTGAAAAAGCTCCAATCACCAGAGCCCCTATATCTTCAGCAATGAACTGCCCCAAAGCCATACCGACCAGTAACGCCAACAAAGGCATGCCATAGGCCATCAGGCTAACGCGAATCAACGCGCGTTGTGATAGCGATAGGAGCAAGGCATCGCCAATACGAAAAGACTGATCTGGAGACAATTTAAGTTTCAACGCAGGCGCTCGCTTTAACAGTCGAGCAAAAGCATTAGTTTGACAACCCAAACCACCAGCACCACAGCCGCCCGAATGACAGCCAGAAGACTGGCCATCACTAACATCTAACAATAATTGCCCATCTGCTTCAATTGCCTTTACTACTGCCCAGGTTTTAATTTCATCTTGGCTCGACGTCATGGTAATATGAACTACTTATGTTAATAACTAAGCTCGTATCTTAGAATAAAAGCATCATTCATACTAGGGAATCGGTACATCAGCTTGTTAAAATTTCATCATTCCAACAATATTTTAATCATTGGTGGCGGTATTGCCGGACTTTCATTAGCCCTCAAATTAGCCGATCATCATCCAGTGACGTTGCTCACTAAGCGCGGCTTACTGGAGTCGAATACCCTCTATGCACAAGGTGGTATTGCCGCTGTGCTAGATCCAAACGACAGTATTGAAGAACATGTGCAAGACACCTTAATCGCTGGCGATGGACTCTGCAACGAGGCGGCGGTTCGCTTTACTGCTACGCATGGCCGCCAAGCCATTGAAGAACTGATTGAACTTTCCGTTCCCTTTACCGCTTGTCAGGCCGATGACGAGCAGGATTGTGACTTATTTCCCTTTCATTTAACGCGCGAGGGTGGTCATAGCCATCGACGCATTATTCATGCAGCAGATCATACCGGTCAATCCGTACAGCTGAGTTTAGCACTGAAAATCAGACAACACGCCAATATTTTATTATTAGAACACCATACTGCTGTTGACCTGATTAAACGCGAAAATCGTTGTGTGGGTGTCTACGCACTGAATCAAGCTACAGACGAAATCTCTACCCTTGCCTCGCCAGCCGTGGTACTAGCCACCGGTGGTGCTGGCAAAGTCTATCTTTACACCAGCAATCCCGATTTAGCTACGGGTGACGGTATTGCTATGGCTTGGCGAGCTGGCTGTCGTGTTGCCAATATGGAATTTATGCAATTTCACCCAACCGTACTCTATCATGCCAATGAACGTGCCTTTTTAATTTCAGAAGCAGTACGTGGAGAAGGCGGTTACCTAAAGCGCCCCGATGGATCTCGCTTTATGCACGAATATGATGAGCGTCTCGAACTTGCCCCACGCGATATTGTTGCCAGAGCCATTGATGCTGAAATGAAAAAACTCGGCTGTGATCATATGTGGCTAGATATCAGTCATCGAGATGCCGATTTTGTAACCAGTCACTTCCCTACCATTTACAAACGTTGTTTAGGCTTGGGTATTGATATTACCAAAGAGCCTATTCCCATTGTACCAGCGACCCACTACACCTGCGGTGGTGTCGTCACCGACTTACGCGCACGAACGGATTTAAAAGGACTCTATGCGGTCGGTGAAGTGGCCTACACCGGTCTGCATGGTGCTAATCGTTTAGCCAGTAATTCGTTATTAGAAGGGCTGGTATTCGCTAACGCTGCTTATGAAGACATCTTAATGCGCCAAGCCGAGGGCAAACTCATTGCCCCACCCACCTTACCCGACTGGGACGAAAGCCAAGTCAATCCCAGCCCAGAGCAAGTACTCATTGCCCATGATTGGGATGAAATTCGTCGAGTTATGTGGGACTTTGTTGGTATTGTCAGAACGGAAGAACGGCTCAAACGCGCTCTAAAACGGATTTTAGTCATCCGTGAAGAAATCGAAGATTTTTATGCACAATACTATTTGAATACCGACTTTATTGAATTACGTAATCTAGCCTTGGTTGCTGAACTAATTGTCCGCTCAGCGCTGAGCCGTAAAGAAAGTCGTGGCTTGCACTATATCATTGACTACCCACATCAGTTAAGTGAAGCCGAACCGACTATCCTGACACCAAAAGTACTTAGTTCAGGGTAGCTGATTATAAAGCCGGTTACTCCAACTCTTTCAAGACATCAGCTACGGTCGGTAAATCCATCATTTTACCCACGTACATACGAACCAGCTCAGGAGTTGCCCACAAGCCATTTTCCGCTAGTGCTATGGTCGCGCGGCGAATTTCCATAAAATCCACTGACTCATCTAATACCGGATACTGATGGTGATCCATTGTTGCAGACGACATGGCAGGAGGAGGACGTCGAATCACTTTACGCGAAGCGAGTGAAATAACGGGTTTTTCATCTGACATAATGCTTACCTTAATTTAGAAACATGATGGCAGCCAGCATAGTAAACAAACTGGCTCCCTGACTCAAACACTAACTTGATTTAATTTTTGAACTAAGACTTACCGCGTTGGTGCTCATTAACGGTTTCATCCGCATCGTAGTAATGACCTAACTTATGACGTTTGACCGTCATTAATAGATTCTCTGCCTTAGCTCCTAAGTAGACATAAAGCCCTAGACCGACCATTAAGGCAACCGCTGAAAGCATCATCCAAGTAGCACTGGTGAGGTAATCACCCGCCCCAATCGCTGATTTAAACATCAACAACAAGGCTTCAATCGATACCGCAATCATAATCGCTGCCATAAAGCGCGTAATGGTTCTGCGCGTTGAGCTATGACGGAAAATATCTTTGTGCATCAGCACCTCTTCTTCCAGCGTTGTTTTCGCCAAGTCAAAGATCGCTAAGCCCAAGGTAATAAAAATAATCGAACTGAATGGTCGTATTGATTCAATATGCGATGGCTCTTCCAACATTTTCAACAATTCAGAAAAGCCAGAGTACAGCAATATACCAACGACACAGAACAAGCCAATCGCAATGGTAGAGTAAACGGCTTTAAAGAAAGGTTCAAAGCGTGTTCTCAAGCTGTCACCCATCAAGAAGCTGACAGTTTTTTCCAAATCTAAGTCAATGACCAAATAACCCGAAACCGCACCAGCACTATTGGTAATTGGAATGGCTCCCGACAAACACAACACTCGATCCGTTACCGACAAGTAAGGATCGGTAAACACCACCGTTTGCTTGCTTTTTGCCATAACAAAGTAAGGACGTTGACTGAGATCATTACCGCGATTAGAAAAATCGGTGCGCGTTTTACCATCACGAAACCAATAATTCGGACTATCCTGAATACCATTTCTGTCGAGTGTGTAAACAATATCAATA
>NCFI01000134.1 GCA_002281095.1 Thiotrichales bacterium 35-46-9 | reverse complement strand
TCTTGGGCATGTTACCCCTGTCGCTAAACTTAAGGAATGGCAGAAAACCCATCCTGAGTTATTTGTTAAAAAAGTTTATAACCAGTTGAGACCCGACAACTAACAATAAGCTTCAATCACGGCACGAAACTGATCAGAGTCCATAGGTTTGGCTAAAAACCCATTCATCCCTGCCTGACGACACTCAGCTCTGGTTTGCTCATCATCATTACCTGTCATTGCCACAATCGGAGTATTGATGCCTTTGGCACGCAGGCGTTGTGTCACTTCTGTTCCCTCTATGTCGGGCAAACAAACGTCCATCAAAATTAAGTCAAAACCACCCATACTAGCTTTATTGAATGCTTCCTGACCAGTTGCTGCAACCTCGGCTTTATAGCCCGCTTTTGCCAGTAATGCCAGCTCTACTTGCTGCATTAGCAGTTGATCTTCAACCAATAAAATACGCGGATGCATTAGAATTCTTGCCATTCTGTTGCTGAAGCTTGCGTTGTAGCAGTCTTACTTTGACTGGGCAAAGCTAATTTGGGTGGTGCTTTACTCGGTGCCAGCGGTTTCTGAAACGCTTGCGTTTGTCCAACATTGAAAAAACGGACATTTTCCATAAGCGCATCGGCTTCTTGGCTTAACTGGGCAACTGCTGCCGTTGTTTCCTCTACTAAGGCTGCATTTTCTTGCGTAACACGGTCAATATCATCTATCGCCTGATAAACCTGCCCAATGGCCACGCTTTGTTCTGTTGAAGTGCGTGCAATTTCACCCATCATGTTCGCTACTTTCTCAATAGATGAAGTAATTTCGCTCAGCATTTCGCCCGATTTATCTGCCAAACGCGTACCCGCAGTGATGCGCTGAACACTATCACCAATCAAGGCTTTAATATCCTGTGCAGCATCAGCCGATTTCTGAGCTAAGGCACGAACCTCACTGGCGACGACGGCGAAGCCACGACCATGTTCACCGGCACGCGCCGCCTCAACCGCTGCATTCAATGCCAGTAGATTTGTCTGGAAAGCAATGCTATCAATCATCGCCACAATATCCACAATACGATTATTCGCTTCTTGAATAGATTGCATGGCGGTAATGGTTTGCTGCATCACATCCATACCTGAGCCTGCTTGCGCTTTCATTTGATCAGACAAATTGGCTACTTGGGCAGCACGCTCGGTATTGGCTTGAACGGTTGATTTCATTTCTTGCATGGTCATACTGGTTTCTTGCAAGGCGCTCGCTTGCTCTTGCACTCGACTAGAAAGGCTATGCGCTCCATCCGCGACATTACCCGCCTGCTCTTGCACAATCGATGATGACACTACCGCTTGAGCAATGGCTTGCTTAACTTTTTCGGCCGAGAAATTAATGGCATTTTTCAGCGCATGCATTTGCCCCTTAAACGTACCCGATGGTAGCGCCTTGGTAAAGTCGCCTGTTGCCTGAGCTTCAATCACACCATTAATAGAATCTAACGCATGTTGAATGACCGACATGGACTCATTTACATTTTGCTTAATGCGATCATATACACCAAAAGCAGGCGAGGTAATACGTCCATTAAAATTACCCTGTTTCATACCTTCAAATACATTCGAAAGTTCCGCAACAACCGTCTCTTCAACGGTTCGATCTAACCACTCCAATGCATAACCCACAATCGTATTGTCCACTTTAAT
>NCFI01000071.1 GCA_002281095.1 Thiotrichales bacterium 35-46-9 | reverse complement strand
AATTTGGCTCCCCGACCTGGACTCGAACCAGGGACCTGCGGATTAACAGTCCGTCGCTCTACCGACTGAGCTATCAGGGAATTGTTCTAAACTTAGTTATTCAAAACTTCTTAATTGTAATGCGTTATTTCACTACAAGTCAAGGCCTAAATAGCTAAGGAAGCTCTGCAAAATACAAAGGGATAGGGGCTTGGGGGAAGGGATGCACAAAAAATGCATATAACCTATTGATTAAAGCCCTTCCACCAACCAAAAAACAGAAATAGGAAGTCTGAATAAAAAGCGATGCGCATTATTCAGACTTCCCTAATCCAGTCAAACCCACAAAGCGATTGGAAATCATCTAGCGCGTAGCCCACCCATTTTTTGCTACAATAACGCTTAACTTTCGCCCCAATCACGCTAGGATGTTATGGTCTCCACTTCCGATAGTCTTGCTCAACACACCCCCATGATGCAACAGTATTTTCGCTTAAAAGCTGAGAATCCGGATAAGTTGTTGCTCTACCGCATGGGTGATTTTTACGAGCTGTTTTATGACGATGCGGTACGAGCAGCGAAACTACTGGACTTAACCCTGACCCATCGCGGCAAGTCAGCGGGTGAAGCCATTGCTATGGCGGGTGTGCCAGTTCACACCCTAGAAAATTACTTGATACGTTTGGTCAAGCTTGGGCAATCTATTGCCATTGCTGAACAAGTGAGTGAACCGGGACAAGGCAAAGGGATTGTCGAGCGCAAAGTGGTGCGTATTGTCACCGCAGGAACGCTCACCGATGATTCACTGTTGGATGACAAACAAGAGTGCTTGCTGGTGTCTCTCTATCCCAAGGGTAATCACGTTGGCCTAGCCTTACTAGAATTGAGCAGCAACCGCTTTGAAGCCAGCGAGCTCAGCTTAACGCAATTGGATAATGAACTGAATCGACTCAAACCCGCTGAAGTCTTATGGCCAGAAAGCCTTGTTATTCCCGACAATCTGAAAAACCAGCACAACTTCACGCCCTACCCTGCTTGGCATTTTGAAACACAAACCGCTAAAAACAAACTCTGCGATCATTTTGCTGTACAAAACCTACATGCCTTTGGTCTTGAAAATAGTCCATTAGCCATTGGTGCTGCCGCTGCGGCTTTAGGCTACGCTCAACATACACAACAACAATCACTCACACATATTAACGCTCTTAAAAGCTATCAACTCAACGATTATTTACTCATTGATAGCACTACCCGACGCAACTTAGAACTGGATACTAACCTGTCTGGTGGCACAGACTATACGCTATTTTCGACCATCGACCAGTGTCAAACGCCAATGGGTAGCCGACTATTGCGTCGATGGTTACATCAGCCGTTACGTCATGCTCATGCCATTAATCAACGCTTAGATGCCATTGAAAGCCTGATCGCTGACAGCACTAACCTAGATGAGCTCAACCGTCTGCTAGCTGAGTGTTTTGATGTAGAACGTATCTTAACGCGACTTGCTCTGGGCAGTATTCGACCGAGAGAGTTTCGTCAAATTGAACAGACCTTGGCTAAGTTACCGGCGTTACAGAAGTTATTGGCATCGCATTCTGGCGCATTACTCACTCAACTCAGCCAACAACTCACCCCCTTACCAGAACTACAACAACATCTGCATCGCGCTTTAGCAGAAAACCTACCCCTACTGGTTCGCGATGGGGGCATTTTTGCCAGCGGTTTTGACGCCCAACTCGATGAATGGCGCAACTTACAACAAGATGGTGGTGCTTATTTATTAGAACTAGAAGCACGAGAAAAAGCGCGAACGGGTATTAGTAACCTGAAAGTGGGTTACAACCGCGTGCATGGCTTCTACATTGAAGTTTCGCGTAGCGACGACACGCCCCTACCCGAAGACTATGTACGTCGGCAAACCATTAAAAACAGTGAACGCTACATTACTCCTGAACTCAAAGCTCATGAAGCTAAAGTACTACAAGCCGACGAAAAAGCCTTGGCGCGCGAGCGTCAACTTTATGCCGAGCTGATGCAAACCGTCAGCAACCAACTTGAACCCCTGACCCATATCGCCCAAGCCTTAGCACACTGTGATGCGTTAACTAACCTCGCGCAAGTTGCGGTACAATCACGATGGCATCGTCCCACCTTTACGGAACAAACTCGCATTGATATTGTTGCTGGCCGTCATCCTGTCATCGAAAGTGCGTTACGCACCCCTTTTATTGCCAACGATGCCCACCTCAGCCAGTCCCGCAGCTTAATGCTCATTACCGGCCCTAACATGGGGGGTAAATCGACTTATATGCGACAGACGGCCATTATCGTCATTTTGGCTTGCATGGGGTCTTTTGTGCCAGCGGAATCGGCTTGCATTGGTCATATCGACCGCATTTTCACACGTATCGGTGCCAGCGATGATCTTGCCAGCGGTCGCTCGACTTTTATGGTCGAAATGAGTGAAACCGCCCACATTCTGCATCACGCAACACCACAATCGCTGATTTTGTTAGACGAAATTGGACGTGGCACTTCGACCTATGATGGTCTTTCTTTAGCTTGGGCCATTAGTGAACAGGTCGCAAACCTCGGTGCCTTGTGTCTGTTTGCCACTCACTATTTTGAACTAACTGAATTAGAAAACACCCATGCTCGTTGTTTCAATGCGCACGTTAGTGCTATGCAACATGAAGGCAAGGTGATTTTTCTACACAAAATCGCTCAAGGAGCAGCTAATCAAAGCTATGGTATTGCCGTCGCCGCACTGGCAGGTATGCCAAAGTCGGTGCTGGAAAGAGCGCAACAACACTTAACGCAATTAGAAGTCAGTAATCACCCCCTTGAAAAACCGCTAGCCGCATCCCCATTAAAACAGCAAGAAGCCGTGCAACAATTAGCCCTATTCAGCAGTGATACGCAGGCCGAACAAGTGAAATCTCAGCTCATGGCGGTCGATGCGGACAATTTGACGCCACGGGAAGCCTTAACCTTAATTTACGAACTTAAACAGCTTATAGGAAATTAACTCATCATGAGCAATAGCCCTTTTATTATCGAAGCGACACAAGAAAACTTTGCTGAAATTCTAGCCATGTCAGCGCAAAAACCGGTACTGGTCGATTTTTGGGCCAGCTGGTGTGCGCCTTGTCGTCAACTGAAACCCGTGTTAGAGCAACTGGCGGTAGAGTACGCAGGTGCTTTTGTCTTGGCCTTGGTCAATAGCGACGAACAACAAGCCTTAGCACAACAATATGGCATCCGTAGCCTACCGACCATTATGCTGTTCAAAGATGGGGTTGCCGTTAAAACGGAAATGGGCGCACAGCCAGCAACGGCGATTCGTGCCATGCTAGACCCTTACATAACCCCCAGTGATGCCGATAATTTGCGCATGGTCGCTAAACAAGCACTGGCGGAAGGTCAGGTTGATGTTGCCATTGATGCACTCAAACAAGCCGCTAGCATTACGCCCGAAAACTACAAAATCCACCTAGATTTGGTCAGCATCTTTATTTTACAAGGCAAACTGAACGATGCCTTAGAACTTTACAAAGCACTAAATGATGACGCCAAAGGCTCTAAAGAAGGCAAACCCATCGGCATTTTATTGTCTTTTATTGAAATTGCGCTGGCTGCTCCCGTGCCGGGTGAATTAGCGCAGCAGCTACAAGCGAACCCTAAAAATAGTGAAGCCCTTTATCAACTGGCAGCTTACGCGATTATCGACCGTCAGTTTAGTGATGCCATTGAAATGTTTTTACAAATCATGGTGGTCGATAAAGATTGGAATGAAGGTGCAGCGAAAAAGGCATTGATCCGCTTATTTGAAATGCTCAGTGAAAGTCATCCCGATGTGGTGAAAGAAGGTCGTCGCAAGTTGCAAATGGTGCTTTTCTAAGTCACGAATCACTGGTCAGAAATGATGAAAAAACACCTTACCAATCTACTGACCAGTGAACGCCACATTATCATTACTGGTTTAAGTCGCAGTGGCAAATCGACCTTACTCACCAGCTTAATGGCGCAACTGAGTGAACACGCCAACCCAGCGGGTGAGATAAATCGTCTGCCTTTTCTCACCCGTATTCCAGCCAATCGTTTGGTTTCAGCTAGGTTGGTCGAAAGTGATGAAGCGCCCAATTTTGATTTTGCCGCCAACTTGGCGCAACTTCAGCAACGAAAATGGCCGCAAGCCACCACGCGTATTAGTCAATTCACCTTAGAACTTGCCTTAACCCGTCAGCACGCGTGGCAACAAAGGCTGTTAGGCGACGAAATCCATCGTTTTATCATCTACGATTATCCCGGTGAATGGTTAATGGACCTGAGCTTAGCAGATCTCAGCTATAGCGATTGGTCGGCGCATGTACTGGCGCAACAAACCAGCGAACCTCAGCTCAGCCACGCACAGTCTTGGTTAGCCATGCTCAATGGATTCGATTTTGATTTGCCCGTTAGCAGTCTTTACAGCGATCATCTGGTACACAGCTATCAACAATACTTACAACAGGCTAAGGCAGACGGTATCAGTCGATTACAACCAGGAGCGCTATTACTCACACCGCCCGATCCTGCTCATCTAATCGGTCGATTCTGCCCACTGCCAGCGAAGGTATTGGCGCAACCCAATCATCCTTGGTTGTTGCACTTTCAACAGCGTTACCAAGATTATCTAGAGGCTTGGGTAAAACCCTTACGCGATACCTATTTCCGACGTGCGCAACAACAAATTGTGTTGCTCGATTTATTTGAAGGCTTAGCCTTTGGACGTGCTTATCTTGCCGAAATGCAAGAATCACTCAATCAGCTAATGAGCGGTTTCATTTACGGTAAACGTCGTTGGTATGAAAAACTGCATAAACCCGTCAGTATCGAACAGGTCATTTTTGTCGCCAGCAAATGTGATTTAGTTCCCTTAAGCCAACAACCGCGCCTATTATCGCTGCTCAAGCATGTAAGCCAAGGAGCGAGTCAACAACTCGGTGCGCAACAGATCGCATTTGATCACCTATTACTATCGGCACTTGTTGCCACCAAACCCGACGCCGACAACCCGCAAGCCCTGCGCTACAAACACCCAGACGGCAACACGCATCAAGTCGAATTCGATCCTATCCCTGAACGCATTCATGAGCTGAACGAGCAAGGCGTTTACCCGCTCATTCACTGCTTACCACCACTCATTCATCAAGCGAGTGATTTTCACACCATGCACCTTGACCAACTACTGAATCGCATCATGGGGGACGAATCATGACCACACAAAAACCTCAGAGTCGCGATAAGGTGATAGACGATGACTTTGATCATCTGCCCAGTTATCAACCCGTTGTTCAGCCTATCGCCACTGAAACACCCCGTGCCGAAACAGCTTGGTACAAACGCGCCATTAACTGGTTATTGATTACCGGTATCAGTTCACTGTTGCTTGGCTTAGTTGTAACCAGTATCGAATCTTGGCTGAATAGCTTAGGGCAGTTGCCGCTCTTAGCCAGTGCGCTATTCGTAACGAATATGCTGTTTGTGGGATTGTTACTGTGGTTTGTCGGACAAGAAACCCTAGCCTACCGTCGTGTTAATCGTGTGATTAACGAGGCACAGGAATTAACCTCGCTGCTGACTCAAGGTGATAAAATAGCAGTCACCCATTGGCTAGAACAACTGACCCAACAGCACCAAAACAGCGAACAGGCTAGACGATTACACCAAGCTTTCTGGCAAACAGTGCAGGCACATCATACCGGTTTTGAGCGGCTCGAACTCTACCAACGCATGGTCAGTCAGCCTCTAAAACAAGCAGCAGAAGCACTCATTCAACCAGCGATGTTACAAGGCGCTGGCATCAGTTTACTCAGCCCGAATAATCTGATACATAGCCTGATTTTACTCTGGCGCAGTGCCAAGTTGGTGCGTGATATTGCCCAAGTTTACGGCATCCGACCCGGCTTTTTTGGTAGCATCAAGCTACTCAAAATTGCCATCGAAAACATGGTGATTCAACAAGGCGTAGACCTGCTGGTCGATGCCGGTATGCAAAAAGTCAGCCAAGGTGTGTTAAGCAAAGTGGTCGAAAAAGGATCGGAAGCCACAACAACTGGGCTATTGCTGAGAAGGCTGGGCAAAGCGATGATTAATCAATTGGATTTGCAGGAGCGGGTTAAACAGATAAGCGGCAAATTAGACTAGCGCTTGATTCTATGAGCACTCAATCACAAAACTAATTCATCCTAAGTACACCCGTGCGATTGTTGATGAATGGATTAAGAGCAAACCAACCTTAGCGCTCTTAGTGCCCCGTCTTCACTTTACCCTAAAGATTACAATAGATTAGGCGTGATTCCTATGCTGACCATCTGTTACGCTGGCCAGTGCAATTGGCCTAGCATCCGAAACTCATCCCACTGCACTGTGAGTGATAAACAAGCCGCAAAAGGTAACTTAATGCGCAGCGCTGACTCAATCGGCATGTCCAGCAAGGCCGCAAGGATAAAGCGAATCACCCCCGCATGTGCCACAACCAGTAAGCGCTCGGCATCACACTGGCGAAACTCTTGCAACCAAGCCTCAACCCGCGCTTCAATCGCACTAAAAGGTTCAGCATCAGTAGGTAACTGACTTTGTGGTGACTGAGCATATCGCCACAAGTCGATAGTACCTGCCAATACTGTCTTTTTTGCCAACCCTTCCCATGATCCCATACCCATTTCGATTAAACGTGGTTCAACAATGCAAGGCAGCTGTTGTGCTTGGGCATATTGCTCGGCAAAGGCACAACAGCGCTGTAATGGCGAGGTGTAAACACAATCGACAACCAAATTCTGCACTGCGGCTTCAAGTTGTTGCCAACCATAGGCTGTCAGCGGATCATCTGTTTGACCACGAATACGTCCGTCACCACCCTCAGGTTCGCCGTGACGTAATAACCATAGTTTTTTACTCTGCAACATGCGGGTGTCTCTTGATAATCAGGGTGGGATATTTGATAGTTGGATCTATACTATAACGAGCACTTGATTCTATCAGCACTCAATCATAAAACTAATTCATACCCTGTGCTGCGCCCTGCTTGCGGCAGCTTACGCAGTAAGCCAACCTTCATCAGTTCGTTGATGTCTCTTAATGCCGTATCTTGTGAGCATTTCGCAATCGCTGCCCATTTACTGGTGGTCAGTTTGCCATCAAAACCATCCAATAACCGATTGATCAGTTTGATCTGACGCTCATTAAAAGCAACCGCTGACCAAAGCTGCCAAAAACCCGCTTTAGTCAGGACAGCATCAATGCGCGATTGTGCTTGCACAATGGCTGCATGTAAGTTCTCACAAAACCACACCAGCCATGCCGTCACGTCCATCGTCCCTTTTTGGGTTGCCTCCAGAACCTGATAATAGGCACTGCGTTGTGACTGTATTTGTGCAGACAAACTGTAAAACCGCTGATCGCTATGCTCAGCACGTGCCAATAGTAAATCAGCCAAAGCGCGCGCAATACGACCATTGCCATCATCAAACGGGTGTAATGTCACAAACCACAAATGCGCCAAGGCAGCTTTAACAATCAATGGCTCTGGCGTGGTTTGGTTAAACCAAGCAATAAAGGTTGCCATTTCATCGGCAATGGCATTTGCCGGTGGTGCTTCAAAATGCACCTTAGGCTTGTTAATCGAACCGGATATGACTTGCATTGCACCCTTAGCATCATCTCGCCACTGACCGACGCGAATTTTACTCATGCCAGAATAACCCGTCGGAAACAAGGCGGCATGCCAAGCACATAATCGCTCCTCAGTTAAGGGTTGTTGATAGTGCTGAGTCGCATCCAGCACCATATCAACAACGCCATCAATATGGCGATCAACTGGTGCCAAAGCACCAATATCAACCCCTAAACGACGCGCTATGGATGATCTTACGGATGCTACATCCAGTCGCTCGCCTTCAATAGCACTGGTTTTGACCACATCATCGGTTAGCACCACTAAGCTGGTGTGATTACGCTGACCCATGCCGATATCTGCCACACGACCCAAGAGCAGTCCTTGCGCATAAGCAACTTTGCTGAGTAAAGGCAGTAATTGACCTTGATTATAGTGCCAGTGTGGCCATTCTGGCTGCTGCCAGATATAGAGTAATGGTGTGTTCATAGGCGCAGTATGCGCTGTTTGCGGCGTAAAATCAACATAATCGCCGCATAATATGCGGTTAATAAGATTCAGTTCTCAGCGAAAAACACATTAGAGAACCTACCGTTGTAGGTTCTTGTTACCCACGAACCCGTGCTGATGCCGTTTTTGCCACAGATCGTCAGAAAAATGATAACATTAGCACATTAACATAAAGAAATAGTGTAGCCATTCCAATGAATATGTTGCTCCCAAGAAAAGCACTGAACAAAGCCTTTTTAAAAGTAAAGCCGAGTAGGACAGAAATCGAAAGTTTCAAGACCAATCTCATTCGTTTACTCGACAGTATGAATAACACAGAATCTGAAGAGTTTCATAAGAATCTTGTTATTGATTTTCTCAAAAGTACATATTACAACCCCAACCATTTTATCAATACTAAAGGACGCAACGATCTTGTAATCCATAACGGAGACAAAGCAACTAGTAGCGTTGGCGTCATTATTGAAGCAAAAAAACCCACTAACAATAACGAAATGGTGTCTACTGAAAAGCTGAACAAAAAAGCTTTTCAGGAGTTGGTATTGTATTATTTACGTGAACGAATTTCACAAAAAAATCTTGAAATAAAACATTTAATTGTAACCAATATAAATGAATGGTTTGTTTTCGACGAACACTTATTTGAAAGACTTTTTGCTAAAAACAAGACGCTTGTTAGTCAGTTTGAAAAGTTTGAAGCTAGCAAGAAAACAACGGACGTATTTTATAAAGAAATTGCTGCCCCATTTATCGAAGGTATCATTTCCAATATTGAGTTCACTTATTTCAATTTACAGGACTTTCAAGAACCGTTACGAAATAGCGACAGTGCAGATGACAACTCACTCATTGCTTTATTTAAGCTTCTTTCCCCCGAGCATCTTTTAAAACTACCCTTCCCAAACGACAGTAATAGTCTAGATAAACGATTCTACAGTGAATTATTGCATATTATTGGATTAACTGAAACCAAGGAAGGAAGTAAAAAACTTATTCAACGCAAACAAAATGGTGAACGAAATACGGGAACTATGCTTGAGGATGCCATAATTCAGCTAGATAGTTTAGAGAAACTAAGCAGACTAGAAAAATCCAGTCAATTTGGGAGTTCAAAAGAAGAACGACTCTTTAATATTGCCCTTGAGCTTTCAATTACTTGGATAAACAGAATCTTATTTTTAAAGCTGTTGGAAGCTCAACTCATAACCTATCATAAGGGTGATCGAAGTTACTCCTTTCTTCACCCCGACAAAATAAAAAGCTACGATGATCTGAATAGCTTATTTTTTCAGGTGTTGGCTCGTCAATATTCAGACAGAAACGAAGATGTCAAGCAGGCTTTTCAGATGGTACCCTATCTTAATTCGTCGCTTTTTGAACCAACTGAAATGGAGCAAGTTACTTTATTTATCAGCAATCTAAGAGACGATAAAACTATCCCGATTTTTTCGCACACGGTTCTTAAAGACCAACAAGGGAAAAAACGAGCAGGCAACCTTCCCACGCTTCAATACTTGTTTGAGTTTTTAGATGCTTATGATTTTGGCGCAGAAGGCAAAGAAGCAATTCAAGAAGATAATAAAACGCTGATTAACGCTTCAGTGCTTGGGTTGATTTTTGAAAAAATAAATGGCTACAAAGATGGCTCATTTTTCACTCCCGGTTTCATCACCATGTATATGTGTCGTGAAACCATTCGCAAGGCCGTTTTGCAGAAGTTTAATGAAACAAAAAAATGGAACTGCACAACGCTAAACGATATTTATAA